>NZ_JBQFQR010000001.1:0-407820 GCF_056536985.1 Ruegeria sp. CH8 | reverse complement strand
CAGAATGTCTTCGTCCGAGTATCGCTTCCGAGCCATCCCTTGTTCCCCCTTCTCGGCCAAAGTAGTGGCACAATTTTAGGGGGCAAAGACAACCTTGTCTCGATTACTTCCAAAGAAGAAAACGATTTTGTCTACAGTCTTATAAAAAATGATGAACGGTTATGGAAAGTTTTTGAGGATGGTGGAATTCGTGGCCCTTGGATTGGGATGTATCAAGAACCGGGCGCTAAGGAACCAGATGGTGGTTGGGTACTCGTAAGTGGAGAACCAATGACGTACACCAATTTTGCCAGTGGCCAGCCGAACAATTTTGCGAATAAAGCGCACGTAGTAAGGTACTTCAATGCCATTTCTCAACCGTCACCCTTTTGGGACGATCATAACGGTGAAAGCAGCGCTTTCGGCTACGTTATGGAAATAGACTTGGACAATCCGGGCGAAGTTATCTCGGTTGATTGATAGCTTGGATGTCGTTGTCTGGTGCGGGCAGGTGACCTATTTGGTCAAGAAAGCCTTGCCCGCTTGACAGGCACCACAGCACACAATACGCCTTGGGACAGCACACATTCGGAGAAATCTGAAGGCTGCCCTGGGGCATTTTGCCCATAAAAATAAGGGGTCATAGGCGCTAGTTCGATTGTTCTAGATGCTTCTCGACCGCACCAAAAAAATTAAAAATAGCAGAATATAATTAAGCTGTTCGGCCAATTACTGGGTTGGCGGGCTACCTTTATTGTTGCCGTATATGCTTGAAGAATTTCTGCTGCATCTCCCCATCAAGCAAAAGCAATTCTCTAACACGGCCGACAGGCCGCAGCTTTTCAGCCCGGTCGAATTGAGCGAAGAAGATCAGAAATTTCGACGCGACACAGCGGAAGAATATGACGCTCTGCGCCGCGTATCCGAGTTTGTCTTCCGTATGGCGCTGGAAGGTTGAGCGTCAGGGCTCGATGATGATTTCCTGACGTTGGCGACCTGTTGTCTTGTCAAAGATCAGAATACGGTTGTCATCCGTCACCACCGCGTACCAGTTGTTGCCAATGGTCACGGCCTGTGCCTTTGCGCCGTCCGGTAGTTCTACTTGATCGGGCAGGGTGGGGGTTCTGTCCGATAGCCGGATGACAATCAGCGCGAATGTTACTAGAACCCCGCCAATCATCACCGCGGTCAGCAGCATGACCATTCTCCGCAGCAGGCGAAGCTGTGGCGTTTCCTGCGGTTCTTGCGGTTCGGAAGGGACAGTCATGGGCACCCGTCAGATTGAGTTTCACATCGCGGCCGATCCGCCGCCACGCCTTGATAAGGCGCTTTCGCGCGATGTGCCAGACGAGGAAAACCTGTCGCGTACGCGGTTGGGCAAGTTGATCGACGAAGGTGCCGTCCTGATCAATGGCGCTGAGGCGCGCGACCCCAAGGCCAAAGTTGCCGAAGGTGCGTTGGTGTCGATCTCTGTGGCTGAGGCGAAAGACAGCCATATTGGCCCCGAGGACATCCCTCTTGAGGTTGTCTTCGAAGATGCCGACCTGATCGTCATCAACAAGCCGGCGGGCATGGTCGTGCATCCCGCGCCGGGTTCGCCGAACGGGACGCTGGTCAATGCGCTGCTGCATCATTGTGGCGATGATCTGTCCGGCGTCGGCGGGGTAAAGCGCCCGGGTATCGTGCATCGTATCGACAAGGAAACCAGTGGCCTGCTGGTCGTTGCCAAATCGGATGCGGCGCATCATGGGCTGGCGGCCCAGTTCGAAGCGCACACGGTCGAGCGGTTTTACCGCGCCATTTGCTATGGCGTGCCCGATGCCAATGACCCGCGTCTGCGGGGGGTGAAAGGCGTCAGCTTCGAGCCCGGCAATATCATGCGTCTAACCACGCAGTTGGCACGCCACAAGACCGATCGGCAAAGACAAGCGGTGTTGTTCCACGGTGGTCGCCACGCTGTCACGCGTGCGCGTCTTGTTGAGACATACGGTAATCCGGCAGGGCTGGCACTTATCGAGTGTTGGCTGGAAACCGGCCGAACGCACCAGATTCGCGTTCACATGGCGCATGCCGGGCATGGTCTGGTGGGCGATCCTGTTTATGGCGGCAAGCGTAAACTGGCGGCCAAGGCGTTCAGTCCCGCGACCTCCGAGGTCGTCCGTGCCTTTCCGCGCCAGGCGCTGCACGCCGCCGTTTTGGGCTTTGAGCACCCGGTGACAGGGGAAAACCTGCGCTTTGAGGCCGAGTTGCCGGACGACATGCATAAACTGATTGAACAGCTGCGTGCGCCGCTGACATAATGCGCAAAGTTACGTGAATAACATTTTCTTAGGTTTCCTTTATCGTTCGTTAATTCCAAACTGTTAACGGTACCTCTTGAACGGATAGGGGCGGCATCCCATATCCTATGTTAACGACTTAAACATTTGTCGGAGGGACATGAAACATGGCAAATTACGCAAATCTCCCCGCGCCGACGCCGGAAGGCGGTCTGAACCGCTATATGCAGGAAATTCGCAAGTTCCCGCTGCTGGAACCGGAAGAAGAGTACATGCTCGCCAAGCGTTGGGTGGAAGAGCAAGACACTGAAGCGGCTCATAAAATGGTCACGTCGCACCTGCGACTGGCGGCCAAGATAGCTATGGGTTATCGCGGCTATGGCCTACCGCAAGCCGAAGTGATTTCCGAGGCCAATGTGGGCCTGATGCAGGCTGTAAAAAAGTTTGACCCGGAAAAGGGTTTCCGGTTGGCGACCTATGCAATGTGGTGGATTCGCGCTTCGATCCAGGAGTACGTCCTGCGGTCATGGTCGATGGTGAAACTGGGCACGACCTCGGCGCAGAAAAAGCTGTTCTTTAACCTGCGCAAAGCTAAGGCGCGCATCGGTGCGCTGGAAGAGGGCGACCTGCGACCCGAGAACGTCAAGCAGATCGCCGAAGATCTGGGCGTGACCGAAGAGGAAGTTGTCAGCATGAACCGCCGGATGTCCGGTGGCGATGCCTCGCTGAACGCGACCGTCGGGTCCGAAGGCGAGGGCACCATGCAATGGCAGGACTGGCTCGAGGACGAAGACGCTGACCAGGCCGGTGACTATGAAGCGCGCGATGAGCTGGATGCACGTCGCGAACTGCTGGCCGCTGCCTTGGATGTGCTGAATGACCGTGAAAAGGACATTCTGACCCAGCGACGCCTGATGGATCAGCCTGTCACGCTGGAAGAACTCAGCACACAGTACAACGTCAGTCGTGAACGTATCCGGCAGATCGAAGTGCGCGCGTTTGAGAAGCTGCAGAAGAAAATGCGCGAACTTGCGCGCGAAAAAGGAATGTTGGGAACCGTCTGAGACACGGCCCGGCAGGAATAAAGCCCGCCGACACCGGCGGGCTTTTTGCGTTCAGGCAAAGATGAAATCGCTTTCGGACAGATGCATGCCGTTGACACCAAGTAGGCTGATGCTGTCGCCATCGCCTAGCTCGATCTTGGTCCGGAAGAAGCCGCTCGAGATGTGATCTTCGATATCGTCGAAACTTTCGATGTCGTCATAGGCGCTGAGGTCTATCTTGTCCTTGCCAACCTTGAAGTCAGCGATGGTGTCGTACCCATCACCTTCCTCGAAAACAAAGGTGTCACGCCCGCGACCTCCAAACAGGAAGTCATTGTCGGCCCCTCCGTCGATCAAATCCTTGCCGCGCCCGCCAAAAATCTGGTCGTGCCCGTCATCGCCGCGCAGGATGTCGTTCCCGCGCCCTCCAAAGATGATGTCATTACCGTCTCCACCAAGGGCCACATCATCGCCGCGCCCGACATTGATCACGTCATTGCCACCGGCACCGTGCACAAAGTCCTGACCGCGTCCGGTAAAGTGAAACTCATCCGTGTCATCACCTAAAATGAAATCGGTGTTCTTCTTCCCCAGAATTCCGGTCACCGAGACCGGCAGCAGAACCCCGTCCAATACATGAATTACCCCGTTAGACGCCTCAACGTCGAAAGCAATAAGGCCTGGATCAGCGATACCCGGATCTGCATCTTCAAGGCTTGGAGGATCACTCAGCAGGTTGAGTTCGACGCTTGATCCCAGCAAGGTTTCGATCTCTGCGCCGTCTCCAAGGCTGACAACTGCGTCTTTGGTGAAAGAACCATCCACGACGTGATACTTGAGGATATTGGTCAGCAGGGGCAGGGGATCGCCTCCACCCAGCAAAGTGAGCGCCTTAACGATGTGGCCAAGCGCTCCGCCTTCGTCCGAACCATCATAGCCCAGGGCCTGTGCCAAAGCGACAAAGGCCGCGTCGGTTGGTGCAAAAACGGTCAGGTCGACCTCATCACTGTTCAAAGTATCGGCTAGCCCGGCAGCAATTACAGCTTCACGGAGGATGTCGAAATCCCCGCCATCGCTGTCAAATGTTCCCGGGTCACCGCTGAACTGAATCACGCGTTCTGTGATCGTTGGTACGTCTGTCATGTCAGTCATATCGATTCATCTCCCACCCTGTTTGCCGCCCTTGATGAGGAAGAAACTGAAACGACACATCTTCCCGCCGGCGATACACTTGGTACGGGGAGAGCCTGAAAACGGATCACGAAATTCGGATGTCACGATTTGAAATCAGCGGCCTATTACATCCGCTGGTGCGAAATCAAAAAGTGATTTCATCCGGTTATGGCGAAACCCACCTCTAGTTCAATTGTTGCCTGAAAACGCGAACCATATTCTCTCCCATGACCTTCCGAACCTGAGTTTCTGTCAGCCCCTGAGCCAACAAAGCGGATGTCAAAGCGGCCAGTTCCGAGGTGTCAAACGCCGTTTCGACCGACCCATCATAGTCCGATCCCAGCGACACGTGGTCTTCGCCGACGGTGTTAATTGCCGCCTTGATCATCTTGGCGATGCCCGTTGGGGAAATGTCTCCACAGGTGACATCCGCCCAATAGCCCATGCCGATCACACCTCCGGTTGCGGCGATGTCCCGCATCAGATCATCCGGAAAATTGCGTTTGACCGGGCAGAACCCGTGCAGACCACCGTGACTGACAATCAAAGGGACGTTCGTCATCGCGATAACTTCCCGCGCAACACGTGGGCTGGAGTGCGCAAGGTCGATCACGACGGGGCGTTGTTCCAGTTCAGCCACGACCTGACGGCCAAATTCGGTCAGGCCGGTTTCACCAAACCCGTGCAGCGAGCCACCCAACTCGTTGTCGAAAAAGTGATGCAGCCCAAAAACGCGGTGCCCGGCGTCAAAAAGGGCGTCAAGACTGTTCAGGTCGCCCTCCAAAGCGTGTGCGCCTTCTATGCCCAGAATGCCTCCGACAACCGTCTGACCCGCGGCGCGCGCGGCCAGCACAGCATCAAGATCGGCCCGGGTTTTAACAACCTTCAACTGCCCGCCCGAGGCGGCCTCGAATTGATGAAGTTTATCGGCCTGATAGATTGCGCGTTCCTTCAGACTGTCCCACGTGCGCAGGGGCCAAAGCTGTCCAATCGCAAGAAGGGTTATGTTGTCAAAGGCCTCGGCCGAGTTCGCTTCATAGTTCTGTCCGGCAGGGGATTTGGTAACGGCTGTAAAGACTTGCAAGGCGACGTTGCCTTCGACAAGGCGGGGAATGTCAACCTGTCCCCGTGTGCCTCGTTGGGTCAGATCACGGCTCCACAACAGCGGATCGGCGTGCAAATCGCCGACAATCAGAGTTTCGTGCAGAGCCTCGGCGTCATCCGTTACTTCAAAAGGGTCGTGGTCGATCACGCTGTTGCGTTGAGTTTCAATGTAAGGCGGCAAAAATCCAAAAAATACTACAGCGCCGATGATCATCGCAAGCACAAACAGACCACCAATCCACTTGAGTACTTTCTTCATTTTCACTCACTCCCAACCGATTGAGAGCAGAGTACGAAGGTTCCCTGCAGATTAAAGCCTGACTTGGCGTCGGTTGATTGCTAGAAGATCGGGAATTGCAGTGTTAGCGATAACTTTCTAAGTCGAACGTAGTCGCACATGTTGGAGGGTCACATGCAAAAAACAGTTCAATGGGGCGTTCTCGGCGCCGCGAAATTCGCCCGTCAGCACATGGCACCGGCGATTCACGCGGCCAATGGTGCCCGTCTGGCTGGTCTGGCGACCTCCAGTGTGGCCAAAGCCGAGCCGTTTCAATCCTTTAACCCTGATCTGTCCGTCTATGACAACTACGAGGCGTTGTTGGCGGATCCTCAGATCGAAGCTGTGTACATCCCTCTGCCGAACCATATGCACGTAGAGTGGAGCCTCAAGGCGCTGGACGCTGGCAAGCATGTGCTGTGTGAAAAGCCAATGACCATGACCGCTGCCGAGTTCGCACCGCTTATCCAAAAGCGGGATGAAACGGGGCTGCTGGCTGCGGAGGCTTACATGATCGTGCACCATCCTCAGTGGCAGTTCGTTCGTAAGCTGATCGCAGACGGGGCCATTGGAAAGCTGGTGCACGTGACCGGTGCTTTCAGTTTCGACAACCGCGCGGATACGACAAATATCCGAAACCGCGCAGAAACTGGTGGCGGGGGCCTGCGCGACATCGGCGTTTATGTGATTGGCAGCGCAAGGTTTGCGACAGGTCAAGAACCCGTTCAGGTCGAATCCTCGATCCGGTGGGAGGATGGCATCGACACTTTCACGGAAATTCGCGCGCAGTTCCCTGACTTTACCTATTCCAGCTATGTCTCGATCCGTATGCATCCGCATCAGGAAATGGTATTTCACGGCGAAGGCGGCGTGATCCGCCTGACCGCACCGTTCAACGCCCGGGTCTTTGGTGAAGCACGAGTAGAGTTGCACCGACCGGGGCTTGAGGCTCAGGTCACGCGCTTTCCGGGTGACGATCACTACAAACTTCAGGTCGAGGCCTTCTGCCGTTCAGTACGCGACAGGGCCGCATATCCATGCCCTCTGGAGTTCTCACGCGGGACACAGGAAATGATTGATCAAGTTCTGGAGCGGGCTGTTTTCCTCTGACTTGCCACGTCCCGCACCGTCGCGCTAGTCTGTCCGGCACCTGATCAGGAGAGAGGCCCATGGCAGGAGGTTGGGCGCGCGACGGCGCGGTAAGTGAACAGATTGAGGCGTCCATTTCGGACGAACTGGCCCGGATGCAGGCGCAAAAGCGCCCTGTGGGGGAAAGCCTGACCCATTGCGCCGAATGCGAAGAGCCAATCCCCGAAAAACGTCGTCTGGCTTTGCCGGGTGTCAAGCTGTGCCTTGATTGCCAACAGGAGCGCGACGGAGCCTTCAAGGCACGCTCGGGCATCAACCGACGCGGCTCTAAAGACAGCCAGTTGAAGTAAGCGGGGCTGCGCGGTGCCCAAAGCCAAGCTTCTGGAAAACGGTCTGGTTCTTGGGTTTCTCGCCGCGTTCTTGTGGGGCACGCACAGCGTCATAGTTCGTTACCTGACCAGCGATCTGGGTGGGTTGCAAATCGCTGTGACGCGCCTGTTCATCGCCGCTCTGGCCATCTATGGCATGTTGCGCGTGATGCGTATTTCCGTATCGATCCGGCTTGCGGATTGGAGTTTTCGGCTGGCCGTTCTGTCGACGGTAGTCAATTACATCCTGTTTCATATTGGGCTTGAACACACCGGTGCCGCAAATGCGATGGTGTTGGAGAACACCGCGCCGTTTTTTGTTCTGGTATTCCTCTATTTCTTCGCGGACACATCCGTCACGCGCACGGACGTTCTGGCCACTGGTCTGGCCATTCTGGGCGTGTTCCTGACCGTTTTCCGGGATTTTCAGGGGGGCGGAGAGCCTTTGTTCGGCGATCTTCTGGAAATCGGAGCAGGGCTAAGCTGGGCGGTGTTTCTGATCTCTAGCAGCCGGGCGATGCGCAACTCAAAATCGACAGGGGAACGGCTGAATTTCCTGTTGGGCGTCTTCACATGCTCAGGCGTGTTGTTGTTGCCATTGGCTGTGTTTTCGCTGCAGGTCCCAACGATCAATGACGTGGTGTTCCTGCTTTTGCTGGGGATGCTCCCAACCGCGTTGGCCTACTATCTTTGGTATGAGGCCGCCGCGCGGGTGTCGACGCTGACAGCGACGCTGATGTTTGCAGCCTCAGTTGTGTTCACTTTCATCAACTCGGCCCTGTTTCTGGGGGCCGCAATCACGCCGATTGCAGCCCTGGGTGCCGTGTTGATCGTGGCCGCCGTGTTCCTGACGACCAAAAGCCAAAAGTGATCAGTCTTCCATCGCTTCCAGTTCGTCGATGAAGCCCGAGATCATCGACAGACCCTTGTCCCAGAACTTTGGATCGCTTGCGTCCAACCCGAACGGGGCCAGCAATTCCTTGTGGTGCTTCGATCCGCCGGCACGCAGCATCTCGAAATACTTGCCCTCGAACCCGTCCGATCCGCTCGCGTAGACCGAATACAACGCGTTCACCAAGCCGTCTCCAAACGCGTAGGCATAAACGTAGAAGGGCGAGTGGACGAAGTGTGGGATATAGGCCCAGAAGGTTTCATACCCTTCCATGAATTCGAATGCGGGCCCAAGGCTTTCGGCCTGAACGCTCATCCACAGGGCGTTGATGTCGTCCGGTGTCAGCTCGCCCTCGCGGCGGGCGGCGTGCAGCTTGCATTCGAAGTCGTAGAAGGCGATCTGGCGGACGACCGTGTTGATCATGTCCTCAACCTTACCGGCTAGCAGTACCTTACGCTGTTCCGGGGTTTCGGCCTGATCCAGCATTTTGCGGAAGGTCAGCATCTCACCGAAAACGGATGCGGTCTCGGCCAGCGTTAGCGGGGTCGAGGACAGCATTTCACCCTGATCGGCGGCCAATACCTGATGGACTCCATGACCCAGCTCATGCGCCAGGGTCATAACGTCACGCGGTTTGCCCAGATAGTTGAGCATCACATAGGGGTGCACGTCGGTCACGGTCGGATGCGCAAACGCGCCCGGAGCCTTGCCCGGTTTCACGGCGGCATCGATCCAACCTTTTGAAAAGAACGGCGCTGCGATTTCTCCCATGCGGGGATCGAAGGCGTTATAGGCGTCCATCACCGTTTTTTCGGCCTCATCCCAACCAACGACGCGGGTGTCTTCCATCGGTAGCGGCGCGTTGCGGTCCCAGACCTGCATCACGTCCAGCCCCAGCCATTTGCGTTTCAGCTCATAATAGCGGTGGCTCAGCTTGGGGTAGGCGGCCACAACGGCCTCGCGCAGGGCCTCGACCACTTCGGGCTCGACGTCGTTCGACAGGTGGCGACCGGTTTGCGCGGTTGGCATGTTGCGCCAGCGATCAACGATTTCCTTCTCCTTGGCCTGAGTGTTGTGAACTCGGGCGAAGGTTTTAATGTTGTCCTGAAACACGTTTGCCAACTCGCGCGAGGCGGCTTCGCGTTTGCTGCGGTCCTGTTCCGTCAGCAGGTTTAGCGTGCCTTCGATGTTCAACTCTTCGCCATCAACGGTAAAGGTCAGACCGGCGATGGTTTCGTCGAACAGGCGCTCCCACGCGTCGCCGACAACGCCCAGATCGTGCAAGAACTTTTCCAGCTCGTCTGACAGCTGATAGGGTTTCATCGCCCGGATGCGACGGAAGACCGGCTCATACCGCGCCAGATCGGCGTTTGCGTCGAAATGCGCCTTCAGCGCGTCATCGTCGATACGGTTGATTTCCAGCGTGAAGAACACCAACGGCGTAGTGAAGATGGTGATCTTTTCCTGCATGTCCGACAGGAACTTGGCGCGCTCGGCATCGGTGGTCAGTTGGTAATAGCGTAGACCGGCGAAAGACATGATGCGCCCGGCAATCGAATTGATCTTTTCGTTACGCTGCACGCAGGTCAGCAGGCCCTCGGCGTCCAGATCGGCCAGCTTGCCTTCGTAGTCTGCCGCAAAGGATGCGCATTCGCCCTCAAGCCATTCAAGATCCCGATCCAGTTCTGGCGCCTCTTCCGAGCTGTAGAGGTCGGTCAGATCCCATTCCGGCAGGTTGCCAAGATCGCCGGTTCCTCCGGCTGCGTTTGCGTCACGGACGGGAAAGGGAAGGTCGCGCATGGATCACCTCGGAAAATCTGCTTTCGCAAACATCTAGGCGCGGGCGGCCCGGATCACAAGCCGCCTTTGCGTGAGCGTTTCTTTAGTTCGACAGGGCAGGCGCAGGTGCGGCGTTCGATTGAGCGGCCAGAAAATGAGCCACCAGTTGGTCATATACGGGGCCGCGCACCCCAGGCGGCTCCATTAGTACCTCGTGTTCGCCTTTGGGAATTTCAACCAGAGTGCCGTTGGGCCAATTCGCCATCCGCGCGCGGATCGCTTTGCGGTCAACGATTTGCTCGTGGCTGCCCAGAAAGGTCATACAGGGCGTCGCGGGGGCGGTCTGCTCCATCAACCAGGCGCATTCGTCCAACGCCTCGCGCAGCCAGATTGTCGATGGTGCGCCGAGCGCCAGTTCCGGGTGCGCGATTAGTTGATCTTTCATCATCTGGTACATCGCCGGATCACGTGTCAGCACATTGCCGTCAAAGGGTTGCGAGGCAACATAGCTTTCCAACGATGTGGTTGGAGGGGTTTTTTCCCCCAGTCCGATCCGCGGCCCCCAATAAGCTGTGAGCCGGCTAAGAGGCTTCATGATCGGAGTAAAGAAGATGCCCCACATCGGGCCGGTAAACGCGCAAGCGGCAAAGCAGTCGCGTTCCAGAACCGCACGCAGCCCGATCGCGCCACCCATCGAATGACCAATCACGTACCACGGTTTTGGCAAGTCTAGTTCGGCAGCAAGTTCCAGCGTGGCCTGCACATCGTGCTGATAGTCGGTGAACTGTTCGACATGCCCGACGCGTGGGTCATCAAGCAGGCGATCCGCCAGCCCCTGACCACGCCAGTCTACGGCCAGACACGCAAAACCGCGCCCAACGAACTCGGCTGCGGAATCGCCGTATTTCTCGATGTACTCTGTACGGCCCGGGAACATCATTACCGTGCCGATTGCCTCGACTTCGGGGCGCCAGTGGCCCACGCGGATACGGGTGTCATCCGCAGTTGTCACCCAATGGGCCGCACCACCGGCGGGTCCGCCGGCCACGTCTTCATAGAAAGGGGCCGGCGAGAACTGCATCAGGCCAGCACCGAGGCAAGTTTCATGGCAACACCCATGTCACCGTCAACGCTCAGCTTGCCTGACATGAACGCACCGGTGGGGTTCAGGTCGCCGCTGAGAATTTGTTCAAACGTGTCTGCATCGGCGCTCAGGGTTACGTCGGCCTCCTCGTCGCTGACACGTGCGCCGTTTGCATCAAGAACGATAGCGCCCAGATCGGCGATTGCAAACTTGGCCGAAGCGTCGAAATCGCCGCCGGTCAGTTTTTCGTTCAGCGCCGCTGCGGCTTTTTCAAGGGTGTCGCTCATGGTTTTCCTCATTTTGTTTCTGCGCCGTGAATGGACATCCCCGGTCGCAACGCTACACTGAACATTGTTATGGGCATTGCAACAAACAATCTCAAAGGTATCGTCGCGGCATTTTTTGTCACGGTCATGTTTTCCACCAGTTCCGCCGCGCAACAGGCGGACCTGAGGGATGAGGACGCGCTGCTGCAGCAACTGGCGCTGGCCACACCGGAACAGGCGATTGGATTGGACCGGCAGCTCAAGGCACTGTGGGCTCAGTCTGGCTCCGCCTCGGCGGACTTGCTGTTAGAACGCGGACGCGAGGCTCTTGAGGATGGCGATACATTGGCCGCCATCGAACATCTGACGGCACTGACCGATCACGCGCCCGGCTTTGCCGAAGGCTGGCACCTGCGGGCTTCGGTGTTTTTCGGGATGGATCGCTTTGGCATGGCCGCCGCCGATCTGGAACACGCTCTGACGCTGAACCCGAATAATTACGAGGCTATCTATGGCCTTGGCCTGATCTTCGAGATCATCGAACAGCCCGACAAGGCGCTGGGTGCCTATGAGCGCGCGCTGGCTATACATCCGCATCATGAAGAAGTAACCAATGCTGTGAATCGACTGAAGCCTCAGGTCGAGGGCTCGGCCCTCTAAAGAACCGGGGCAGGGGGCAAAGGTGAGCGGGTCATCCCGAATCGTGGCCGTACTTGGCCCGACCAACACAGGTAAAACGCACTACGCAATCGAGCGGATGCTGGGACACCGGACCGGTGTGATCGGCTTGCCGCTGCGTCTGCTAGCGCGCGAGGTTTATGACAAGATCGTCGCCATTCGCGGCCCGTCCGTTGTGGCGCTGGTCACGGGGGAAGAACGGATCGTACCCCCGCGTACTCAATACTGGGTCTGCACCGTCGAAGCGATGCCTGAGGGTATGGGCGCGGATTTCGTGGCCATTGACGAGATTCAGCTCTGCGCCGATCCCGAACGCGGTCACGTCTTCACCGACCGCCTACTGCGTTCACGCGGCACTAATGAGACGCTGTTTCTGGGATCCGACACCATGCGCGGACCCATCGCGGCACTGGTGCCCGAGGCCCAGTTCGTGCGCCGTGAACGGATGTCTCAATTGGTTTACGCTGGTTCCAAAAAGATCAGCAGGATGCCCCCGCGCAGCGCCATCGTCGGGTTCTCGGTCGATAATGTCTATGCCATCGCCGAGCTGCTGCGCCGTCAAAAAGGCGGGGCCGCGGTGGTTATGGGTGCACTCAGCCCACGTACGAGGAACGCGCAGGTGGACCTGTATCAGAATGGCGAGGTCGACTATCTTGTCGCCACCGATGCCATCGGCATGGGGCTGAACCTGGATGTCGATCACGTTGCCTTTTCCTCGCTGACCAAATTCGACGGGCGCCGGATGCGTCCGCTTGCGCCGAACGAATTGGCCCAGATTGCAGGCCGCGCCGGGCGCGGCATGTCTGACGGCACCTTCGGCGTGACCGGAGAGGCCCCGCCATTGGACGAAGGCGTGGCGCAAGCCATAATGGACAGCCGGTTCACGCCGATGAAAAAACTTAACTGGCGGAATGCCGCCCTCAGGTTCGGCTCGGTTGACGCGCTGATCGACTCGCTTGAGGTTAGCCCGAACGACGAGCATCTGATCAAGGCGCGGCCCGCTGACGATTTGAACGTGCTGAAATCGCTGTCACAAGTGGCTGAGGTCGCGGCTCGCGCCAGCGATGGCAAATCGATCCGTTTGCTGTGGGATGTGTGCCGAATTCCCGATTTTCGTGGTATTAGCCATGCCGAACACGCCGGTCTGCTCGAAGTGATATATGGCCACTTGCACGAACGCGGTTCGATCCCGGATGACTTCATGGCTAGGCAGATACGCCGGATCGACCGTACGGATGGCGATATTGACGCACTCTCCAAAAGGTTGGCATATATTCGCACTTGGACATATGTTGCGCAGCGAAACGGTTGGGTGCGTGACGAATCACATTGGCGAGACGAAACGCGCACTGTAGAAGACAGGCTGTCGGATGCATTACATGACCGACTGACGCAAAGATTTGTGGACCGGCGCACATCTGTGTTGCTGCGCCGGCTCAAACAGAAGGAGGCCCTTTTGGCCGAAGTAAATGACAAGGGTGAAGTGACCGTTGAAGGCGAATTCGTCGGTCGTCTGGAAGGGTTCCGGTTTAGTCCGGACAAAAGCGCGCAAGGAACCGAGGCGAAAGCTCTGAAATCGGCGTCCCTGCAAGCACTCGCGCCGCAATTCCATCTGCGTGCTGATCGCTTCTACAACGCGCCCGATACCGAAATTGATTTCACCGATCAGGGTGGCCTGATGTGGGGCGAATATGCCGTCGGCAAGCTGGTTGCCGGGGCAGAGCCTCTTAAGCCGATGGTCGAGGTTTTCGTGGACGAGGCCGCAGGGCCGGAGGTTGAGCAGAAGGTGCAGCGCCGCTTGCAGCACTTCATCGACCGCAAAGTGGCAGCGCTGTTCGAGCCGCTGCTGACCCTGTCGCGTGACGAAGAACTGACTGGCCTCGCCAAAGGGTTCGCTTTCCGTATGGTCGAGGCGTTGGGTGCGTTGCCCCGCGCTGGCGTTGCGCAAGAGGTCAAAGATCTTGATCAGGATGCCCGTGGCGCGCTGCGCAAGCACGGCATCCGCTTTGGTCAGTTCACGATCTTCATGCCGCTGCTGCTGAAACCCGCTCCGACGCGTCTGCGACTGGTGCTGTGGGCGCTGTCAAACGGTCTGCAGGAATTCCCCGAAGCGCCGCCTCCGGGTCTGGTCACTGTACCGGTCGCCAAGGACGCGCCCGAGGGCTATGACATCATGTGCGGTTACCGCGATGCGGGCGAACGCTCTATTCGGATCGATATGCTGGAACGTCTGGCCGACATGCTGCGTGCCGAAGACAGCCGTGGCGGGTTCGAAGCCAAGCCCGATATGCTGTCGATCACTGGTATGACGCTGGAACAGTTCGCCGACCTGATGAAGGGGCTAGGCTACAACGCCGAGCGCGGCGAGCGTAAAAAGGTCAAGGCGGCACCAGTCGAGGCACCTGTAGCCGAAGCGACCGAGCAACCTCCAGCCGAAGAAACCCCGGCGCCTGAGGCGGCAAGCGAAGAGGTCGCCACCCCCGCCGAGGCGCTAGCCGAGGCCACCGAAAGCACCGAGGCGCCAGCCGAGGCTCCGGCATCAGAAGAGCCCGAGGTTGAGGTTTTCTACACCTTCACCTGGGGTCGTCAGCGTCAAGCCAACCGTGGCCCGCGCCGTGATCAACGGCAGGGGCAGGGCAAGGGCAAGCCGCGTGGCAAACCTCAGGACGGGCGTGGCAAACCTCAGGACGGGCGCGGCAAGCCGCAGGGCAAAAAGGGCGGCAAGCCGCAAGGTGCCAAGTCCTTCTCCTCGCGTCCGCCCAAGAAGGAAAAGGCGATCGATCCCGATAACCCGTTCGCAGCCGCGCTGATGGGTTTGAAGGACGGTAACTAAACGCCGATGGCCGAGGCCAAGCTGCGGATCGACAAATGGTTGTGGCAGGCGCGGTTCTTCAAGACCCGCAGCCTGGCCGCCAAACAGGTCAGCGGCGGCCACGTTCGTTTGAACGGAAACCGGGTCCTGAAACCGGCGCAAGCCGTAGGACCCGGAGACGTTCTGACCTTCCCACAAGGCCGCATTGTGCGGGTGGTTCGGGTCGAAAAGCTTGGTGAACGCCGCGGCCCTGCGCCCGAGGCGCAAACGTTGTACTTCGATATGACGGAAAAGCAGGACGCTCCGCCCAAAAATCCGGGTTTCGAGGGAAAAGGTCGTCCGACCAAGAAAGATCGGCGCGCGCTTGATCTTTCTCGCACCAAAGAGGGCTGATCCTCCCTTGAAGACAATGCAATACTGGATTAGCTAGTCGCCCAAACCGCAAACGGGAATCCGACCATGACCTACGTCGTCACAGAAAACTGCATCGCCTGCAAATACACCGACTGTGTCGAGGTCTGCCCAGTCGATTGCTTTTACGAAGGCGAGAACACGCTGGTCATTCACCCCGATGAATGCATCGACTGCGGTGTGTGCGAACCGGAATGCCCGGCTGACGCCATCCGTCCCGATACCGAGCCTGGCATGGATCAGTGGGTCGAGTTTAACCGGAAGTATTCCGAACAATGGCCGGTGATCGTGACCAAGAAAGACCCGCTGCCTGAGGCCGAAGAACGCGACGGTGAAGAGGGCAAGATGGAGAAGTATTTCTCGGAAGCGCCCGGCGAAGGCGGTTAAGCGATTCGCCCTCTGAACTTGTTCGTTCAGGTATAGAAGAAGCTTGCTTCGCCTTGAAAAACATAAGGTTTCACGGTCGGAAAAGGGCGTGGCCTTTCAGGTGTCGTAATTTTGTGATATAATCAGAAGCTGAATGTTGAATGAGATGGGGATGTACTCCGTAAGTATGACTGCTTTGGAGTTCTGATTTTATGACAAACCAGCCGCTTGGCGGAGCCGGTACAGGCTCCGGCTTGGGTGTTTTGTCGTCCTGTATCTCGCTCTGTAACCAAGGATGAACCTCTATGTCTAAGTCGAAAAAGCTTGAGTTCCGCCCGAACGACTATGTTGTTTACCCTGCGCATGGCGTGGGTCAGATCATCTCGATCGAAGAACAGGAAGTCGCCGGGTTCTCGCTTGAGCTGTTCGTCATCTCCTTCGAAAAAGACAAGATGACCCTGCGGGTGCCGACCAACAAGGTAACCGAGTCCGGATTGCGGTCGCTCAGCTCGCCTGATGTCATCAGCCAGGCGATGAAAACCCTGAAAGGCAAGGCCAAGGTCAAGCGCGCCATGTGGTCCCGCCGTGCACAGGAGTATGAGCAAAAGATCAACTCGGGCGATCTGATCTCGATTGCCGAAGTGGTCCGCGACCTGCACCGCACCGACGATCAGCGCGAGCAGAGCTATTCTGAGCGTCAGCTTTACGAAGCCGCGCTTGAGCGTTTGACCCGCGAAGTAGCCGCCGTCTCTGGCGCTGGTGAGATTTCGGCAGCCAAGCAGGTGGATGAGGTTCTGACCTCGCGCGCCGCCTAATCGCTGCCTAAGCTGAATTTCGGGCCGCTCCTGCAAGGGGGCGGCCTTTTTCGTCTCGGGTCTTGGTGAATTTCGCGTTTGCCGCTAATTTTCCTGTAACCAGAGGCGGATACATGACCGGGATAAAGCAAACCGTTAAGTTTCTATACGTCGCACATGAGCCGGTCTCGATCTGGTTTCGCTATGGTTTGATCCTGTTTGATGCCGCGTCAATCGTGTTCTTTGTGGCCACGGCGAATGTTCCGCACGGACCGGGGATCACCATCGCCAGCCTCTGCGTCGGGTTTGTAATCCTGCTGGATTTTCTCGCCCGACTATGGATTGCAAAAGACAGATGGAAGCTGCTGCGCAAGATCTATACGCTCGCCGATATCGTCGTGATCGCCTCGTTGCTGCTAGAGCCGTTCTTGCCTGGAAATCTGGCCTTCGTGCGAATTCTACGCGCATTGCGGCTGATCCACTCGTACCACCTGCTGCGCGACCTGAGGCGCGACAGTCAGTTTTTCCGGACCCATGAGGACGCCGTTATTGCAGCGATCAACCTGTTGGTGTTCGTGTTCGCGACCTCCACGGCGGTTCTTGTGTTTTTCATCCCTGACAACAGTCAGACCGCCTATATCGATGCGCTCTACTTCACCATGGCAACGCTGACCACGACCGGGTTCGGCGATATCACCTTGTCGACCCCAAGCGGAAAGCTTTTCTCGGTGTTCATCATGGTGGTTGGCGTGGCGTTGTTCGTGCGGTTGGCGCAGGCGATCTTTATGCCGCAGAAAGTGAGGCACAAATGCCCAAGCTGTGGCCTCTACCGTCATGACCCGGACGCGGTGCACTGCAAACATTGCGGTGCGACCCTGAGGATCGAGACGGGCGGTACGACCTAAAGTGCCGCGACCACAGCCGTGACAAAGGTCAATTCGGCCAGTTGTTGTGAGGCTCCCAGAATGTCACCGGTCTGACCACCGATCTTAGCCTTTGCGACCCAAGCCAGCACCGCGACGGCCAGAGCGGCAACGAGGGCGGGCAGGGCGGCTCCTGACCCCATCAGAAACACCGCGCAGCTAACGGCCAGCGCAAGCCCGACCGCAACCGTTGCGCGGCGTGGCCCACCGAAGGAGTGGCTCAATCCGCTGTTACGGGCGTTGGGCAGGGCACTCATCAGAACTGGCATGAACGCACGGGACACGATACACGCGGCGAGGATCGCTCCGTAAGCGCCAGCCGTCAGCAGAGCCGCGATCAGAGCGATACGCATGAGTTGGCTGAAGATCAGCGTCAGAACTCCATAAGCCCCGATATGGCTGTCCTTCATGATTTCCAAGCGACGTTCCCGTGTGAATCCGCCCCAAAGCCCGTCCGCGGTGTCAGCCGACCCGTCTTCGTGCATTGCGCCGGTGGAAACGACCTGAGTGATGGTGACCAGTACGGCGGCAACCATTGCGGGCAAGCCCAACGCCATTGAGACCCAACCAACGGCACAAGCCAGCAGGCCCACCACCATCCCGACCACAGGGAAAGCCCAGGCGGAATCGGCCTGACGCGCAAAGACCTTCTCGGGCAAGCGTGGCACTGGCAGACGCGTCAACAGCACCAGCGCCAGCGGAATGTCCCACGCGGAAATCAGGGTGTTGTCGTTTTTATGCACTCCCGCGCCTTTCCGGGTCTTGTTGGATCGAACGCTTCGGTTAAACACACAGGACCACTCTGATGCAACGAGGCTTTCGATGCTGCCTGAACTTAATGACCTGAAAACACTCCGTGATACTTTGACTCAAGCACCTGGCCCGGACGAGGTTGCGTTGCAAGGTGCGACTGACCGCAATGGGCAATTGACCAAGCCGCCGGGCGCACTGGGTCGGCTCGAGGATCTGGCGATCTGGTATGCGGGATGGCGTGGGGATGCCCGTCCGCAGATTGCCGCTCCGCAGGTCATTGTGTTTGCGGGCAACCATGGTGTCACGGCGCAGGGCGTTTCTGCCTTTCCGCCGGAAGTGACCGTGCAGATGGTGATGAATTTCGAACACGGCGGTGCGGCGATCAACCAGTTGGCCAAGGCTGCTGGCGCGACGATGGATGTGCACGCGCTGGATTTGGACACACCTACCGCTGATTTCACCGCAGGCCCGGCCATGTCCCAGGACGAGTTGCTGCAGGCGCTGCGCACTGGTTGGAATGCGGTTGATCCCAAGGCCGACCTGCTGGTTGTCGGAGAGATGGGGATCGGTAACACCACCCCCGCCGCAGCAATCGCCTGTGCCCTGTTTGGCGGGGATGCGGCAGACTGGACCGGGCGTGGCACCGGTGTGGATGACGCCGGGCTGATCAACAAAACCCGCGTGGTGGCCGAAGGCGTGGCGCTGCACGCAGGGGCGGGCGACGGGCTGGATGTTCTGCGCTGCCTTGGCGGTCGTGAGATTGCCGCCATGGCCGGTGCCATCGCCGCCGCGCGCGTTCTGCGTATTCCAGTCATTCTGGATGGTTTCATCTGCTCGGCGGCTGCGGCCTGTCTGGCGGACGTCTCGGATGGTGCGCTGGATCACACCGTTGCCGGTCACCAGAGTGCAGAAGGCGCGCATGGTGCTGTGCTGGAAAAACTCGGCAAAGAACCGATGCTGAGCCTTGGCTTGCGACTGGGCGAGGGCTCGGGCGGGGCGCTGGCGATCAACATCCTCAAAAGCGCGGTCGCCTGCCATTCTGGCATGGCCACCTTTGCCGAAGCTGGCGTTTCAGACGGGTAACCCGAATGGTCTGACCTCATAACAGGGTCAGGCCGATTTCTGGGCGTGCTTTTCAGCCAGTTCCAAAAGCTCGGTTTCCAAATCCTTCTCGAACTGCTGCGCGCGTTCAATGTACTTCTTGTTTTCAGCCGTTGGCATTCCCGGGATCCACAGATCTGCCAATTCGCGAATTGATGTACGGTCGTGGTGGTAAAAAGTCTGCTCGGCCTGTGCGGCCTCATATTCGCTGAGGCCGATATTCTCGAGAACATAGCGTCCGGCCCGCAGAGAACTGTCGAACATTTCGCGCACGATGTCGTTCGCGCCTGCTTGATACAGCTCGTACACGTGGGTGCGGTCATGGGCGCGGGCGATGATGTGCAGATCCGGGCGCTGACGCCGGGCAAAGCTGACGATCCGCGTCACTTGCTTGCGGTCGTCCATCGCGGCTACAAGCACGGTCGCTTTCTCAAGCCCTGCAGCGCGCAGCAACTCGGGCCGGGTTGGATCGCCCAGAAACCCTTTGACGCCAAAACGGCGCATCAGTTGGATGGTTTCGATATTATGGTCCAGAACGATAGTTTTGAAACCACTGGCGCGAACCAGACGGTTCACGATCTGACCAAAACGACCGATACCTGCAATGATGACCGGGCCTTGCTCGTCAATTTTATCCGGTTCCGGTTGCGGACCGTTGTCTCTGATCCGGCGGGACATCAGATCATAGATGATGAAAAGAAGCGGTGTGATCAGCATGGTCAGGGCGATGATCATCAACAACTTCTGCGACAGGTCGGACGGGATGACGTTCTGCTGAGTCGAAAAAGCCAGAAGGACAAAGCCGAACTCACCCGCTTGCGCCAGGCCCAACGTAAACAGCCAGTGATCCCGACCTCGTAACTTAAAAGCGCGTCCGACCAGAAACAGAATGATCCCTTTGAAAAGGATAACCAGAAGGGCCAGACCTATTAGCTCAAGCGGATCATTGAAGAAATAGGCGATATCAATCCCGGCGCCGACTGTGATGAAGAATAGACCCAGGAACAGGCCCTTGAACGGCTCAAGGTCGCTTTCCATTTCATGCCGGAATTCCGAGCTGGCCAGAACAACACCCGCCAGAAACGCTCCTAGAGCAGGTGAAAGACCGACAAGTGTCATCAGGAAGGAAATCCCCACCACGATCATCAGCGCCAGTGCGGTGTACATCTCGCGCAGGCGAGTGGCGTGAATAAAACGGAATAGGGGGCGTGTCAGGTAGACACCCGCAAGGATAACGAAGGCAATAGCGCCGATGGTGACCAGCGTGACGGCCCAGCCCGGCAGGCCTTCGACCAGAGACAGGCTATGATGGCCTGTATCGTGCAGGTCTTTCACGCCACGGTCGATAGATCCGTCGCTTTCCAGATGCGGTATGGAAGGCAGCGCCAACAGCGGCAGCAGAGCCAGAATGGGGATGACCGCGATGTCTTGCGTCAGCAGCACTGAAAATGTGGCGCGGCCACCATTGGTCTGCATCAGCCCCTTTTCTGACAGCGTTTGCAACACGATCGCTGTTGAGGACAAGGACAGGGTCAACCCGACCGCCAAAGCGACCGACCAAGGGTGGCCTGAGTACATGGCGACGCCGGCGATGGCAGCGGTGGACAGTCCGACCTGCAGGCCACCCAGACCCAACAGTCTGTCCCGCATATCCCACAGCGCGCGGGGCTCAAGCTCCAGCCCGATCAGGAACAGCATCATGACCACGCCGAACTCGGCCACGTGTTGCAGGCTTTCGGTTTCGGCTCCGACAAGGCCGAACATAGGGCCGATGACAATACCCGCAGCCAGATACCCCAACACGGACCCCAGCCCCAAGCGTGCCGATAGGGGCACGGCGATCACGGCAGCTGCCAGATAGATCGAGGCCTGATAGAGGAAGTCGTCCATGTCGGTCCTTTCGGTCAGGTCAGGTGGGCAAAGGGGCGTCGCGCTTGAGCTGATCCATCACGATCTGACTTTGCACCCGTGCGACCGCAGGATGCGGCAGTATCACCTGATGAAGCAAGCGGTTGAGCGCAGATAGATCATCGCAATAAACATGGAGCAAATAATCTGCTTCTCCAGTCATCGTCCAGGCACTGGTGATCTCGGGGCGCGTGTCGACCATACGGGCGAAGCTTTCCGATTGATCGGGGCCATGCGTGCCCAGATGGACCTGAACGAATCCCTGAACGTTCAAGCCCAGTTTGAGCGGGTCCAGCCGCGCGGCGTAACCGGTGATATACCCTTCGGCCTCAAGTCGCTGCCGCCGTCGTCCAGCCTGACTGGGCGAAAGGTTCAGCATTTCACCCAATTGATGCGCGGTCAGATGGGCATCCTTCTGCAGGGCAGACAGCAGGCGCGTGTCGGTTGCATCCAGCATATGCGGACTTTCTTCACTCAATCTCAAAATGATGCGGCTTTTGCGCGTTTGATCCTAGGTTACACGAAAACTATGCGCAGAAACAGCGCGAGATAAGGAGTATTTTGGAATCAGCAAAGAAATTCCTGTTTTGAAAGAGGTGCACCATGGGTCCTTTCCCTCATAACGCCCCGAAATCTGTCATCAGCAAGGAAAATCCGGTCGGAACCGACGGGTTTGAGTTTGTGGAGTTTGCGCATCCTGAACCGCAGGAATTGCGCGACCTGTTCACCAAGATGGGTTTCGAACAAGTTGGCTACCACACAGACAGACCGGCTGTTGAGCTGTGGCAGCAAGGCGACGTCACCTACATCCTGAATGCCGACCCCGAAAGCTTCGCCGCACGGTTTGTTGCCGAGCACGGCCCCTGCGCATCAGCGATGGGTTGGCGGGTCGTGAACGCGCAACAAGCCTATGAACAAGCGGTTGCCAAAGGCGCCGAACCCTATGACGCGGCGGACAAGACCATGGATGTTCCCGCAATCAGGGGCATTGGAGGGTCGCTGATCTACTTCATCGATCAGTACCATGACACTTCACCCTACAATCAAGAATTCACCTGGACCAAACAGTCCAAGCCGCGCGGCGACGGATTCTATTACCTCGATCACCTGACGCACAACGTGTATCGCGGGAATATGGACAAGTGGTTTAAGTTCTACGAAAGCCTGTTCAACTTCCGTGAAATTCGGTTCTTTGACATTCAGGGTAAGTATACCGGCCTCTTTAGTCGCGCTCTGACGTCGCCCTGTGGCCGTATCCGCATTCCGATCAACGAGGATCGTGGCGAGACCGGGCAGATCGTATCCTACCTGAATAAGTACAAAGGCGAGGGCATTCAGCATATCGCGGTGGGTAGCGAGGATATCTATGCCTCGACCGATGCGATTGCCGAGAAAGGGCTGAAGTTCATGCCAGGCCCGAACACCGCTTACTACGATATGTCCAAAGACCGCGTTACCGACCACGAAGAGCCGCTTGATCGCATGATGAAGCACGGCATCCTGATCGACGGCGAGGGCGTGGTAGATGGTGGCGAGACCCGGATCCTGCTGCAAATCTTCTCGAAAACCGTGATCGGCCCGATCTTTTTCGAGTTTATTCAGCGTAAAGGCGATGACGGGTTCGGTGAGGGCAACTTCCAGGCTCTGTTCGAATCCATTGAACGCGAACAGATCGAAAGCGGTGAAATTTCAGCTGCTTGATTGAATAATTTAAAGCGGCGGGCGTTTCCGCCGCTTTAACCACGTGGCATTTTCAACGTCAGGTTCCGACCGCTTTTCTGATATCGCAACTCGCTATCGCCAATGGCGATGACTTTGCCACCGTCCAGCCTATCGCCCACTTTCAACTTTTTGTAGCGACCGCTGGGTAGGCGCACCAGCGCGCGGCGGTTGGCGGGCGTGCCGTAGACACCGATCAGGTTCAGCTTGCGCAGGTTCAACGCATTGTCGATCGTAGCCTGTCGTGCAACCGAGGCCGATGACGGAATCTTGGGAGCCACGGCTTTTGGCTGGAACGACCCGGCCTCGAGCTGACTGATGCCAGCTGCCGAACCCAAACTAGCGGTTTGGGTGCTTGACGAAGGGGCTAGACCCGCTGGACGCGTCTTGGGACGCGGCACGCTCAATCCTCCCAGCACTGCTGGCGCCGGTTCTTCCTCAACTTCTTGCCGTTGCAGGGAAGCTGGGCGCAGTTTGGGGCGCAGCGCCGCCAGCTCGTCGCGTGAGCGCCCGCCCAGTTGCTGACGTTCAAACCGTTCATTCAGGTCGCTTGGGCGTGATTTGGGGCGCAGTCCAGCCAACCTGTCAGAAGGTTCTTCCAGTGTAGGTTCCTGCTCAAATCGGACAGGAGGGGTGGGTGGTACCTTCGATGGACGTCCAAGATATACAACGATCCCCTCTGGGGTCGTCACTCCTTCAACGCTGGGATTGACCAGACCTCGTTCATTCAGTTCGAACCGTGACCCGGCAACGCTGGGCAGCGCAACTTGGTCGAAAGGCAAATCCGTATCAAAACTCTCGATTGAAGGCAGGGCTATTGCGTCGTTGGACAGGTTAGAGTTGTCGATGGAGGCCAGATACAGTTCGTCCAGTGCCGGCAGAACCGGGGGCAGCAGAGGTTCGGGCGCAGTGATCTCGATACCCTCTTGCTCTGGGATGTCCTGAGGGTCTGGGTCCTGAGCGATTTCTTCTACTGGCGTAGGCGCCACGTTCAGCGCTTCGAGGATCGCGGCATCTGTGGCTGAAAGGTCAGTGTCGTCGGCCGAGGCGGCATCCTGTTCGCGCTCAGTTGTGTCGGGGGGCAGTGTTTCGGGCTCGGCTTGCACTTCTGGTGCGACGTCAACGACCTGAGTTTCAGGCGCGGGCAGGGAGGTTTCGTTCTGCGCGGTTTCCGCTTCTTCGCCACTATTCGACGCGATCAGGGCCCACGCACCCAACGCTAACACGATTGCGAGGGAGGCTGCGGCCGGGATTGCATATCGCTTGACCGGCGTTTCAGAGGTCGCCTTGAGAGCCGCGCCCACAGATGGTGTACGGAATACTTCCGGAGGCGTGGTGTCTGCAATGGTGTGGACGTTAGACGCAGTGGTATCGCTGTTTTGTGGTGCCGCTGGGTCTTTGTATTCCGTTGTATGTTCTGAAAACAACGGTTCCGTCGGGAAGAGGTCCGGATTGGTGTCTGCCGTAAACTGAACCGGAATGAACCCGTGCTCGGTCGCGAAATCGCGCGCTTCGCTTAGCGTCTGTTTCGTGATGGCCGCGACATGTGTGGTTGCGCCGGCCCTTGCGGTGTCAAAGACCAGATCGTCGACCGAATAGGGGGTTGCATCAGCCAGCGCCGACCGGGCCTGGCTTTCACGTTCCTCGGGCGATTCTCCGTCTGTATCCGTCGACAGGAACCGGACTTGATCCGCAGGAATCACAACCTTGCAGCTCAAGTTATTTTCTAGAGCAAACGCTGTGTCCCGCAATGCGTGTAGCTGAGTGTTCAGGTCCGGCGCATCCAGCGCGACCTCACCTATGCAATACCAGTCGCCATCGGACTGGTGATGCACAGATATTCCGGTCGCAGAAAAAGACAGCGCAAAGGCGGGTTTCATAATCCCGAGGAACCATAATTGTCAGCATCAATGCAAACGACATTTCGTCCGCAGAGAGACATTAAAGCAGGTTCCCGCCGAGGGAAAGAAAAAGCCGGAAGTTCCCCTTGTTTGATCCGCCCTGTCGCCACCATGTTGTTGGTGAAGAATTTGGAGGGAAGACCTTGAAGAAAATCGCTTTTCTGGCCGCGATGATGGCCGTGACTGCAGCAGGTATGGCCCATGCGGAAGAACGTCGCATCACTGTGGATGCGGCCGGAACCGTTCAGGCCGCACCCGATATGGCAACCATCACTCTGGGTGTCACAAACGAAGATGCCGAGGCATCGAACGCCATGCAGTCGACCTCTGATGCCGTGGCACAGATTCTGAAACGGCTGGAGGACATGGGTGTTGAAACCCGCGACGTGCAGACTCGCGATCTGTCACTGTCGCCGGTCTGGTCCGGTCGCAATAACTCCAGCGGTGAACGGCCTGAGATTACAGGGTTTGTCGCCTCGAATAATGTTCAGGTGCGCGTGCGTGATCTGACCAAGCTGGGAACTATCATGGATGCGGTCATTCAGGACGGAGCCAATGACTTCGGCGGGCTGAGCTTTGGTGTGCAGGATCCTGCCCCGCTGCAGGCAGAGGCGCGCGCCAAGGCCGTGGCCGAGGCCACCGCAAAGGCCGAACAATTGGCGCAGGCGGCCAACGTGACTTTGGGACAGGTCCAGACGATCAGCGAACAGGCTGGCGGTGTCCGCCCCGCGCCTCAGATGCGCGCGATGAGCATGGCAGAGGGAGGAGGTGTTCCTGTTGCGGGGGGCGAGATTTCAGTCTCGGTCAACGTGACGATGGAATTCGGGATTTCCGACTGATCCAGAGGATTTGACGCGGGCCTGCAGCGGTTGTCGCTGTTGGCCCGTCTGGTCGAAATTGTCGGGCGACAGCCAGGCCTCGAACGCGGTTTTGATGCGCGGCCATTCGGTGTCGAGGATCGAGTACCACGCCGTATCCCGGTTGCGACCCTTGTAGTGAGTCGCTTGCCGGAAGATGCCCTCGAAGGTAAAGCCCAACCGCTCTGCCGCGCGGCAGGAGGCAGCATTCAGAGCATCGCATTTCCATTCATACCGGCGATAGCCCAACTCGTCGAAAACACGGCGCATCATCAGGTACATGGTCTCGGTCGATTTCGGACTGCGCTGCAATAGGGGCGAGAAGTGGATGTGCCCAACTTCGATCGCACCTGCCGCAGGTTCAATGCGCAGAAACGAGGCCATGCCGATAGGCGTCTCGTTTTCATCGAGCACCGTGTGGAACATCGGGTCGCTGTCCATGCAAGTCGCGCGGGCCCATTCCACAAAATCGTGTTCCGAGTCGAACGGCCCGTAGGGCAGATAGGTCCAGTTGCGACCGTCCGTATCGTTGGCAAACGCTCGGTAAAGCCCGGGCGTGTGCCGGTTCACGTCCAACGGCACGACGGAACAATATTGGCCATCCATTGGCGTATAGGGCGGTGTAAGGCGAGGGAAGTCGTCAGAAACCGGCTTGCCAACAGGTTGACCCAGATCGTTTGTGTCGTGCTCGCTCATCCTCAGGCCGACGCTTTGGCCAGCGCCTGATTCAGGTCGGCGATCAGGTCATCGGCGTCTTCGATACCGATGGACACACGAACCACGTTCGGCCCGGCACCCGCGGCCTCTTGCTGCTCGGGCGTCAGTTGGCGGTGGGTGGTCGAGGCCGAGTGGATGATCAGCGACCGTGCATCACCAAGGTTGGCAACGTGGCTGAAAATCTCAAGCGAGTTCACCAGTTTGACGCAAGCGTCATAGCCGCCCTTGACCGCAAAGGTGAACAGTGCACCCGCGCCTTTCTTGTACTGCGCCTGAACCCGGTCGTGATAGGGCGATGAGGGCAAACCCGCGTAGGTGACATAGTCCACTCGGTCGTCAGCCTCGAGCCAGGCGGCGATTTTCCGGGCGTTTTCGACGTGACGCTCCATCCGCAGCGACAGGGTCTCAATCCCCAGCAGCGTGTAATGCGCGGCTTGCGGGTTCATGGTCATGCCCAGATCGCGCAGACCGATGGCGATACCGTGGAAGGTGAATGCCAGCGGGCCGAACGTCTCGTGGAATTTCAGGCCGTGATAGGCAGCTTCGGGTTCGCTGAGCGAGGGGAACTTGTCATTCGCCGACCAGTCGAACTTGCCCGAATCCACGATGCAGCCACCGGTAACAGTGCCGTTGCCGGTCAGGTACTTTGTGGTCGAGTGCACGACCAGAGTCGCACCCTGTTCGATGGGGCGGCACAGGTACGGCGTGGCCGAGGTGTTGTCGACGATCAGCGGAACGCCTGCCGCGTCGGCCACATCCGCCAGCGCGCGGATATCGGTGACATAGCCACCTGGGTTGGCGATGGATTCGCAGAACACTGCGCGGGTGTTTTCGTCGATGGCGTCTTTCACGGCGTCCAGATCATCGGTGTCCACGAACTTGGCCGACCAACCAAAGCGTTTGATGGTCTGGCTGAACTGCGTGACCGTACCGCCATAGAGGCGCGTCGAGGCCACAACGTTGCAGCCCGGACCCATCAGCGGGAACAGCGCCATGATCTGCGCCGCGTGACCCGAGGAACAGCAAACTGCGCCAACACCGCCCTCAAGCGTGGCGATACGTTCCTGCAGAACGGCCACGGTCGGGTTGGTCAGACGGGAATAGATGAAGCCAACCTCTTGCAGGTTGAATAGGGCAGCCGCGTGGTCCGCGTCACGGAACACATATGCGGTGGTCTGGTAGATCGGCGTCTGGCGCGCACCTGTTGCTGGGTCGGGCCGCGCACCCGCGTGAATTTGCAATGTGTCGAAACCGTAAGTCGGGCCGTCAGACATCGTCGAAATCTCCTGTTGGAATTTGTGTTGCTGAATCTCTAGGCGATCCGGCGCATACACACAACATTGTGTCAGCGCATCCACAGGCCTTTGTTGCGGATCGTATTTCGGATGGCCTGCTCTCGCTTTGGCAGATTGTCACGGTCGAACAGGTCGCGGATCTTGTGGCCCTTGCGCTGCAGAACCAGCTTTTTGATTGGCTCATACCCCTTGAGCACTTTCTTGAACCGGTTTGGAGCCACGACTGTTTCCAATACCTCAACGACATGGTCGCTTTCGCGCGCATAGAGCAAGGGAAACAGCCGATAGTGGCAACTGACCGAACCGTCTAGCAGGCCCGACGGCAGGGCGTCGCGGCCGCCGCCGAAGGAATGAATAGCCAGAGGTAGGGCAACCTGATCCAGCCAGGGATCGAGGTTTTGCCCAGCCAGTTCGGGGATTTCCTCATCCCGGATCGTTCGGGCGTAGTCCAGAAATCGCTCTCCGAACTTACGCGGGCAGGAATAAAAGAAATAGCCCGCGTTGAAATACAGATAGCGCCGCCAGTAATCCAACGGTTGGCTGGTATCCTGCGAGCTTTCGAAATCCAGATCAAAGCGACGGTACAGGGCGTGCCAGATGCCATCAAAGCCGGGGCCATAAAGCGTTGGCTTGGGCCACGTGCCCTCGACTTTTTGCGAGGCTCCGGGGTGGTCGAAATCAAACGGCACTGAGGCCAGGTCTCCGGTGATCAGTGTGTCGCTGTCGAAAAACACGAACGGCTCGCCCTCGGGCAGGGACAGCACAGCCTCGATCTTGTTGCCTTGGGGATAGCTTTGGCCGAAAACATGGTTGTCGAATGGCACGATTTCAGCATCCAGTTGCCGCAGTGCCTTCAGCACATCCTCGTTTTGAATGCTCGGGTCATGACTCCAAAGAGGTCCAGGTTGGGGGACCGCGACAAATAACCGCCCAGAGAAATTCGGAGAGCTGTGGCGCAGAGACGCCGCGAACAACAGAGCCTCATATTGCAGCCGGTTGTTTTGCCCGATGACAACAATGTTGAACTGCGAAGGGCTGGCCTGCATCGGAAGACTTTCAGGTAAGTGGCCGATGACCGGCGCTGCTCGGTTTATGCATGATCTACAATACGCTGCAGGGTCCGTCAAAACCAGATGTAGGGAATCTTCGTGATTGAAGGTCGCGTGATCTTTGCCGAACGCAACTAATTCTCGGGATGCCGGAAAATCAGGCAATTTAGCCCCGGTATCGAGGGAAAAAGCGTGGATTTTTGCGTTTTTGACGATTTTATAAATTTTACCAATTGATAAAAAAATAGATTGTGGCAAGCTGAGGCCATAACAAACATATACACAGGGAGTAGAGCGATGGCACAGGGCCAGATGGTCCCCGGCATTGTCTCCGGGCGGCTTTCCAGCGATGAGCTGACCTCGAATTTTACCGATTTGCATCCGCCATTGGCCGCGCATGAGGCCGCTGTGGCGGCGGATCGGTGTTATTTCTGCTATGACGCGCCATGTGTGACGGCCTGTCCGACGGATATCGATATTCCATTGTTCATGCGTCAGATTCAGGCCGGGCAACCCGAAGCCGCAGGCGAGACCATTCTGGCGCAGAACATTCTGGGCGGCATGTGCGCCCGCGTTTGTCCGACCGAGACACTGTGCGAAGAAGCCTGTGTTCGCGAAACTGCCGAAGGGGCTCCGGTCGAGATCGGTCGCCTGCAGCGCTATGCGACGGACAGTGTTATGGCTGTGGGAGACCATCCGTTCGAGCGCGCCGCGCCGACCGGCAAAACAGTTGCCGTGATTGGGGCAGGGCCTGCGGGTCTCGCCTGTGCACACCGTCTGGCGATGCTAGGGCATGACGTGGTGATCCACGAAAGCAAACCCAAACCCGGTGGGCTGAACGAATACGGCATCGCAGCCTATAAATCGACAAATGACTTTGCGCAGGCTGAGGTGGACTGGCTGCTGAACATCGGCGGCATCACCATTGAGACCGGCTCGGTGTTGGGCGAGAGCGTCTCGCTGGATGGTCTGGTCGAAAACTACGACGCTGTATTCCTTTCTATTGGTCTGGCCGGGGTGAACGCCCTGCGTGCTGATGGGGCTGACAGGGATGGTGTTCGCTTTGCCGTCGATTTCATCTCGGACGTGCGTCAGGCCTCTGATCTGGCGAACCTGGCAGTGGGGCGTAATGTCGTCGTTATCGGCGGCGGTATGACTGCCGTGGACGCGGCGGTGAAATCGAAACTTCTGGGTGCCGAGCACGTGACCATCGCCTATCGGCGCGGCCGCGACGCCATGGGGGCCAGCCGGTATGAACAGGACTTGGCGTCCTCGCATGGCGTCAAGATCATGACCAATGTGCAGCCCGTAGCCGTGCATGGAAACGGAACAGCGGCTGAGATCGAATTGGAATACACCTCCAGCGACAACGGTCAGTTGACGGGAACAGGTGAAATGATCCGCCTGCCTGCAGATCAGGTCCTCAAGGCGATTGGTCAGAAACTGGACGGCGCGCCAGAAGGGTTGAAGCTGGACGGCAACAAAATCGCCGTGACCGGAGCAGGCCGCACATCGATGGCCGGTGTCTGGGCCGGAGGGGACTGCGCTGCGGGCGGGGAAGACCTGACCGTGACAGCTGTGGCCGAAGGGCGGGATGCGGCGATGGACATCCACGAAACACTGGTTTCGTGATAGGGTGGGGTATTCACCCCATTCCTTTCGCTGCTGAGGTATTCCCATGTCCCAGATCGAACAAGCTGTTGCTCAACACTACACAACCGGTGCACTGACCAAACGCGTCCGTGCGGCGCTTGAGGCCAGCGGTATTGACCCGGATGCAGCAACCGTCGCTGACTTGAAGGCGGGGGATGAGTTTCACACCGGTGGTGTTCTGGCTACAGACAACCTGTTTGCGCAACTCGCGCCGACCCATGCGACACGGGTGTTGGATGTTGGGTGCGGCATTGGCGGGACATCGCGCTACGTCGTGGACCGCTATGACTCGACGGTGACCGGGATCGACCTGACACCTGAATTCGTTGAAACCGCAACTGCACTGAGCGATCTTGTTGGGCATTCCGACAAGTCCAGCTTTCATGTCGGTAGTGCCCTGAACATGCCGGTGCCGGATGCAGGGTTTGATCTAGCGGTCATGCTGCATGTCGGCATGAATATCGAAGACAAGGCCGGGTTGTTCGGGGAAGTTGCGCGTACTCTGGCCACGGGCGGAACCTTTGGTCTGTTCGATGTAATGCGTGGTGGGGTTGCCGGGCAACTGGACTTTCCCCTGCCATGGTCGACCGTTGCCGATACGTCTTTTGTCGATGCACCCGAAGTCTATAGGGACGCCGCCGCCGCCGCAGGGCTTGAACTGGTGACCGAGACCGACCGAACCGAGTTTGCGGTGGAGTTCTTCGAAGACGTCTTTGCGCGCCTTGCCGAAAGCGGTCCGCCCCCTTTGGGTATTCACCTCATGATGGGCGAGACGGCGCCCGAAAAGTTTCAGAACTACGTCAAAAACCTCAAGGCCGGGCGCATTCGCCCGACTGAAATGATATTCAAGAAAACCGGCTGAGCCGGGAAGGGAGAAGCCATGGCCGATCTAACGACAAACTTTCTGGGCATATCCAGCCCCAACCCCTATTGGCTGGCCTCTGCGCCTCCGACCGATAAGGAATACAACGTCCGTCGCGCATTCGAGGCCGGATGGGGCGGCGTCGTCTGGAAAACCCTAGGGTCCGAGGGCCCTCCGGTCGTGAACGTAAACGGGCCGCGCTATGGCGCAATCTACGGCGCAGATCGTCGGTTGCTGGGCCTGAACAACATCGAACTCATCACCGACCGCCCCCTTGAGGTGAACCTTGAAGAAATGGCGCGGGTTAAAGCCGATTATCCGGATCGTGCTCTGATCGCCTCGATCATGGTTCCGTGCGAGGAAGAGGCGTGGAAAGCCATCCTGCCGCGTGTCGCTGAAACCGGCGCAGACGGCATCGAGCTGAACTTCGGCTGCCCGCACGGGATGAGCGAACGCGGCATGGGTTCAGCCGTGGGGCAGGTGCCTGAATATATCGAGATGGTCACCCGCTGGTGCAAACAGTACTATGACCGCCCGGTCATCGTGAAGCTGACGCCCAACATCACCGATATCCGCAAACCTGCCGAGGCTGCCAGGAATGGTGGTGCGGACGCGGTCTCTCTGATCAACACCATCAACTCGATCACCAGCGTCAATCTGGACACTTTCAGCCCCGAACCCTCGATTGACGGCAAGGGCAGTCATGGTGGCTATTGCGGTCCGGCTGTTAAGCCGATTGCTCTGTCGATGGTGTCCGAGATTTCGCGGGCGCAGGCAACGCATGGTCTGCCGATTTCCGGCATCGGCGGCGTGACCACATGGCGCGATGCGGCAGAGTTTATGGCACTGGGTTGCGGCACCGTTCAGGTCTGCACCGCGGCCATGACCTATGGGTTCAAGATCATCGACGAACTGACGGCTGGCCTGTCCAAATGGATGGATGAAAAGGGCTACAAGGATGTCTCGGAAATCGTCGGTCTGGCCGTTCCGAACGTGACCGACTGGCAATATCTAAACCTGAATTATGTGGCTAAGGCCAAGATCGATCAGGACCAGTGCATCAAATGCGGTCGCTGCTACGCCGCCTGCGAAGACACCAGTCATCAGGCGATCTCAATGTCCGAGGACCGGGTGTTCGAGGTCATGGATGACGAATGCGTCGCCTGTAACCTTTGCGTGGATGTTTGCCCGGTCGATGGGTGCATTTCGATGGTGCCGATGGCCGCCGGAGAAGTTGATCCGCGCACCGGCTTGGAGGTGCAGCCCGACTATGCCAACTGGACGACCCATCCCAACAATCCGATGGCAAAAGCCGCCGAGTAAATCGGTCGGTAGAAAGAAGAAGGGGCCGAAGAACGGCCCCTTTTTCTATGGCGTCAGCAGCTTGCGGTACAGCGTATCGATAAACGGTTCAGCCCCTTCGAACGGGTCCTCATCGCCCAGAATTGCGCGGACTTGCACATCGAAATCCGCGTAGTGTTGGGTCAGCGCCCAGATCGAGAAAATCAGATGATAGGGGTGAACCTGCGCGATTTTGCCATCGTCCATCCATTGCTTCAGAATCGCGGTTTTCTCATCCACTAACTGTTTCAGATCTTGCGACAGCGCGTCGTGAATGCGTGGAGCGCCTTGGACCAGCTCATTTGCGAACAGGCGGCTTTCGCGGGGCAATTCGCGGCTCATCTGTAGTTTGCGGTGAATATACGACAGGATTTCCTGCATCGGATCACCGTCCTCATCCAGATCGTGCAGCGGGGCAAGCCAGACGTCTAGCAGACCGGATAGAAGGGCAGTGTGAATCGCTTCTTTTGATGGGAAATAGTACAGCAGGTTTGGTTTGCTCAGCCCGGCCTCGGTCGCGATCTGGTCAACGGTCGAGCCGCGAAACCCGTGTGCCGAGAATACGTTCAGGGCAGCGTCCAGAATCGCTGCTCGGTTCTTTTTCTGAATTCTGGTTGGGGCGCGGTCTTTGGGCATTTTTTCAGGTTGTCTCTTTTTCCGGCAAGCAGGCGCCGTTTATGCCAAAATTATCGACGGCGTCTCGCAATTTCTTGACTGATGACCAACCCGTGATAGCGTGAGTTTGACCAGATGGTCAAATCAAGACACCAAAAGCGAGCCAAATCGCAAGCAACAGGGAAGAAGAAAATGGCAGCTCCGACGCAGAACCTCAGGATCAATGGCGACAGGTTGTGGGACAGTCTGATGGAGATGGCCAAGATCGGCCCCGGTGTGGCTGGCGGCAACAATCGTCAGACTCTGACGGATGAGGATGCCGAAGGCCGCGCCTTGTTCCAGAAATGGTGTGAAGACGCCGGTTGCACCATGGGGCTGGACCAGATGGGTAATATGTTTGCGCGTCGAGAGGGCACTGACCCAGAGGCTCTGCCGGTCTATGTCGGCTCGCATCTTGATACGCAGCCGACCGGCGGAAAGTATGACGGAGTGTTGGGTGTTCTGGGCGGGTTGGAAGTTCTCCGCACTTTGAACGACCTGGGGATCAAGACAAAGCACCCCATCGTGGCGACCAACTGGACCAACGAAGAGGGCACGCGCTATGCGCCAGCGATGTTGTCCTCGGGCGTGTTTGCCGGAGTGCACACTCAGGATTGGGCTTATGACCGTGAGGATGCTGAAGGTAAGAAATTCGGTGACGAATTGACTCGCATCGGCTGGCGTGGTGATGAAGAGGTCGGTGCCCGCAAGATGCACGCTTTCTTTGAATTGCACATCGAACAGGGGCCGATTCTTGAGGCTGAAGGCAAAGACATTGGCGTCGTCACCCACGGGCAGGGCCTGAGCTGGACCCAGATCACAGTAACCGGCAAGGACGCCCATACCGGCTCGACCCCGATGCCGATGCGCAAGAATGCCGGGCTGGCGATGGCGCGGATACTTGAGAAAGTGGATGAGATCGCGTGGTCACATGCGCCACATGCTGTCGGCGCGGCGGGGCATATCGATGTCTATCCGAATTCGCGCAATGTGATCCCGGGCAAAGTGGTGTTTACGGTCGATTTCCGCTCACCCGATTTAGAAGTCATCACCGATATGGAGAACCGTCTGCGCGTCGCCGCAGAAAGTATCGTCGAAGAGATGGGGTTACAGATCGAATTCGAGAAGGTTGGCGGCTTTGACCCGGTGGAATTCGACGCAGGCTGCGTAGCCGCTGTGCGTGATGCAGCGGATCGGCTGGGCTATTCGCACCGGGATATCATCTCGGGGGCGGGGCACGACGCGTGTTGGATCAACCGCGTGGCGCCAACCGCGATGGTGATGTGCCCCTGCGTGGATGGGTTGAGCCATAACGAAGCCGAAGAAATCAGCAAAGAATGGGCTGCGGCTGGGGCGGAAGTTCTGTTTCATGCAGTCGTCGAAACGGCCGAGATCGTGGAATAGGGCTCTGTCCCTGTCGCCCACAGGGCGACGCCCCCGGATATTTTTGGCCAGTTGAAGAAAGCGGCGCAGACCGCAACAGGGAGATTAAAATGAGCACTGTTATCAAGAACGGGACTGTCGTGACCGCCGACCTGTCTTACAAAGCGGATGTTTTGGTGGAAGATGGGGTGATCACCGAGATCGGAGTGGATCTGAAAGGTGACAAGGAATTGGACGCGACCGGGTGCTATGTCATGCCGGGTGGGATCGACCCGCACACTCATCTGGAGATGCCGTTCATGGGGACGTACTCCAGCGATGATTTCGAAAGCGGCACCCGCGCGGCATTGGCTGGGGGCACCACGATGGTGGTGGATTTCGCGCTGCCAAACCCTGGTGAAGGGTTGTTGGATGCGTTGAAACGCTGGGATAACAAATCGACGCGGGCGAACTGCGACTACTCGTTCCACATGGCCGTGACATGGTGGGGCGAGCAGGTGTTTGATGACATCAAGACGGTGGTCGAGACGCGCGGCATCAACACGTTCAAGCACTTCATGGCTTACAAGGGCGCGTTGATGGTGAATGACGATGAACTCTTCGCTTCGTTCAAGCGCTTGGCGGAACTGGGCGGAATCGCCATGGTACACGCCGAAAACGGCGACGTCGTAGCCGAGTTGCAGGCCAAGCTTATGGCCGAAGGCAATACCGGTCCCGAGGCGCACGCCTATTCGCGCCCGCCGCAGGTGGAAGGCGAGGCCACCAACCGCGCCATCATGATTGCCGATATGGCGGGTGTGCCGCTTTATGTGGTGCACACGTCCTGTGAAGAGGCGCATGAGGCCATTCGTCGGGCCAAGATGAATGGCAAGCGCGTGTGGGGCGAACCTCTGATCCAGCACCTTACATTGGATGAAAGCGAGTATTTCCATCACGATTGGGATCACGCAGCGCGTCGGGTCATGAGTCCCCCGTTCCGCAACAAGCAGCATCAGGACAGCCTGTGGAACGGTCTGCACTCGGGTACTCTTAGCGTTGTGGCGACTGATCATTGCGCCTTCACAACCGAGCAAAAACGCTATGGTGTGGGTGATTTCACCAAGATTCCGAACGGCACCGGTGGTCTGGAAGATCGGATGCCGATGTTGTGGACACATGGTGTGAATACCGGGCGGTTGACGATGAACGAGTTCGTCGCGGTGACATCAACAAACATCGCCAAGATCATGAATTGCTATCCGAAAAAAGGTGCGATCCTCGTGGGCGCGGATGCGGATATCGTGGTTTGGGATCCCGAAAAGACCAAGACGATCAGCGCGGATACGCAGCAATCCTCGATTGACTACAACGTGTTCGAGGGTAAAGAGGTCATAGGTCTGCCGCGCTTTACCCTGACACGCGGTCAGGTGGCGGTGCATGACGGTGAAATTCGTACTCAGGAAGGGCATGGTGATTTTGTGGCACGCGAACCCAACGGTCACGTGAACAAGGCGCTGAGCACCTGGAAAGAGCTGACCGCCCCGCGGCCGGTTGAACGGACAGGTATCCCAGCAACGGGTGTGTGATGCGTGCGGGCCGTCGTCGCGGCGGCCCAAAGCCAAACCTTTTCAAGGCAATGGAATGAATACTGAAAGCACTACCCAGCCCGTGATCGAGGCAAGGCAACTGGATCTCACCTTCCAAACCAATGACGGACCGGTTCACGCGTTGAAGGATGTGAACCTGACCATCGACAAAGGCGATTTTGTCAGTTTCATCGGCCCCTCGGGCTGCGGGAAGACCACCTTTCTGCGCTGTATCGCAGCGCTGGAGTCACCGACCGGAGGGACGCTGACCGTTAATGGCATGACCCCTGATGAAGCAAGGCGGAACCGGGCCTATGGCTATGTGTTTCAAGCGGCGGGTCTGTATCCGTGGCGGACCATTGCCAAGAACATCAAATTGCCGCTTGAGATCATGGGTTATTCGGCTGCCGAGCAAGAAGAGCGCGTGAGAAAGGTTCTGGAACTTGTTGATCTAGAAGGATTTTGCGGCAAGTTGCCATGGCAGTTATCCGGAGGGATGCAGCAGCGCGCCAGTATCGCTCGGGCGCTGGCCTTTGACGCCGATATCCTGCTGATGGACGAACCTTTTGGTGCGTTGGACGAGATCGTGCGCGATCACCTGAACGAACAGCTTCTGGCGCTTTGGGCTCGGACAGGCAAGACCATCGGTTTCGTGACGCACTCCATCCCTGAGGCGGTGTATCTCAGCACCAAGATCGTGGTGATGAGCCCTCGGCCCGGGCGGATTACGGATGTGATCGACAGCCCTCTACCGAAAGAGCGACCTTTGGATATCCGCGATACGCCGGAGTTCATCGAAGTGGCCCATCGCGTGCGTGAAGGTCTGCGAGCGGGGCATTCCGATGAATAGTGCTGGCATCAGAGCTATTTGGGCCGTCCTGACTGTTGTTGGCGTCATTGTCCTGTTCTGGTACGCCGCCAGCGTGCCGATGAACATCAAAGGCGTTTTGAATGAATTCGAGCGGGCCGGAGAAGAGGTCGATCCGCCAAAGTCGGTCGATCGGCGCGACATGAGCGAGTTCGAACTGGTCATCGACAACCCCTACGCAATTGACGAAACCTGGGAGCAGGAGCGTCCGCGTCTGCCTGCCCCGCATCAGGTGGCAGAAGAGTTGTGGGACACAACGGTTGAGAAGAAGATCACCTCGAAAAGGTCTTTGATCTATCATTCCTGGGTGACGCTGAGTGCCACTATGCTGGGGTTTGCGATTGGCACCGGGCTGGGCATTTTGCTGGCCGTTGGGATTGTCCATAGCCGCGTGATGGACTTGTCTGTGATGCCTTGGGCCATCGTCAGCCAGACCATTCCAATCATCGCGCTGGCGCCGATGATCATCGTGGTTTTGTACTCGGTTGGCATTCAGGGGATCATTCCCAAGGCAATTATCTCGGCTTATCTGAGCTTTTTCCCGGTCGTGGTCGGAATGGTCAAAGGCCTGCGCAGCCCCGATGCGATGCAACTGGACCTGCTGCGGACCTATAACGCCAGCCGGTCCCAAGGATTCTGGAAGCTCCGTTTGCCTGCGTCGATGCCGTACCTGTTTACATCACTGAAGATCGGCATCGCGGCGTCCCTCGTTGGGGCTATCGTCGGTGAATTGCCGACAGGAGCGGTCGCAGGTCTGGGCGCGCGTCTGCTGGCGGGCAGCTATTACGGTCAGACGGTGCAAATCTGGTCGGCTTTGTTTGCTGCGGCCATTCTGGCGGCCTGTCTGGTCGGATTGCTGGGATTGGTCGAGCGGACAGTTCTCAAGCGGATGGGGATGGCGCAATGATCCTTGTTTTCTGCGCAATCCTGCTGTGGCTTTTTGGTTGGTGGCTGAACAGCCGATTGGCCAGCGGTCCCTATGCCGATACCCGGATGGTGCGGTTTGTGGCGCCGCTGGTGTTCGGCCTGACCGTGATTGGCATCTGGGAACTGGTGGTGCGCGGCCTCGAAGTCCCCTTGGTTATTCTGCCGGCACCGTCGCTAATTGCAGTGCGTTTTGGCGACAGCCTGCCGACCCTGTGGGCTGATTTCGTTCAGACCATCATCAAAGGCGCGCTCAGCGGCTATATCATTGGTTGCGGATCAGCGTTCCTGATGGCGATTGCGGTGGACCGCTGGGATTTCCTGCGCCTCGGGCTGCTGCCGGTCGGGAACTTCGTGGCGGCGCTGCCAATTGTGGGCACGGCCCCCATCCTGGTGATGTGGTTCGGGTTCGATTGGCATTCGAAGGCCGCCGTGGTTGTGGTGATGGTCTTCTTCCCGATGCTGGTGAACACCGTGGCCGGTCTGCGCGAGGCCACGGCCATGCAGCGCGACCTGATGGAGACCTACGCGGCGACCTATTGGCAGAGCTTTCTGAAACTCCGCCTTCCAGCGGCGATGCCGTTTATTTTCAATGGCCTAAAGATTTCTACCACTCTGGCCCTGATCGGCGCTATCGTGGCCGAGTTCTTTGGTTCGCCAACCCTAGGCATGGGGTTCCGGATCTCGACCAGCGTCGGGCAACTCTCGCTGGATATGGTCTGGGCCGAGATCGTCGTGGCCGCTTTGGCCGGGACGGCGTTCTATGGGCTGGTCGCAATGATCGAAAAGGCGGTGACGTTCTGGCACCCGTCGCAACGCGGATAACAAGACTTCAACAGACCCCGAAAACGGGGCACCAACAACTAGGAGATATGAAGATGAACAAGCTACTCAGCGGAGCGGTCGCCGCCTTCAGCCTGGCAGCCAGTGCTGCCTTGGCGGCGGATGAGGTGACACTGCAGCTCAAATGGGTCACGCAGGCGCAATTTGCGGGTTACTACGTGGCCAAGGACAAGGGTTTCTATGAGGAAGAGGGTCTGGACGTCACCATTCTACCCGGTGGCCCGGATATCGCACCGACGCAGGTGATCGCGGGTGGCGGCGCGGATGTGACCGTCGAATGGATGCCTGCCGCGCTGGCTGCGCGCGAAAAGGGTCTGCCGCTGGTCAACATCGCGCAGCCGTTCAAAAGCTCGGGCATGATGCTGACCTGCTGGAAGGATGCCGGGATTGCCTCGCCTGAGGATCTGAAAAACCGCACGCTGGGCGTTTGGTTCTTTGGCAACGAATTCCCCTTCATGAGCTGGATGAGCCAGCTAGGCATCGACACAGGTGGCAAAAGCGAAAGCGGTGTTGAGGTTCTGAAGCAGGGCTTCAACGTCGATCCTCTGCTGCAGCGTCAGGCTGATTGTATCAGCACCATGACCTACAACGAATACTGGCAGGTCATTGATGCAGGCGTTAGCCCGGATGAGCTGGTGACATTCAAATACGAAGATCAGGGCGTCGCAACGCTTGAAGACGGTTTGTACGTGCTGGAAGAAAACCTGAGCGATGAGGCCTTCACTGACAAGATGGAACGCTTTGTTCGCGCCTCGATGAAGGGCTGGAAATACGCTGAGGAAAACCCGGACGAGGCCGCCGATATCGTGCTGGAAAACGATGCCACTGGCGCCCAGACCGAAGAGCATCAGAAACGCATGATGGGTGAGATCGCCAAGCTGACCGCCGGTTCGAATGGCGCGCTGGACCCGGCGGATTTCGAACGCACGGTGGGCACTCTGCTGGCCGGTGGGTCCGACCCAGTGATCACCATGCAGCCCGACGGGGCGTGGACGCACCAGATCACGGATGCGGCTCTGAACTGATCCCTTCCCAATCCTTGAACATGCGCGGTCCCAATCGGGGCCGCGTTTTCATTTTGATATGTCGGAAACGTGTCTGTACTTGGTGCTGAAAAAAAGCTAGTATTATCCTGTAATTGGGCGCATTTCATACGAAATGTTGATAATCGGGAATAAAATGCAGGGATTTGCATCAGAATTCAACACAGCCTTGTCTTTGATCCTCCAAGGGGATCCAGAGCTGTGGGCGATTGTGCTGTTGTCCCTGAAAGTTTCCATCTTCGCAGTGCTTATTTCGGCTCTGATCGGTATGCCTGTCGGGGCCGCGTTGGCGGTTGCACGGTTTCCAGGGCGGCGGGCTTTGATCGTGTTGATGAACGCTCTGATGGGGTTCCCGCCGGTTGTTGTGGGGTTGCTGGTCTACCTGATGCTGTCGCGCTCGGGGCCGTTGGGTGTTCTTGAGTTGCTCTATACACCGACCGCGATGATCATTGCTCAGGTCGTGCTGGTCACACCCATTGTCGCAGCGCTGACCCGGCAAGTGGTCGAGATGCTGGCCGAGGAGTATTCGGAACAGCTGCGTTCGCTGGGCGTGTCGCGTCTGGCCTCGGTGCCGGTGCTGTTGTGGGACGCGCGGCTGGCGCTGGTGACAGCATTGCTGGCCGGATTTGGCCGGGCAATTGCCGAGGTCGGGGCGGTGATCATCGTCGGCGGCAATATCAACCACGTGACCCGGGTAATGACGACGACCATTGCGCTTGAGACATCCAAGGGCAATCTGGCGCTGGCCTTGGCGCTAGGGGTTATTCTGATCGGCATCGCCGTGGCGGTAAACGCCTTGGTCAGCACGCTCAGCCTGCGGGCCGAGCAGGAGGGGTTGCGCCATGCGTGATCTGGTCCATGAAATGGCAAGCTGTTTATCGGTCGACGGGGTGCGGATCACCCGCAAGGGCAAGGCATTGCTGGATGTGCCACACCTGTCGCTGGATGGGCCGGGACCGACCCTGATCCTTGGACCGAACGGTTCGGGCAAAAGCCTGTTGCTGCGCTGCTTGCACGGGCTGATCATGCCTGATTGCGGGCAGGTCCGGCAGGACGGAATGATCCTGAACGCCGAACACAAGGCGCGGCAAGCGATGGTGTTTCAGCAACCCGTACTGCTACGCCGGTCGGTTGCGGCCAATCTGGACTTTGTACTGAAACGGCAGGGACTGGCCCGCAGCAACCGCAAAGCCCGTATCGAAGAGTTGCTGACCGAAGGCGGGCTGGACGGCAAGGCCCGGCAATCCGCGCGGTCCCTGTCCGGAGGCGAGGCACAACGGCTGGCGATCCTGCGCGCTCTCGCGTTGGACCCCGAAACGCTGTTTCTGGACGAACCCACCAGCGCGCTGGACCCCAGCGCCACGCAGATGATCGAGCGGATGATTCTGCGCGCCTCAACCCGAGGGGTTCGCATCGTCATGGTCACGCATGACATCGGGCAGGCTCGGCGGTTGGCCGCCGATATCGTGATGATGCAGGGCGGCCATGTAGTTGAGCACGGTGCTGCCAAACAGATATTGGATGCCCCAGAAAGTGACGCCTCGCGTCGGTATTTGGCCGGTGGTCTGGTGACTTAATAATAAATGGAGATCGAAATGATCCGGAGTATTGTTCGGGCAGCATTGGTAACTCTTGGCCTGACAGTGACGTCAGTCAGCGCCGAAGAGGCTTTCATCGTCGTGCAATCGACAACATCGACCCAGAACTCGGGCCTGTTGGATTACATCCTGCCGGGGTTTGAGGCTGAGACGGGCATTGATGTACGTGTCGTGGCGGTTGGCACCGGGCAGGCGATCCGAAACGCCATTAACGGGGATGGCGACGTGTTGCTGGTACATGCCAAACAGGCTGAGGAGCAATTCGTCGCGGATGGTTGGGGCGTTGAGCGGTTCGACGTGATGTATAACGATTTCGTCCTGGTCGGACCGGAATCGGACCCGGCGAAGGTGAAAGATGGTGCCGATATCGTGGTGGCTTTGAGCGCTGTGGCTGCGGCTGAAGTGCCCTTTGCCTCGCGTGGGGATGACAGTGGAACCCACAAGGCCGAGATGCGTCTGTGGAGCGCCGCCGGTGCCGACCCGACCCAGGCGTCAGGCGAGTGGTATCGTGAGACGGGCTCGGGCATGGGGGCGACACTCAACGTGGCCAGCGGGATGGACGCCTACGCGTTGACGGATCGCGCCACGTGGCAGTCCTTTGGGAACAAAGGCAAACTCAAAGTTCTGGTCGAGGGCGATCCGCGGTTGTTCAACCAATATGGTGTCATCCTTGTGAACCCTGAAAAACACCCGCGTGTGCGGGCCGCTGCGGGGCAGAGGTTCGTCGATTGGCTAATCGGGCCCGACGGGCAGGCGGCGATTGAGTCCTATAAGCTGGAAGGCCAGCAGTTGTTCTTTCCCAACGCGAAGTGACCAAGGTTAACCACTCGCGCCGTTGTGGTGGATCGTGCCCAGACCTGACAGATCATATCCACCGAATTCGGCGGCACGGGTGGCAAAACGGTCCGATTGCACGAATCCCAGAAGTTTGAGCATCGGGTTATCGAAATAGGCCCGGCGCCAGATCGCAAGGTCCAGACGTTCGGAATGGGTCGGGGTAAAGCCCAGATCATAGAGGCCCGCCAAAGCGCCCAGCCCGAACCCGGCCTCGGCCTTGCTGTCATGCAGGGCTATGGCCAGTTCCTCTTCGGTACGGGCGCAGGTGGGCAGAGCGTCCAGATCCTCACGCGACAGGCCGTGAGTCTCGAGCTGTGTGTCGAACAGCCTTTGGCTGGCGGCGCTGTCCTGACGCAGGATCACGCGGCGCCCTTTCAAATCGCCAAAGCCTGAGATGCCGGTGACACCGGGCGCCAGCAGTAATCCGCGCTGCCTTTGCGCGATTTCATACAAGATAACCGGGGCCTCTCCCAGATTGTCGCGCAGGGTCTGCGTGTTGAACCCATCGTCTTCGTGGATATGCAAAGCTGCGGCTTGAGCCGCGCGGTCCTTCAAGCGAGTCAGGCCATCGAATGAGCCGTCGTAATAGGTGGCCAGACCCGAGCCGCTTTCGCGCAAGGCCCAATCCAGCAGCGGATCGTGGCTGCCGGCGACAATCGGGGGCAGGGGTGGTTCGGCTACCTGCGGGCCAGAACGGGAGGCGTTCAGCCACACGATGACTTCGGCCCGAGGAAACAGCAGCTTGCCCATGGCGCGCACGCAGGGCACCTCGCCAGAGGAAGCCAGATCATAGGCCTTACGCTCGCCAATGCGCAGCAGGTCGGCCAGTTCTTTGGTCGTCAAATATTCGGGCATTCAGTCGAGCCGCACCGCCGTACCGGAGCCAGCGTCCGCAGCGCTGAACCCGATCTGTTGCAGTGTGATTGGCGCGGCGACAGTGATCACGACCATTGCGGCCACAGCGGCAAGAAAGGCTTTCATTGGTCTCCTCCGGTTTCGTTTTCCGGTGTTGTCGCACGGCGCAGAAAGGTAATCAGGTCGTCGCGGTCGCTGGCCTGTGTGATCCGCTGCATTGGCATCTTTGACCCCGGTATGTAGTGGTCTGGCCCCTGATCGAAAAGGGCGTTTATCGTTTCGTCATTCCAAATGATATCAGAGTCTTGCAGCGTGTCCGAGTAGAAATATCCCGGTAAGGTGCCGGCTTTTCGACCAAAGATGCCGTGCAGGGTCGGACCGGCGCGTCGTTGCCCATCGGTCGTCAGGCTGTGACAGATCGAGCATTTGCGGGCGAACTGGCGTTCCCCGTTGCTCATCTCGTCTGGGTTTTTCAGAAAACTTGGTTCGGCGGCAGCCCTCTGTGCCTGATCGCCAAGCGCGGAGACGGGCCAGCTGTACATCGCCTCATCAAGACCGCCTGCGTGGAGGTTCTGGCCGTCCGCTGAAAAAGCCAGCGCCCAGACCGGTCCGCGCAAGGTGGCGCGGAAATCCTGTGCGATACGCCATTCGGCGGTGTTGATCACCATGATGTAGCCTTCGCCATCCCCCACAGCCAGCAGGCTGCGGTCGGGCGTAAGAGCCAGCGCTAGGATCGGGCGGCGCTCGAGGGTAAAGTCGCGCACATCCCCGGTGGTTAGGTCAAGAACGCGGGTGACGCCGTCCACCGCGCCATAGGCGATCCAGTTGTCGGCGGGGTTCAGAACAAGTTCGTTGATTCCAAACCCATGTTCGATCAGCCGACGCGTTTCCTGCCCGCTGGCTACGTCCCAAACCCGTAGCGTTCCGTCCATGCCCGCCGAATACAGAGTTGTGCCATCTGGCGAGAAGGTGACGGCGTTCACGCCGCTACCTACCTGAAGCACTTGCGGGGTCGAGCCATCTTCGGGCCACAGACCTATCGTGCCGTCCCAACTGGCGGTGGCCACATGGGTTTTTGAGGCCGCAAGTCCAACGACCTTGCCTTTGTGTTGGCCAACAACCTCTCCACCCGGCCATCGGCGCAGGGTGAAATCATCCCCGGCTGAATAGATTGAACGCCCGTTAAAGGCGACAGAGTTGACAGCAGCCTCGTGACCTTCCAGCCATTCGGGGTTGCGGTTGGACCATAGACCCACGGAATTGTCGAAACTGGCCGTGGCGATCCGCCCGTCGGGCGCGGTGGCGATCCCCATGATCGGTCCGCCGTGACCTTTGAGCGTGAAAAACTCGGCCATTGCAGGCAGGGGGATTAACGCCAGAGCCAGAACCAGCCAGTGCATCTATTCAGCGGGTGAGGCCGCTGCCTTTCCGGCCTCTTTTTCCTGCACCTCTTCCAGCCACAGCGAGTGATGCTCGCGCGCCCATTGCTCTTCAACCTCGCCGGTGCCCATGGCATCAAATGCGCCTTCCATGCCAACCGAGCCGAGGTAAATATGCGCGATGATGATGGCGATGAACACATAGGCGACCATCACGTGCCAGACTTGGGCGTACTGCATCTCTTCCTGCGGTGACATCTGCGTTGGCAAGTTCAACCCGAAAATCTGGGGAATGCCGGTGGAATTCGCGACCTCGAACGTTTTGGCAAACATTGGCAGTTCAAACGGGAACAGCAGGGACAGGCCCGACAGGCTGATCGAGACGCCCAGTAGGATGCAGGCCCAGAAGATCACCTTTTGGCCCGCGTTGAATTTCTTGGCGGGTGGGTGGCTGCCTTTGGTGAATAGCCCCCCTCCAGCCGCCAACCACTTCAGGTCAGTCCGGTTGGGAATGTTGTGCGCGATCCAGTTCACCGTCACGATAGTCAACCCCAGCATGAAGGACCATGCTAAGTTGTTGTGCAGCCATTTGCAGCCCTGCGCGATGGTTGCGAACCCTTCTTTGCCGAAGATCGGGATAAGGAAGTCTCGACCGTAAAGCGTCAGCAAACCGGTTACCCCGAGCACCAGAAAAGATCCGGCGAACAGCCAGTGGCCGAACCTCTCAAAGCCATTGAAGCGGGTGACAGTGCGGCCGGTCTTTTCTCCGTCGATGCGGATTTTCCCGCGGATCAAGAAGAACAGAACGATGATCGCCAGCATTCCGGCAATAATATACGAGCCGTATTCGCGCAGTGGCCCGGTTCGGAATTCCCACCACCACATGCCACCATCCTGAATCAATACGCCTGCCGCCGGTCCGCTGGTCGAAACAGTAGTGTCTGCTGAACCGTATCGAATGGCACGGTATACGTCGCTGTCCGATGCTACACCCCGCGTACCCAATTGACCCAACAGGCCCTCGGCATTCCCTTGTCCGGTGTTGTCCGAGCGATAACTGTTGTCCACCTTTTCGCCACGTTGCCGGGCGAGGATATCTTCAAGTGTGGTCGCGCCACCGGTTTGGGCGCGTTCTTCGGTCGTTGTTTCTGCCTCTGTGGACTGTGCCAAGGCGGCACCGGTTACACCTAAGGCGAACAGGATTGCGAAAAGTAAGCGGAACATCTGAACCTCGGTCAAAATTCCAAAGCAGGTGACCCACCGAAGTGGGTCACCTGTTTCTCATGAAGACGGATTAGCCGTCTTTCTGGTCGTAGGCCGTGCCCCAACCCCACGCGCCCGAGCCAAACCCGCGGGCGACGACACGCTCGCGGTAGATGGCCGAGACCACGTCGCCGTCACCGGCAAGCAGGGCCTTGGTGGAACACATCTCGGCGCAGAGGGGCAGTTTGCCCTCGGCGATCCGGTTGCGACCATATTTGGCGAACTCTGCGGTCGAGTGCGTTTCTTCGGGACCACCAGCGCAGAAGGTACATTTGTCCATCTTGCCGCGCGATCCGAAGTTGCCCGCCTGTGGGTATTGCGGCGCACCGAAGGGGCACGCATAGAAGCAATAACCGCAACCGATGCACAGGTCCTTAGAGTGCAGGACGACCCCTTCTTCGTTCTGATAGAAGCAGTCGACCGGGCACACCGCCATGCACGGCGCATCCGAACAATGCATACAGGCGACCGAGATCGAGCGTTCGCCCGGGTTGCCGTCGTTGATCGTCACCACCCTGCGGCGGTTGATGCCCCATGGAACCTCGTGCTCATTCTTGCACGCGGTGACGCAGGCGTTGCACTCGATACAGCGTTCAGCGTCGCAGAGAAACTTTGCTCTAGCCATTATCGTCCTCCTTACGCTGCTGAGATCTTGCAGAGAGTCGCTTTGGTCTCCTGCATCTGGGTTACTGAATCGTAGCCATAGGTCTGTGCGGTGTTGGAACTTTCACCCAGCACATAGGGATCAGCGCCTGCGGGGTACTTGTCCCGCAAATCCTGACCCTGGAAATGGCCGCCGAAGTGGAATGGCATGAAGGCCACGCCGGCTCCGACCCTGTTGGTCAGCATTGCCATCACCTTGACCTTGCCACCTTCGGGACCTTCGACCCAGACCTGTTGCCCGTCACGGATACCAAGGTTGTTGGCATCGCGCGGGTTGATCTCGACGAACATGTCCTGCTGCAGTTCGGCCAGCCACGGGTTCGACCGGGTTTCCTCGCCACCGCCTTCATATTCGACCAGACGACCAGACGTCAGGATTATCGGGTAATCCTTTGAAAAGTCGTTCTTCTGGATCGAGGCATAAAGGGTGGGCAGGCGATAGGCCTGACGGTCCTCGTAGGTCGGATAGTCCTCGACCAGATCGCGCCGGTTGGTATAGAGCGGCTCGCGATGCAGCGGGATCGGATCCGGGAAGGTCCAGACGACCGCGCGGGCTTTGGCGTTCCCGAAGGGCGCACAGCCATGCTCGATCGCGACCCGCTGGATGCCGCCCGACAGGTCGGTTTTCCAGTTGGTCTCTGGTCCCGCAACGGCGTCGATGGCCGCACGTTCGTCGGCCGTCAGGTCACCGTCCCAGCCAAGGTCCATCAGCATCTGCATCGTGAATTCGGGGTAACCATCCTGAATTTCCGATCCGACGCTATAGACCCCTTCGGCCAACAGGTTGTCGCCATCACGTTCCACGCCAAAGCGGGCGCGGAAGGTCAGGCCGCCTTCGGCCACCGGTTTGGACATGTCATAGAGGTTCGGCGTACCGGGATGACCCATCTCCGCTGTACCCCAACATGGCCAGGGCAGTCCGTAATACTCGCCGTCGTTGGGTCCACCAATGGCTTGCAGCGTGGTTCTGTCGAACGTGTGCTGGTTGGCCATATGGCTTTTGATCCGTTCAGGCGACTGACCGGTATAGCCGATGGTCCAGAGGCCCTTGTTGAACTCACGCGTGATGCTTTCAACATTGGGGGTTTCCGGGTCGTCCATCTCGATATTGCGGAAGAACCGATCCGCCCAGCCGAACTTGTTGGCGAACTTGGCCATGATGACCTCGTCCGGCAGGCTTTCGAACAGCGGCTCAACCACCTTGTCACGCCACTGCAGCGACCGGTTCGATGCCGTGACTGAGCCACGGGTTTCGAACTGCGTACAGGCGGGCAACAGGTAGACGCCGTCGGTGCGGTCGTGCAGAACGGCCGAGACGGTGGGATACGGGTCGATCACGACCAGCATGTCCAGCTTCTCCATCGCCGTCTTCATCTCCGGTCCCCGCGTTTGCGAGTTCGGAGCGTGACCCCACAGAACCATGGCACGGACGTTGTTGTCCTGATCCATGTTGGCCGGGTCTTCCAGAACGCCATCGATCCAACGAGAGACAGGGATGCCGCGCTCGTTCTGTAGCGACTTGTCCTTGCCTTCCTTGTCCTTGATCGTGGCGAACTGACCCGCCAGCCATTCGGAGTCTTCACCCCAGACACGGCCCCAGTGGCCCCATGCCCCTTTGGACAGTCCGTAATAGCCGGGCAGGGTATGAGACAGAACACCAAGGTCCGTCGCGCCCTGCACGTTGTCATGGCCGCGGAAGATGTTGGTGCCACCACCCGAGGTGCCCATGTTGCCAAGCGCAAGCTGCAGCACGCAGTAGGCGCGGGTGTTGTTGTTGCCGTTGGTGTGCTGCGTACCACCCATACACCAGATCACCGTACCGGGACGGTTGTTGGCCATGGTGCGTGCAACACGTTTCAATTGCGATCCCGGAGTACCGGTGACGCGTTCGACCTCATCCGGGTTCCACTTGGCAACCTCTTCACGGATTTGGTCCATGCCCCAGACACGGGTGCGGATGAACTCTTTATCCTCCCAACCGTTGTCGAAGATGTGCCACAGAATACCCCAGACAAGCGCCACGTCCGTACCGGGGCGGAACCGGACATATTCATCCGCATGGGCTGCGGTGCGCGTAAAGCGCGGGTCGCAGACGATCAGTGGGGCGTTGTTCTGCTCTTTCGCGCGCAGAACGTGCAGCAGCGAGACGGGATGCGCCTCGGCCGGGTTGCCGCCAATGATGAAGATGGCCCGAGAGTTGTGGATGTCATTGTACGAATTGGTCATGGCACCGTAGCCCCATGTATTCGCAACACCCGCAACGGTGGTTGAGTGGCAGATACGGGCCTGATGGTCCACGTTGTTCGTGCCCCAATAGGCGGCGAACTTGCGGAACAGATAGGCCTGTTCATTGTTATGCTTGGCCGAGCCCAGCCAGTACACGCTGTCTGGCCCGGATTCCTCGCGGATGCTCATCATGCCGTCGCCGATCTCGTTGATCGCCTCTTCCCAGCTGATGCGTTTCCACTCGCCGCCTTCCTTTTTCATCGGATACTTCAGGCGGCGTTCGCCATGGGCGTGCTCGCGGACCGAGGCCCCTTTGGCACAGTGTGCACCCAGATTGAACGGGCTGTCCCAACCGGGTTCCTGCCCGATCCAGACGCCGTTCTGCACTTCGGCAACGACTGTACAGCCGACCGAGCAGTGGGTGCATACGGATTTGATGTTTTCAACGGCCTGGTTTGCCGCTGTCTGGGCGCTGGCAGGCGTCACGGTTCCACCCGTGGCGCTGATCGCGGCGAGGCCGCCGATCGTCAGGCCCGAGCCACGCAGGAATGCGCGGCGATCGACGGTTTTCTCGCCGACCTGGGACAGGATACTTGTCCGCTGGGGGCGTCTCGCAACCCCGTTGGTCTTTTTCCTTAGCATTGGTTTCCTCCCTTGCTCGCCATGTAAGCCATGGCTGGCTTGGTACTTTTGGTGCCGACGTCAGGGCCAATCGCAACCGTCTGTCGGGGGTGAAGGCGTCCGATCCTAGAACCGGGTGCTTTCGATGTAAGCGCGGGTATGCGCGGTGTCCTGCATCCGGGTTTCGTCCGTTGGCAGCTCGGCTGCTTCGGCTTTCCCGGCCAGGCTGGCCGCGGCAACGGCAGCAGGTGCTGCGGTTCCGGCCAGTTTCAGGAAGTCACGGCGCGTTGCGCTTTCTTCCTTGGTCTTGCTCATGGGGTCCTCCTTTCCCATTTGCAGTTTAACGCCCATGCGGGCGCTGGCGAATGACAGCGGATCACGCTGCCGTCATCCGGAAGGCCTCTCGTTCGATCTCCATGAAAACCCGACCGGCAGTGCCGACAGATGCATAGAGAACCGAAGACTCAGCGGCTTCCAAATCCGAATAGAAATGCGTGGCCCACGGGCCGATATGTTTGTTCCAGAACGCTTTCTGATCCTCCAACGACGCAGGCGCGCCAAAGCGGCCAACGATCATGCCCGCCATCATCTCCATCAGCGAGGCGATGTTGTCTTCGGGTTCGAACACATTCTGCGCCCGTGTAATGCCACGTGCGGCCATATCGTTGCGCAACTGGGCCAGAGGTTTCTCGTTCAGGAACCCGGTTAGGTAGAAACTGGCATAGGGCAGCAACTCACCACGCCCCAGCCCGATGAACAAAGCGTTGAATTCGCGTTCGGCTGCGGCGGGTTTGGTGACCTTCGCCACCCGCGCCATGGCCTGAATCGCCTGGCCCAGGTCGGTTTCATCCCCGGTCAGACTTGCCACCTGATCCAGCAACATCTGATCCGGCGGAGCCGCCAGTATCAGCCCGAGAAAATTGTAGAAATCCGCGCGCAGGCGATCCTCGGCTGAGACGTCCAGATGTTGCGCTTCGCTTGCGGTCATGGGGTTATCCTTCGAACTCAAATTTCATGCGGCGCGGGGTGGGGGGGAGGTTCACCTCTTCAAGGTCTTGAGCCTCTGCCATGATAACCGGTTCTGGCGTTGGCTCATCGACCGCCTCTGGTTCCGGTTCCTCAATGAGAGGTTCTGGCTCGATCTCTTCGGCTTCTGCCGCCAGCGCTTCGATATGGGCCAACATACCCTTACCGACCTGATACGCGGTGGGGATGTTCTCGATCACACAAGCAGCGTCGGTATAGTCCTCACCATAATCGACCAGACCGTCGACATTCGCCAGCACCGGGTTCAACCGCCACAAACGGCGTAGCGCCCGGCGACGCAGACGGTCGGGCACTGCCTTTGCCATGAAACCCGAGACGTCATCTCCGGCCTGCAATTGATCGGGGTCGGGAAGATTGAACTCGGCTAAAATCTCGGCGTCGCTTTTTTCTTCCAGTTCGGCTTGCTGGGCTGCAACGGCCTGTTCCTCGGCGGCTGTGACCTCGGCTTCAGCTTCGGCCTGAACAGCGGCCTTACGGCGAGACCAAAAATCACGAACCTGCGTCACTGCACGATCCTCCGTGGCGCCCGGTAGACGTCTGACGCCTGACGGATACGCGCATCGCCCTTGCCATCCTCGACCAGATCGGTGCGTTTCTTGTCACGGCGGCGTTTAACGAAAACCTCGTCCCGGTGGTGTTCCAATGCGAAATCGCGAATCCATGCGATCAGCCCTTCGGTCATCGGGATCTTTTCGACGATCTCCTCTCCGGTATCTGCGTAGTCCTGGCCTTCAAACGGGGATGCCGTGACCAGCACCGCATCCATAGGGCGTTCACCATCCAGCGCATCACGCAGAACAAGGTAGATCGAGGGCTGGCCGTCAGAAAGGTTGACCATGTAGGCCTCAGTTTCATCGGCCCACAATGTAAGCGGGAGGGTCGCCGCGTGGTATTCCACAGCCTCACCCTCGCGGCGAAGTTCCTGCCAGTCGGCAGGGCCCGCGCCGGGCAATACGGCAACAGCGCGCCAGTTCCACTTCGCCCAGCGAGTTACACCGGGTGTTTTGCGCACGACGACGCCGATTGGCATTTCAATCTGGCTTGCGGCCTTCGCCACTTAGTCCTCCCCGGAAGGCTCTCCCCTGCCTTCCACAGCGTCCACTATGGTACACAACACGGCTTTGTGCCAAGCCTGAACTTTCTTGCGACAGACGCGATCACCAATTGTTTATGAATCTGAGCCACTTCTCAGACCCAATGCCGAAACTAGTTTGACCTGCAGGGATTGCCACTTTTCACAGACACCCTAAGCTGAACCCGAGATGGGGAGACGTCCGGGAGGGGAGGCCATGGGCACAAAATTTCTGTTATGCGACTGCGCGGGGACGCAGGCTATGGATGCTGAGGAAATCGCATCCGCCTGCGGCACGGCGTGTTCTCGGGTTCATTCGGCCTTGTGTACCTCTGAGTTGGAGGACGCGGCCTCATTGATGCGGGACGGGGACACCGTGATCGCCTGTGGGCAGGAGCAGGAGGTGTTCCGCGCGCTTGCTGAAGAGTTGAATATAGAAACTCCGGGCTTTGCAGACCTGCGCGACCGCGCCGGTTGGTCCGAGCAGGGGGCGGATGCCATGCCCAAGATGGCCGCCTTGGCCGCAGAGGCGTTGCTGCCACAGCCGATCACGCCCAGCGTCGATGTTTTCAGCGAGGGCACTTGTTTCATCATCGGACGGGGTGAGATGTGTTTCGATCTGGCTGAACGGCTGGCGGCGACGTTGGCTGTCACTGTTCTGGTTACGGATGACGCCCAGCCGATGTCGCGGGCCTTTGATGTGGTGCGCGGGCGATTACGTTCGCTTACAGGCGCGCTGGGTGGGTTCTCGCTGCGATTGGACGGTTTGCAGCAGATCGAACCGGGCGGACGTGGGGCTTTTGCATGGTCCGAACCGCGGGACGGGGCGAAGTCGGCCTGTGACATCTTGATTGACCTGACCGGGGAAACACCGTTTGTGCAGGCTCCGGCCAAGCGAGAAGGCTACTTGCGCGCGGACCCCAAGGATGCTGTCGCCGTGGAACGTCTGGCCTTTGATGCGGTGCAACTGGTCGGGACCTTCGAAAAACCGCTCTATGTGCGTATAGAAGAAACGCTTTGTGCCCATTCCCGTGCCGAACAGGTGGCCTGTACCAACTGTCTGGATATTTGCCCGACCGGCGCGATCACTCCGGCTGGCGAGCATGTGACGATCGACCCGATGATCTGCGCCGGGTGTGGGGAATGCGCGGCAGTGTGCCCGTCAACCGCGATCACCTACGAGGACCCGCCGGTTTCGGCCCTGTTGTCGCGTATGCACATTCTGGCGCGCACCTATCGGCGTGCGGGGGGCACTGCGCCCCGGTTGTTGGTGCACGACGCCCACGGGGCCGAGAAGATCCGGCTGGCCGCTCGTTTCGGCCGAGGTCTGCCTGCAGATGTCATTCCACTGGAATTGAACGTGATTTCGGGCTTTGGCCATGCCGAGATGTTGGCGGCGCTGGCTCATGGCTTCGCGCGGGTCGATGTGCTGCTTGCACCGACCACCGAACGCGACGCGCTGGATCAGGAACTGGCATTGGCGCAGGCGATTGCCGGGCCAGGCAAGGTGGGACTGATGGATGAGGCTGACCCAGACGCCATGGCGGATTTTCTTTACGCGCAGGATGTCCCGCTTCCACTGGCCGATCCGGTGCTACCTTTGGGCAATCGTAGACAAATCGCCCGGCTGTCTGCACAGGCGCTGAATCCGCAGGCAGAAGCTCCGTTGCCTTTGCCCGAGAACGCACCCTATGGGGCCGTGGCAGTGAATACGGATGCCTGCACGTTGTGCCTCAGCTGCGTGTCGCTCTGCCCGTCGGGCGCTTTGGTTGATAACCCGGACAAGCCGCAGTTGAATTTTCAGCAGGATGCCTGCCTTCAATGCGGGCTGTGTAAGGGCATCTGCCCTGAAGATGCGATTGCTTTGGTCCCGCAGCTTGACCTGAGCGATGCAGCCTTATCGCAGCAAGTGCTGAATGAAGAGGAGCCGTTCGCCTGTGTCGAATGCGGTGCCTTGTTCGGTGTGAAATCGACGGTTGAGCGGATCATGGAGAAGCTCTCGGGCACGCATCCGATGTTTGCCACCTCGGACAAGGCGCGGATGATCCAGATGTGTGACAATTGCCGTGTGAACGCGCAGTTCCAGATGCAGGACAATCCGTTCCAGTCCAACCCAAAGCCCAAGGTGGTAACGACCGAAGACTATTTCTCAAAACGAAAGGATCATTGAAGCTGTAGCGGAGCCCCCAGATCAGCGGCCTTGATAACTGAGACAAAGGCAAGGATCGCGTCCAACTCTTCCAGAGTCATCTCAACGGGATGAATGGGCGAAGGGCGTGCGGGATCGAAAGGCGGGGTCAGCCCGTCGATCTGGGTAAAGGCGGGATGGGGGTTCAGGGCAAAGAACGCCTCGAACCGTTCTGACCAGTCGGGCATCGCACGCAACACGGCAAAGGAGGGCGTCGAGCCCAAACCGTTCATGCGGTTCTTTGGCCCGATCACATGGCAACGCCCGCAATGGGTCATCGACAGTTCCTCACCGCGAGCGGTGTCGCCGTCGATCACCGAGTCGGTTTGCGCCGCGGTGGCCTCGAAACGGGCAGAGAAGGGGGCGCCTTTTTCGGGGGTAAAGCTCTCGACCGTGTTCTTGCCGATATCGGAGAGCAACCAATCGCGGAATCGTTCGTGTTTGGCGTCGTCTTCGATCCGCAGGTGATAGACTATACCGTCGCGGGCAAAGACCGGATTACCCGGAGGCGCGGTTTCCAGCACCAAAACACCCGCATCATCCGCAATAACACGTATCCCGGTCTTGAGAGAGAAGCGCGGAAGGATATGTTGCAAAAGGCCAGAGTCTTTCACCTCGGCCGGGGCGGCAAGCCCCAATGCCTCTTGCGACCAAGAGGGGGTGGCAGAGAGCGTCAGGCTCAGGCACAAGAGGACAAAGCGCATGGCCCAATCTAACGGCGCGGCCCCGAATGCGTCAAATGAACTGAAAGAGACGGAGACACATGCAATGAAACGCAACCTCGTGGTGGGGCAATTCAAAGGGGTAATGGCATGAGTGTCCGTGACGCGGTTCTGGCGAATCTGAAGAAGATCACTGATCCTGTCTCGGGTCAGGACATTGTCAGCGCCGGAGTGGTGCGTGCGCTGAACGTCGAAGGCGACACGGTGCGTTTCGTGCTGGAGATAGACCCAAAACACGCCGAAAAGATGGAGCCGGTCCGCGAGACCGCCGAGAAGGCAGCGCAGATGGTAGACGGGGTGGCCAAGGTCTCGGCCATGATGACCGCGCATTCCGACAAAGCTCCGCCGGATTTGAAGCCCAAACCCAAACCCTCGCAAACCGGGCCGCAGGCGGTTCCGGGTGTGGACCGGATCATTGCCGTGGCTTCGGGCAAAGGCGGTGTAGGTAAATCCACTGTATCGGCTAACCTCGCCTGTGCATTGGCGGCTGAGGGCCGTCGAGTGGGTCTGTTGGACGCTGACGTCTACGGGCCGTCGCAGCCCCGAATGCTGGGTGTCTCGGGTCGTCCGGCCAGCCCCGATGGTAAAACCATTTTGCCGTTGCGCAATCATGGTGTGACCATGATGTCGATGGGTCTGATGACCAATGAAGGGCAGGCGGTTGTTTGGCGTGGCCCGATGCTAATGGGCGCACTGCAACAGATGATGAGTCAGGTGCAATGGGGCGCGTTGGACGTGCTGATCGTTGACCTGCCGCCTGGTACTGGTGACGTTCAACTGACGTTAAGCCAGAAATTTAAGGTGGACGGAGCCATAGTTGTTTCGACCCCGCAGGACGTGGCCCTAATCGATGCTCGCAAAGGGATCGACATGTTCAACCAGCTCAAGACGCCGATCGTCGGGATGATCGAGAACATGTCCACCCACATCTGTTCAAACTGCGGGCACGAGGAACATGTGTTTGGTCATGGTGGCGTGAAGTCCGAGGCCGAGGCGCTGGGCGTTCCGCTGCTGGGTGAAATCCCGCTGCACCTGGATATCCGGGTCGCTGCAGACGGAGGCGCGCCCATCGTGGTCAGCAAACCTGACAGCCCGCAGGCCGAGGCGTTCCGCAAGATCGCCCGTGATATGATCGCCAAGGGCAACGCATGAGCCAGCCGGTCTTTCCCCCATTGTTGTCGGGTCACCCGGTACAAGTTGGGGAAGACCCGTTCGAGCGTGCTCAGGCCATGGCGGCGCTGGGCTGTGAAGCCGGGTCGGTCGTTTACAACATTCAGGCCGACCGGCTGCGGGTGGCGATTGTTTTCGCACCCGAGGTTCCTTTACAGGATGCTATGGCGATGTTGCCCCTGTGCGCCGTAGGGTTTCAAAACGCGCTCGGCGCGCTGGCTCCGCCAGAGGTCGCTGTGCATCTCGGTTGGGACGGGTTGATCTGCGTGAACGGCGCGAAATGCGGCGCGTTCCGTGTTGCGGCGTCGTCCAGCGACCCTGAAACTGAACCGGACTGGCTGGTGGTCGGGTGGGAATTGGCGCTGATGCAAACCAGTGTGGCACCGGGAGAAACACCGGATGTCACGGCCCTCTATGACGAAGGCTGCGCCGAGGTATCACCGGTGCAACTGGTCGAAAGCTGGTCTCGGCACATGCTGACTTGGCTCAACCGCTGGCAGGAGGACGGCAATGCGCCCCTGCATGGCGAATGGATGGGGCTGCTGAGCGGTGTCGGAGAGCCCTGCGAGACCGGGGTATTTCTGGGTACGGATGAACGGTTCGGGATGCTGATTCGCGATGGTGCCGAAACCCACCTGCGCCCCCTGACTGAACTGTTGGAGAACGGATGATGAAATTGGCCCGCGCGATCCATTTTGATGAAAGCGACATGAACGTGTTCCACTCCCCGGCCCGGACCGGAGAATGGTGCATTTCAGGCGGATTCGAATTCTCGAACTGGGGGCAGGCCGATCTGGAAGGCAAGGCGCGGCAGGCCTTTTCAAACGGCTGGCTGGGGGTTGAAACCTTCGGACGCGTGACCTTTGTTGCCGTCACGCAGATCGAACAGGCCGAGTTGGATCAAATCGCCCGGAATCTGGCAGAACATTTTGTGCAGCTCTACGGTGCGCCTTCGGTCGAGGCCGCTTTGGGTGTTGCGCAGACCGAAGTTGCGCACATGTCCGAGCTGTGCGAGGAACACGCCCCCAATACTCTGCTGACCGTCGCGCGCGAATTGTCCGACAGCGGAGTGCATGAGTCGTTTCGTGTGATCACCCCACAGGAAACCCAGCTTGAAGCACTGGCCGTTCACGGCTCGCTGGACGATTAAAGCAGGTCCGCGAACCCGCCGAACTGACCGCGTTTGAAGATCAGGCCCTTGCCCGTGCGGTACATCACCTGTTCAACCACACCAACCAGGATCAAGTGATCACCGGCTTCATGTTTGGCATGAAGCTGGCAGTCAAACCGGGCCAGGCAGTTTGCCAACTGCGGTCGGCCCTTGTGATCGGTTTCCCAGACGGCGTGTGAAAAATCCAGCCCGTCGCGTGCAAACCGTAAGGCCTGTTCCTGCTGTTCTTCTGCCATAACATGAATGGAGTAATGCTGGCAGGCGTTGAACGAGTCGAACCGGTGCGAATCCTTGGCCAGACACCACAACACCAGCGGCGGGTCTAGCGACACTGAGGAAAACGAATTGACGGTGATCGCACGTGGCCCGTTGACCGAACCCGTCGTGACGACGGTGACTCCGGTTCCGAAACACCCCAGTGCTTCGCGAAACGCGGGGCTTTGATCCGGGGTAGGGGTGAAGGTCTTTTCCGTCATCGTGCGCTCGTGCAGTGGCCGCGCATCAGGTGCCACGGCCAACCGAGATTGTCCATGAAAAGGTGAATTTGGCTCGAATATTTTGCGGTTAGTTCAGATCTTCCAGCAGACGGCCATGCTGACGGGTGGCCTCGATAACGGCCCCGAACGTTGTCATGCCACGCGCCTGCAACATCGGTAACATCTTGACCAGCGCCTGCGCCGTGGCGACCGCATCCCCAAGTGCGGTGTGGCGCAACTCGTGCGGGATGGTGATTTCCAACCTGTCGCACAGGGCGTCCAGAGTGTGCTTGTCGCTGGCTCCAAACAGAACGGCGGACAACAGAACCGTGTCCAGAATGGGGTGATTCCATTCAACATCCATTCGTTTGGCGTGGCGGCGCAGAAAGGCCATGTCGAAAGGCGCGTTATGCGCCACAATCACTGCATCCCGGGCGAATTGGTGAAAGGTACGACCAGCCGCGGCAATATCCGGCGCGCTTTCGACCATGCGGTCGCTGACTTTATGCACTTTGGTTGAGGCAGGTGGAATCGGCATGCCTGGATTGACCAGCATGTCCAGTTTTTCGCCTTCGACAATCCGGCCATTTACCACCCGAACCGCGCCGATCTGGACGATCTCGTCCTTGTGGGGCAGCAGCCCGGTGGTTTCTGTGTCAAAGACGACGAAGCAAAGATCCTGCAAAGCGAGGGTTTCAAACTGCCCTCCTACCGCGCTGTTCAACAGGTCGAAATCGTAGACCAGAGGCCGAGACGCTTCGGGTTCGATATTGGCGGCACTTTCGTCAAAAATCAGCAGGTAGCCGGGCGCGTCGCCCAGCGGCTTCATTCTTGCCGAATAAGTCTGCGCGCCGTCGATGCTGGTCAAGGTGCAGTCGACCTCAAGCCCGGTTTTGGACAGTTTTTCATAAGCGTCCCGCAGTGCTGTAGGCTGCAGGTATTCGAATAGCGAGGCGTTCAGTCGGGGATGTGCTATCTGGGCCAGAACGCCGGCGGCCTGACCGTCATAGAGAACGATCTTATGGGTCGGGCTGGCCAGCACCATCGCCACCGGAATCTCGGTCAAAAGCGCCGTCAGTCTTTTCTTTTCAGCAGCCAGATGAGCGGTTTCTGCAGCCACGGCCTCGGCTACATTCATCGTCTTGCCTGACAGTTGTTCTGCCAGTCCGGCGGCAGCAGGGGCGAGATCGCCCAAATAACGCGCGGCCTGCATGTCCATATCCGTGCTAACACCGGCATGGGCGCGAGCGCGCAATTGGGCCGACAGACGCTCGATCGGTTTGGCGACATTGTCGTCAAACAGTAGCCAGACAGCCACGATCAGACCAACAAAGCCGAATCCCATGATGATTTCGGCAAAAATAAATGCATTTGCCAGAGCCGGGTCCGCAGTGCGCCTGTAACTGATCCATAGTGCCAAAGAACTGACAGCAAGCGCGCCAGCAGCCATCAGGCAGAAGAACAGAAAAATACGAATGCGCAGGCTTAGCCGGGTCAGCATGTTACACTCCGCAGGTTGCCTCAATAATTGGGTCATCGTCACTGACACTCAGCCAATCGACGTTCAGTAAATGACCATCATCTCCGAATTCAACACCATCAGCCAAACTTGCGCGGCTGTTGGCATCGCAATCGACGGCCACCGGCAGTTTGGAAATTGGGGCCCAGCGGCCAAAGAAATAAAGGTCCACAAGCCGTTGTTGTGGAACCTGTTCGTTGGTGCGGACCGAGACCGTGTCGATGGCCGCGAACCGGTTGACGAAAGGTACTGCATAGGTCCAGGGGCGATAGAAGGCGCGGCTTTCGACCTCCTGCACGATTTCCATGCCTTCGGGCAGGGTCTCAACTGTGCGGTCATACCAGGAATATTCGCTGGCGATGGTCATACCGATCATACCCAGACCTGCGGCCACCGGAGCCGCCCAGCGAGGCAGGCGACCGCCGGTCAGTTTGTTCACTACCATTACCAAACCCGCAAAGGCGAGGCCTGCAAAGATGGTACCGATTAGTTCCAGAAACATATGTCTCTCCGAATTTCAGACGCTTGCGTCTGTTTGTGTTTTATGGCCTAGCCCAGCATACCTTTGCCATGGCCCACCGCCGATTGCATCGTTTTTACGACGACAAAGGCGTCGCGCAGATGACTTCGTTCGAAATCCGACAGCGCGGATGGCGGAAGATAGTTGTCGGGTTTTTCACCGGATTTGATCAGCCTTACCTGATGTTCCAACCGGGTTTCGGCAATCAGGTCATAGGCGTCCAGAATGTCCCGCGCGCCTGCTGGGCTGAGTACTCCGGCGGCTTCGGCCGCTTTCAGGCGGGCGCGGGTGTTGGCCTCGGTCAATTGGCCCTGCAGGCTGTAGACGCGGGCCAGATCGACCACAGGCACCACGCCGTTGTGTTTCAGGTCCAGCGTGTTGCGATGCTCGCCCGAGCGGATCGTGGCAAAGCCGCGTAGCAGGCCCAGAGGCGGCGTGTGTTTCAGCGAGTTCGAGATCATATGCGCCACGAAGATCGAGTTTGCATTGGCGGCGGCCAGCGTGTCGGTCTGAAGATCAGAGAACAACTCGAACGCGCCGCCGATTGGGCGCAGGTCGAACATGACCGATGCCAGCATCTGTGCCTCGGGGTTAGGCTTCGCGATCCAGCCTTTGAAATAGTCGCGCCAGACGCGCACCGGCTGACACCAGCGCGGATTGGTCGCCATCATGTCACCGGGGCAATAGAAATATCCGCAGGTATCCAGACCATCCGAGACGAATTTGGCCAGCTCTGCGAAATAGGACATGTCGGCGTCGGTCACGCTGTCATCCAGAACCAGGCAGTTGTCCTGATCCGACACTCCGGTCTGTTCCTGACGCCCTTGCGAGCCGCAAGCCAGCCACAGATAGGGCACCGGCGGCGGCCCCAGTTTCTTTTCAGCCAAGGCCAGCAGCCGCCGGGTGGCGGTGTCGGCAATGTCGGTGATCAGGCGGGTGACGATTTCGTGCCGGTTGCCGGCCGCAACCAGTTGCACCAGCAATTGCGGGATTTCGGCTGTGACCTGTGCCATTTCAACCGCCGAATTGGCTAGGGCGATTTGACGGACCAACTCGGCTGAGCTGACGGCTTGATAGTGGGTCAGGTCGGTTTGCGTTACGATGCCAACCAGCTTGCCGGCTTCGGCGACCGGGATGTGACCAATCCCGCGTTCCATCATCACATGCAGCACGTCCGAGCCAATGTCAGACGGTGAAAGGGTGATCGGATCAGCGGTCATGATCGCGGAAATCGGTGTGGTGTTGGGCATGGCGTCTGCCACGTATTTGCCCGAAATATCACGCAGCGTGGCGATGCCCAGCAAAGCCTCGTCCTCGGTCACGCACAGGCACGAAATATGGCGGTCACGCATCAGTCGCGCTGCCTCCTGAACCGGCATGGAGGCGGGGCAAGTGGCCGGGTTGCGGGCCATCAGGACATCAATCGAACTGGTGGCCAGGCTTAGCGGGCTGGAACGCTCGCCGCGCGTGCGGTCAAAGAACTTGGCAACGAAGTCATGATTGTCGATCAGTTTGCGGACCACAGCGGGAGGCAGAACAAAAAGAACGGTCGGCGTGCCGGCGTGCGCATGTGTTGCGGCTTTTCCGTCTTTCAGCAGGCCACGTTCGCCAAAGGAATTACGCAGGCCGAGATGAGAGACCACGGCGCCATTCTCATCGGTTATCTCGATCTGACCTTCGTAGATCAGGAATACGCCGGGCAGTGTGTGGCCAAGCTCATAAACAGCAGAGCCCTCATTCACTTCCCACACCTCGATCTGTTTGGCCAGATCGTCCAGCGTTTCGGCGGGCAGGGCGTCGTAGGGATGTACGGATTTCAGAAACCGGGTGATCTGGTCATGTGAGAGGGGCATCAAGAAATCCTGGGTCTTTGGTTGAAAAATCCCGCCCGGTGGTGTGCCGGGCGGGAGTAGTAGATCGAAAAACGCGGCATATGGAAGTTAACCATATGCCGCATCATGCTCATTTGTTCTGAGCTGCGCCCGCGCCACGGGGAATGCGTACGCTTTCGACCAATTCAACGATCTCCTTCGGAGTCTCTTTGGTCATACCGGCTACAACAAATGCGACTGCAAAGTTGATCATCGCACCGATGGCGCCGAACGAGGTCGACTTGATCGGACCCAGAAGCGGGTCAGCATCGGTGAACGAGTTGGTGCCAGGAATGAACAGCCAGCCCTTATGCAGGAAGATGTAGACCAGGGTTACGATCAGACCAGCCAGCATACCGCAGACTGCACCGGTGTTGTTGATGCGGGTCGAGAAGATCCCCATCATCAGCGCCGGGAAGATCGAGGCAGCCGCCAGACCGAAGGCCAGAGCAACCGTTTGAGCCGCAAAGCCCGGTGGGTTCAGACCCAGATAGGTTGCAACAACGATGGCCACAGCCATAGCAATCCGCGCCGCCAAAAGCTCTCCTTTTTCAGAGATCGACGGGTTGATCGCGCCTTTGACAAGGTCGTGGGACACAGCCGACGAAATCGCCAGCAACAGACCCGCAGCGGTAGACAGAGCAGCCGCAAGACCACCGGCCGCAACCAAACCGATCACCCAACCCGGCAGGTTGGCAATCTCGGGGTTGGCCAGAACCAGGATGTCACGGTTGAACTTGGTCAGCTCGTTGCCAACCCAGCCTTTTTCCGCAGCAATTTCCTGCATCTTTTCGGACTGGTCGTTGTAGTACTGGATCTTGCCGTCGCCGTTCTTGTCTTCCCAATCCAGAAGACCGGTTTTCTGCCAGGTTTTCATCCAGTCATAGCGCGGATCAGTGTCGATTTCTTCGACCGAGACAGCGCCACCCTCGATGCCACCGTTGGGCCACATCATGTCGGTGATGTTCAGACGCGCCATTGCGCCAACCGCAGGGGCGGTCAGGTACAGCAGAGCGATGAAGACCAGCGTCCAGCCAGCGGACCAACGAGCGTCAGACACTTTCGGCACGGTGAAGAAGCGCATGATCACGTGCGGCAGACCGGCAGTACCGATCATAAGCGACAGCGTGAACAGAACCATGTTCAGCGTGTTCGAGTGGTGCGCCGTATAGTCAGCAAAACCCAGCTCTGTTACGATCGCGTCCAGCTTGGTCAGCAGGGGCTCACCGCTGGCGGTGTCACCAAACAGACCCAGGGCCGGGATCGGCGTGCCGGTCAGCTGCAGCGAGATGAAGATCGCCGGGATGGTGTAGGCTGTGATCAGCACGCAGTACTGAGCAACCTGGGTGTAGGTTACACCCTTCATCCCGCCGAACACCGCGTAGGCAAACACGACACAGGCACCGATCAGCAGACCGGACGTGTTCGAGACCTCAAGGAAGCGGCCAAAGGCCACGCCCACGCCAGTCATCTGACCGATAACGTAGGTCACCGAAGCAACGATCAGACAGATCACCGCAACGATACGTGCGGTCTGGCTGTAGAAGCGGTCGCCGATGAATTCCGAGACGGTGTATTTGCCGAACTTACGCAGGTAAGGCGCAAGCAGCAGAGCCAGCAGCACGTAGCCACCGGTCCAACCCATCAGGAAAGTCGAGTTGTCATAGCCGGTAAAGGCAATGAGGCCCGCCATCGAAATGAACGAGGCCGCGGACATCCAGTCCGCCGCTGTCGCCATGCCGTTGGTGACCGGGTGAACGCCGCGACCGGCGGCGTAGAATTCCGATGTGGAACCCGCGCGGGCCCAGATCGCGATGCCGATGTATAGCGCGAAGGATGCGCCAACAAACAGCAGGTTGATGGTAAACTGATCCATTTTCCCCGCTCTCCCTTACTCTTCGTCCACGCCGTGTTCGGCGTCCAGCTTGTTCATTCGCCAGGCGTAGTTGAAGATCAGCACCAGAAAGACCAGAATCGATCCCTGCTGAGCGAACCAAAAGCCCAGATCGGTACCGCCAACGGCGATGCCCGACAGCAACGGACGCAGCAGAATGCCGAATCCAAAAGACACCAGCGCCCAGATCGCGAGGCTGATGTAGATGAGGCGCAGGTTAGCCTGCCAATAGCCCTTGTCGGCCTCGGCAGTCTGCGCGGAGTTTGTAGAATTATCCGCCATTGCGGGTTCCTCCTTGCTTCCTCGTTGGGCGGCCCGTCACCCAACTCCTCCAGTGCGCCGGGCCGCTTCTCGATTGTGCCGAACACCGAATTGGCGCCAGGCAAAACTCCACCGGTCCGCCAAGGCGGGTCCTTTGAAGTATTCCGTTGTAGGATCAAAGCCCGGGGGGCTTATCTCCTCCCCTTAGCTCATGACCTCACTGACGAGCCCTTGCAGGTCGTTGGCAATGTCATCGATCTGGCCCATGGCATCGATGCCTTTCAGCACGCCCTGAGCCTGATAGTAGTCAATCAGCGGTGCCGTCTGCGCGTGATACGCAGCGAGGCGCGAGGCCACGGTTTCTGCGTTGTCATCCGCACGGCGCTTGAATTCGGTGTGGCCACACTTGTCGCACTTACCGTCTTCGGCAGGCTGCTTGAACTGATCGTGATAGCCTTCACCGCAGCCGGCGCAGGTGTAACGGCCCGAGATGCGGATCACCATTTCGGCGTCCTGAACTTCAAGGCTGATCGCGGCGCTGATCTTTTGATCGGCTGATGCCAGCAAGCCATCCAGTGCTTCGGCCTGAACCGTGGTGCGCGGGAAACCATCCAGAATGACGCCCTTGGCGCAATCCGGCTGGGCCATACGGTCGCGCAGGATGGCGATTACGATCTCGTCGCTAACCAGATCACCGGCCTCCATGACGGCCTTGGCGGCCAGACCAGCCTCGGTGCCTGCAGCGACGGCTTCGCGCAGCAGATCACCGGTGCTGAGTTGAACCAGCCCGAACTTGTCTTCCAGCATACGCGCTTGCGTTCCCTTCCCGGCGCCCGGAGGCCCGAGAAGGATCAGAACGGCGGGAGTAGTGGTAGCGGCAGCGTCCATCACATCCTCACTCACTTGTTCGCGCGGTTTGCGATCAGGTCATCGACCACCGACGGATCGGCCAGGGTCGAGGTGTCACCCAGCGAGCCAAAGTCGTTCTCGGCAATCTTGCGCAGGATACGGCGCATGATTTTGCCCGAACGGGTCTTAGGCAGGCCCGGGGCCCATTGGATCACATCCGGCGAAGCGATCGGACCGATCTCGGTCCGGACCCAGGTGCGTAGCTCTTTCAGCAGCTCATCGCTGGGTTCGCGGTCATTCATCAGAGTGACGTAGCAATAGATGCCTTGCCCTTTGATTTCATGGGGATACCCCACCACAGCGGCCTCGGCCACAGCTGCGTGCGCCACCAAGGCGCTTTCGACCTCGGCAGTGCCCATGCGGTGACCCGAAACGTTGATCACGTCATCGACGCGACCGGTGATCCAGTAATCACCATCATCGTCGCGACGGCAGCCGTCACCGGTGAAGTAGTAGCCTTTGTAATCCGAGAAATAGGTTTTCTCGAACCGTTCATGATCACCCCAGACGGTGCGCATCTGACCCGGCCAGCTGTCTTTGATGCACAGAACACCCTCGACACCGTTGCCGTTGATTTCGACACCTGACTGAGGATCAAGAACTACCGGCTCGATGCCAAAGAAAGGCTTCATGGCCGCACCGGGTTTCATAGCGTGTGCGCCGGGCAGGGGGGTCATCAGATGACCGCCGGTTTCGGTTTGCCACCAGGTGTCAACGATTGGGCATTTGCCTTTACCGATGACCTCGTTGTACCAGTTCCAGGCTTCGGGGTTGATCGGCTCGCCCACGGTGCCCAGTGTGCGCAGGTCGCTGAGGTCGTGCTTTTCGACAATCTCGTTGCCCAGACCCATCAGGGCGCGAATCGCGGTCGGAGCGGTGTAGAATTGGTTGACCTTGTGCTTGGCACAGACTTCCCAGAAGCGACCTGCGTCCGGATATGTCGGAACACCCTCGAACATCACCGAGGTCGCGCCATTGGCTAGTGGGCCGTAGACGATATAGCTGTGACCGGTGACCCAGCCCACATCCGCAGTGCACCAGTACACGTCACCTTCATGGTAATCGAAAGTGACTTCATGGGTCAGCGCAGCATAAACCAGATAGCCGCCGGTTGAGTGGACAACTCCTTTTGGTTGACCAGTCGAACCCGAGGTATAGAGGATGAACAGCGGGTCTTCGGCGTTCATCTCGGCGGGTGCGCAATAGTCATCCGCTTCCAGCGCCATTTCGTTATAGTCGAAGTCCCGGCCGGAAACCCAGGTGGTTTGACCGCCCGTCCGTTTGACGACCAGACACTTCACCGTGTCTTTACAATGCAACAGTGCCGCATCCGCGTTTGACTTCAGCGGTGTCTTACGGCCGCCACGAGGAGCTTCGTCGGCGGTGATGATAACTTTGGCGTCGCTGCCGTTTACACGTGCGGCCAGAGCGTCAGGAGAGAAACCAGCAAACACGATTGAGTGGATTGCACCAATACGGGCACAGGCCAGCATCGCATAAGCCGCTTCGGGGATCATCGGCAGGTAGATAACGACACGGTCACCTTTGCGTACACCCAACGATTCCAGGATGTTGGCCATCCGGCAGGTACGACGGTGCAGTTCCGAGTAAGTGATGTACTGGGCTTCGTCTTTTGGATCATCTGGCTCCCAGATGATGGCGGTCTGATCGCCGCGTGTTTTCAGGTGACGATCCAGGCAGTTGGCGGAAACGTTCAGTGTCCCATCGGCATACCAATTGATGTTAACTGAACCGAAGTCATAGCTGACATCCTTGACCTTGGTAAAAGGCTTGATCCAGTCGATACGCTTACCTTGTTCACCCCAGAACGCGTCGGGATCTTCAATCGAGGCCTTGTACATTTCGTTGTACTTAACGGCATCGACATGTGCACGCGCAACGGTCGCAGCGGACGGCGGATATACTTTGGCATCTGCCTGGGTAGCGGTGGTCATCTTGAGGCTCCTCCCTCTGGACTGAATTTTCTGGACCGATATTTGCCCGTGTTACGAGCGCTGTCGATCCGTTTCCTCCCTGACACGGATAATACGGAGAACTGAAAACAATGAAATAAATTACCGAAATCTCAGCATTTGTTTGTAAATAAATTTCAATGAACTGCTCATATTTGTAAACATATGTGAAAAATTTGGAAAAAGTATAAAAATAACAGTCTGTTATAAGTCACATAAACTAACCGCCCCTTAGCCATCTGCTTTTACAAGTTTCCGCACAGGGAATTCACCTATTGGTTGTTAGCGCTTGCGTGCGCCGGCGCGACGGTCCGTCCGGGGTTGGCACATTCCAATGTTGGCGCTAGCTTGAATCTCAAGCGCTTGAGCAAGAAGCGCAGCAAAGGGAGAACTCATCATGAAAAAGATATTGAGCGGCGCTGCCGTCGCCGCCTTGGGTGTTGCATTTGTGTCAGAGGCCGCAGCAACCGAATGGAATGCGTCTGTCTGGGGAAAACGGCGCGCCTTTACCGAACATGTTGAAAGGCTGGCCGAACTGGTCAGTGAAAAGACTGGTGGCGAGTTTACCATCAATGTCAGCTATGGCGGCCTGTCCAAGCCCAAGGAAAACCTGGACGGGATTGAGATCGGCGCTTTTGAGATGGCACAGTTCTGTGCCGGCTATCACCGCGACAAGAACCGCGCGATCACCGTGCTGGAGCTGCCGTTTCTGGGTGTGAATACTCTGGAAGAGGAGGTGGCAGTCAGCCATGCCGTCTATGATCACCCGGCGGTCAAGGATGAGATGGCGCAGTGGAACGCGCGCATCATCATGACCTCGCCCATGCCCCAGTACAATATCGTGGGCACTGGTGAACCGCGCGATGAACTGGCCGAGTTCGACGGGATGCGCGTCCGCGCGACTGGTGGTCTGGGCCAGGCGTTCGAAGCGGTCGGCGGGGTGCCGACCTCGGTTCCCGCTACCGAAGCGTTCAACGCGATGGAGTCCGGAGTTGTCGATACGGTTGCCTTCGCCCAGCACGCCCACCTGTCCTTTGGCACTATCAACGAGGCCGACTGGTGGACCGCCAACCTGAACCCCGGGACTGTAAACTGCCCGGTTGTGGTCAATATCGAAGCCTATGAGGCGCTGCCCGCCGAACATCGCGAAGCGTTGAACAGTTCGATCAGCGAAGCGATTGATCACTACCTCGCCAATTATGGCGGGTTGCTTGAGAAATGGGACAGCGTTCTGGACGAAAAGGGCGTCCAGAAGGTCGAGATCGACGATGCCGTGATCGAAGAGTTCCGCACCAAGGCCGCCGATCCGATCCGCGAACGGTGGATTGCGGATATGTCCGCTCAGGGTCTTCCGGCTCAGGACCTCTACGATCTGGTTCAAACAACGCTGAAACAGCAACGCGGCGGCAACTGATTGCCCTATCCGGGTGCCTGACCGGGCACCCGGACACCAATACCAAAACAGGGGAACACCGGAATGGCAGGACAGGCCACGGTGCTTGAGGACGGCAGCCGCATCAGTCGGCTGGACCGTCATCTATTGAAGTTAGAGCAGTTTCTGGCCTTGATCAGCGGTTTGGCCGTATTCGGGCTGATGGTATTGGCCGTGGTTTCGGTCAGTGGGCGCAACGCGATCAACGCGCCGCTGCCGGGCTACGTGGACTGGATCGAACAAGCCATGCCTTTGATCGCCTTTCTGGGCATTTCCTATGTGCAACGCGAGGGCGGCCACATCCGGATGGACATTGTCATTTCACGCCTGCATGGTCGGGCGCTGTGGCTGTTCGAGCTGATCTCGGTCGTCCTGATCCTTGTGCTGATGCTGGCGCTGGTCTGGGGCAGCTGGTCCCATTTCGACCGCTCCTTCGACTTTGGCGCTCCGCTATGGAGCCGGGACAGTTCCATTGACATCGGAATCCCACTCTGGCCAGCCAAGCTGCTGGCGCCAGTGGCGTTTTCAGTGCTGTGCGTACGGCTGGTGCTGCAGATCTGGGGCTATGGCCGCGCATTCGTGCTGGGGTTGGAGCATCCTGTGGCTGTGCCTTTGATCCAGGATGCTGCGGCGCAAGCTGCCGCTGAAGCCGAGCAATTTGAAGGGCAGGACTAACACATGGACACGATAGACATTGGTCTGTGGGTCACTGCTGGCTTGCTGGTTCTGGTGGTCACGGGCATGCGCGTGGCTTTTGCTGCGGGTCTTGCCGGGTTGGTGGGACTTGTCTGGATTTTCTGGGCCAAGTTTGGGTACGACCCTGACCGTTTTGGTAAAGCGCTGACAGTTGCTGTCAAAACGGCAGGGCAGGTGCCGCATTCGAAAGTGGCCGCCCATACACTCAGCCTGATCCCGACCTTCATCCTGATCGGTTACCTGGCCTATTATGCGGGCCTCACACGCGCATTGTTCGAGGCCGCCAAGCGCTGGGTGGCGTGGGTGCCGGGCGGGCTTGCAGTTTCGACCGTATTTGCGACCGCCGGGTTTGCGGCCGTATCAGGCGCGTCAGTCGCAACATCTGCCGTTTTCGCCCGTATCGCCATTCCCGAGATGCTGAAGGTTGGTTACAACAAGCAATTTGCCGCCGGGGTCGTTGCTGCCGGGGGGACACTGGCCTCGCTGATCCCACCCTCGGCCATTCTTGTGATCTACGCCATCATCGTTGAGCAGGATGTGGGCAAGCTGCTGCTGGCCGGTTTCATTCCGGGTGCATTTTCGGCGGTGATCTATGGGTTGCTGATTGTCGGTATCGCGTTGTTCTTCAAAAACGTTGGCCCTCCGGTCACAGGCTTTACATGGAAGCAGCGGTTCGCCTCCTTGCCCGGAGCCTTTCCGATCGTAGCCGTGATCCTCATCATCATTTGCTTTGTCTATAACCCGTTCGGCGAAAGGGCTTGGGGTACGCCGACCGAAGGCGGTGCTATTGGAGCCTTCATCGTCTTCTGCTTTGCCCTATTCCACGGGATGCGATGGACCGAATTGAAATCGGCGTTGTTGGAAACCGCCAAGCTGACAGCAATGATCTTCTCGATCATCTGGGGCGTGCTGATCTATGTGCGGTTTCTGGGGTTTGCCGACCTGCCGGGGGCATTTTCGGACTGGATCACCTCATTGGAAATGTCGCCGATGCTGATCCTGATCTGCATCCTTCTAGCCTATGCCGTATTGGGCATGTTCATGGACGCCATCGGAATGTTGCTGCTGACCTTACCTGTGGTCTACCCGGCGGTGATAGCCCTGAACGGGGGCGAGGCGGTCAGCGCGGCAGACAGCACGTTCGGCATGTCCGGCCCGATGTGCGCGATCTGGTTCGGGATACTGGTCGTCAAAATGGCCGAGTTCTGTCTGATCACGCCTCCCATCGGCCTGAACTGTTTCGTGGTCGCAGGCGTTCGCCCGGACCTGAGCGTGCAGGACGTATTCAAAGGCGTGACCCCGTTTTTCATCGCGGACGGCGTCACCATTGCTCTGCTTGTGGCGTTCCCGGGCATCGTTCTCTACCTGCCGTCTCTGGCCGGATAAAAAAAGCCCCCAGAGGTTAGCCGGGGGCGAGGTACAGCCATTTGCGGGTTCTTCAGCTTGCCCGCATCAGCATCCCATACAGATCTCGAGGGTCGTCAGGGTCAGCCAACATGTCCAAAGGTTCAAAGAAGTCAGTGCCTTCGATTGCAAACTTGATGTAGCGCAGGGCCGAAAAATCCTCGATCGCGAAGCCGACGCTGTCGAACAGAGTGATCTGACGATCGTCGCGGCGACCCTCGGCTTGGCCGGTCATGACCTGCCACATCTCAGTAACTGGGTGATCGTCATCCAGCGCCTGAATCTCGCCTTCGATCCGCGTTTGTTCGGGGTACTCAACAAAGATGTCCGAGCGCAGAAGGATATCGCGGTGCAGTTCTGTCTTGCCCGGGCAATCGCCGCCGATGGCGTTGATGTGCACACCAGGGCCAACCATGTTGTCGGTTAAGATCGTCGCGTATTTCTTATCGGCCGTGCAGGTGGTGATGATATGTGCACCTTCGATTGCCTCTTCAGGGGTGCTGCAAGGCACGACCGTCAGGCCAGTCCCTTGCAGGTTGGCGGCACATTTCCTTGTCGCGTTGCTGTCGGTGTCATAGAGGCGCACGGTGGTGATCCCGCACATCGCCTTGAAAGCCAGGCATTGGAACTCTGACTGTGCACCATTGCCGATCATGGCCATGACCGAGGATGATTTCGGTGCCAGATAGCTACCAACCAGTGCCGAGGTAGCCGCTGTTCGCAGCGCGGTCAGCATCGTCATCTCGGTCAGCAGGGTGGGGTATCCGGTGTAAACATCGGCCAGCAGGCCAAAGGCGGTGACGGTCTGCAACCCCTCAGACGTGTTCTTGGGGTGGCCATTGACGTATTTGAACCCATAGGCCTCACCATCGGAGGTTGGCATCAGCTCAATCACACCATGCGGCGAATGGGCCGGGATGCGCGGGGTCTTGTCGAAGCTCGCCCAGCGTTTGAAATCGGATTCGATCTGGGCCGCGATCTGAGTGATCATCCGCTCGACCCCGACGTGATGCACCAGGCGCATCATGTTGTCGACGGATACGAAAGGCACAAGCGCCTTGTCAGAAGGTTGCATCGGGGTCTCCTATCGGCGGGACAGGTGGATGCCTGCAATCATGCAGCGCACGGATCCACCGGCAGTTTCAATTGTAGGAACCGAGAGCGGCAGCGGCGTGGCGCTGGCCTCGATCGTGGCGATTTGTTCAGATGTAAGCGCGGCAAGCGCCCGGCTGGACAGCGCCAGCACCAGACCGTCACGACCGCTGAGTTCGATGGCGTTTCCGGCGAACTCGGCGATCTGTTCGTGGCTCAGATCAATGACCGTGCGAACGCTTTCCTCAAGCCGCGCCTTGACCGTCGCGCGCCGTTCCGGGTCGGTGATCATGTCCAGACAGATCAGCGCGTAGTTGGTGCCGATGCCCATCAGAACGTTGGTGTGATAGACGTCGCGCCCCTCTGCATCCTTCGCCTCGAACACTATGGGTTCATAGTTGAAATGGGTGCAGAACCGCTCCAGCAACACAGGGTCGGCACGGTTGGATTTCACGGTGTAGGCCACGCGACCGATGTGATCCAAGACCATCGCGCCAGTGCCTTCCAGCGCCAGCTTATCCTGTTCCAGCCCGGAATAATCGATCACGTCCTGAACGCGGTATTCTTGTTTCAACACTTCAATTACATCCGCGCGGCGTTCGCGTCTGCGCGACGGAACATACATCGGATAGATCGCCACGTGCCCACCGGGATGGGTCGAGAACCAGTTGTTCGGGAAAACGCTGTCCGGCGTGTCCAGGTCGCCGTGATCGTCGAAGACGTGAACCCTTACTCCGGCGTCACGCAGCTGAGCGACCGCCGTGTCATGTTCCGCGCGTGCCGCGACAGAGGGTGCCGCGTGCATGGCGAGAGTTTGAAACGCATTGTCGCCATGTGTTTCGGGGTTTGAAGTAAACGCATGAGGCCGGATCATCACGACGGCTGAAGGGGCTTGCAGAGACTGCATCAGAAACTCCGGGTTGGGCGGTCAAAGATGCGGCGGCCCATTAGTGAAGCGGCCAGATCGACCATCAGTTTTGCGGTGCGTCCACGCTCGTCGAGGAACGGGTTCAGTTCGACCAGATCCAGCGAACAAACGAGGCTGCTTTCGTGCAGCAGTTCCATCACCAGATGCGCCTCGCGTTCGGTCGCACCACCGGGGACAGTGGTGCCGACGGCGGGGGCGATGGAGGGATCAAGGAAATCGACGTCCAGTGAGACATGCAGGATGCCGTTGGCCGCTCGAACCCGATCCAGAAACGCCATCAGGGGTGCTTTGATCCCGTGTTCGTCAATGCTGCGCATATCGGCCAGCATCGCATGGTCCTGTTCCAGTCGGGCGCGTTCGGCAGGGTCAACCGACCGTAGGCCGATCATACCGACGCGGTCGGTGGGAACCGGGGCCGGCACAGTGGGGAAAGCGTCAAAACCGGGCTGGCCGGTAAAGTATGCCACCGGTGTGCCATGCAGGTTGCCGCTGTCGGTACTGTCGGGGGTATGGAAATCGCTATGGGCATCCAGCCAAAGCACGAAAAGGGGGCGTCCAATATGTTCGGCATGGGCGGCCATTCCTGCGACGGTGCCCATCGATAGCGCATGATCGCCGCCCATGAAGATTGGCAGGCCTTTCGGGGCGGTATCCACCGCTGTTCGGCTCAAGGCGCTGGTCCAGCCGATCACTTCGGGCAGGGCGAAAAGATGGGTGTGTTCGGGGGTGCCCGTTTCGTCAGGGCTGATGTCACCAAGGTCGGTCACTTGGTACCCAAGATCGGACAATGCCTGATCTAGACCCGCCACGCGATAGGCGTCCGGCCCCATTCGGCAGCCCTGACGCCGCTTGCCCGCGTCCATCGGCGCGCCGACCAATATTACGTGTTTGTTGTCCATGTGACTATTTAGGGCTGCGGGCCGGGTTGCGAGAAGAGGGCAAATTGTTCAAAATGAAACTTAGATATGCAAAATGAGAAACCGTCATGGACGATTTGGATAGCAGGCTGTTGAATGCCCTGCACCGGGACGCTCGGGCATCGCTGTCCGAGTTGGCCGAAACCTTGGGGGTTACCCGCACGACAGTACGCAGTCGGCTGCAACGCCTGAAGCAATCAGGTGAGATCGTAGGCTTTACCGTCCTGACCCGGCAAGACGTAGCGGAAAGCCCGGTGCGCGGGTTGATGATGCTGGAAATCGAAGGCCGCGGAACCGAACGCACGATGGCCCGCATCGCCGCCCTGCGTCAGGTCCGTGCTGTACATACGACCAACGGCAGCTGGGACCTGATCGCCGAAATCGGAACCGAGACGCTGGCTGAACTGGACGAGGTCCTGTTCCAGATCCGGCGGATGGAGGGGATCACCAAGTCCGAGACCAACCTGTTGCTGTCTACGCGTAAGGGCCGCGTCTGACCCACCCATAGTGCTTTGAGGTTCAAGGAAAATGTGCAAGAGTTTCCTCGCGCGATCCATCCGCGCGCGGGATCATTGCAGAACCTCAGAGCAGGGAAATACCATGACCACGCAAGAGACAGACAAAGAGCTTTGGGCTGTACGCTTGGCCGAGCGGGTCACCGGGTTTCTCGAAAAACCTCTGGTCAGGATTGCTGTGCCAATTTTGGTCACCCTGATCGCGCTGGTGGTACTGCATGAGCTGTCTCACCACGTGAAATGGGGGGATGTGCAGACGGATGTGGCGAATACGTCGTGGACGCTGATGTTCGTTGCGTTCTGCTGGACCTGTTTCAGCTTTCTGTCCCTGTCCATGTACGACGTGTTCGCCGTGCAGAGCGTGGCGGATGGAGAGGTGCCATTGCCGGTCGCAGGGATGGCAGGAGCCAGCGGATATGCCGTGTCCAACTGCCTCGGGTTTTCCTACATCACCGGTACGGCCATCCGGTACCGCATCTATGCCTCGCTTGGGCTGGACCTGAGCCGGGTAGCGGGTGTTATTGCGACCTCGTGGATCGCGTTCTGGTCAGGGCTGGTTCTGTTGCTGGGCATACTGCTGACCCTACATCCAGACGGGATATCCAACGTTCTGCCCATCAGTGATACAACAGAAACTGTAATCGGTCTTTGCCTGTTGGCAGCGCTTGTGGCCCTGTTTCTGTGGCTCGCTAAAGGAGGGAGAAGGCTGGCCTATGGCGGGTTAGGGTTCAACCTGCCCGGCGGCAAGCTGGCTGGCTTGCTGACTCTTGCCGCGATCGGGGATCTGTTTGGCGCCTCGATGGTGCTCTATACACTGATGCCCGATGACCTTGGGGTCGGTTATCCCTATTTCTTCACGATCTACATCGGAGCGATTGCAGTTGGCATCGTCAGCCATGCCCCGGGCGGGATCGGTGCGTTTGAGGCGACGTTGATCGCTGGACTGGGTGCTTCGGGCCGGTCGGACGTGATCGCGGCTTTGTTGTTGTATCGGTTGGTCTACACTTTCCTGCCGTTCGTTATCGCCAGCCTGTCGATTTCGGTGGCTTCGGCACTGACGCATCGGCATCACATCAGCGGCGCGGCCACTTGGGTCTATCGTGCGATCCGACCGATTGTTCCAATGGTGGCCGCGGGTGTGACCGCTGTCGCGGGGATCATCCTGCTGGTCTCGGGCGCCTTGCCGACGGGTACGCAGAAGCTTGGAATGCTGCGGGATTTCCTGCCGCTGTCGTTTGTCGAGGCCTCGCATCTGGCAGGCAGCGCGGTTGGCGTGCTGTTGATCCTTGTGTCGCGGGGGTTGTTCCGCAAGCTCTATCGCGCGTGGATCGTCGCGATGCTGCTGATGGTGGCCGGTTTCGTCGCCTCACTGACCAAGGGGTTGGATACGCATGAAGCCATCGGCATGTTGGCTTCAATCGCTGTACTTGCCACATTCCGTGGGGCCTTCTATCGCGTTAGCGGCGCGTCGATCTTTCGCCTGAACATCCCGTGGCTGGTCAGTGTCTTCGCCTTGCTGGCGGTCATCTTCTGGATCGGTCTGTTCGCCTATTCCCACGTCGAATATCAAAACGCTCTGTGGTGGGAGTTCGCGTGGAACGGCGATGCCTCGCGCTTTTTGCGGTCGAGCCTTGTGGTGGCGGTGATCCTGGGTGTCGTGGCCGTGAATTCGCTGTTCGGGCGGGAAATTCCGCAATTGGAGCGAACTGAGATTCCGCCTGCGGTCGAGCGTCTTGCGTTGGAAAGCGAAGATACCGAGGCTCAGATTTCGCTGACGGGTGACAAGCAATTCCTGATTGCACCGGATGAAAGCGCGTTTCTAGCCTATGCAGATACCGGCAACGCGCTGATCACCAAGGGAGAGCCAGTTGGGGAGGAAAAGGCCGGACAGCAACTGATTTGGCAACTGCGCGAAATGGCGGACCGCGAAGGTAAGCTGTGCGCATTTTACAGCGTGTCTACAAAGTACCTGCCGACTTTTCTCGACCTTGGCCTGTCGATCTTGAAAATCGGTGAAGTTGCACGTGTGCCGCTGAAAGACTTCTCGTTGGACGGCAAGTCTCGCAAGCGGTTCCGGCAGGCAAAGAACAGGGCGGAACGCGAAGGCTATGTGTTTGAGGTCATTCCGAAAGAGGAACTGGCCCCGGTCTTGCCCGAACTGCGCAAGATTTCAGATGACTGGCTTCAACAAAAAGCGGGTGAGGAGAAGGGGTTTGCCCTCGGCGGGTTTGACGAGAAGTACCTGTCTTACTTCGACCATGCCGTGCTGAGGAAAGGCGACACAGGCCAGATCGTCGCCTTTGCCAATCTGTTCCAGGGCGGTCACAAATCCGAACTGTCACTGGACCTGATGCGGTATGAGCCGGACGGATCGAACTTCATTATGGACGCTTTGTTTGCCGAGATGATGTCGTGGGGCGCAGAGCAGGGGTTCCACTGGTTTTCGTTGGGCGCCGCGCCATTTTCAGGGATCGAAAACCGGCAACTGGCCTCATTTTGGAACCGTGTTGGCGGGTTTGTCTATGAGCATGGAGAGCAATTTTATCACTTCGAAGGGCTGCGGTCGTTCAAGCAGAAATTCGATCCGGAGTGGAGCCCGAATTATCTGGCCAGCCCTGGTGGCTTGGCCGCGCCACGTATCCTCTACGAAGTGAATATCCTGATCTCCGGCGGGTTGCGCGGGCTGACGAAATAGCCCTCAGTTCAGGCTGGCGCGGGTCGGAGTTTCCTGCAGCAGATCGCCCCAGTCGGTTCGATAGGCCATCTCGGCCAGAACGGTTTCGGGGAGGAATTCCTGATTTTGGCGGATTTGCCAGCCACCGCCCAGACCTTTGTAAACCGCCACCAGATTACTGGACACCTGCTGCCGCGCCTCAATCAGATTGGCCTGCGACCGCAGTAGCGCGGTCTGTGTGTTCAGGATCCGGGAATAGTCGGCGATGCCGTCGCGATACTGATCCACCGCGATCTCGGCTGCTTTGCGAGATGCTGCTACGCTATTTTCATAAAACCCGACCTGTTTGCGCGACTGGGCATAGGCGACCATCGCGCTTTCGACCTCGGAATAGGCAGTCAGGACGGTGTTCTGATAATTCGCGATCAGCGCCTGATAAGCCGCGTCCTGCGCACGAACGTTGTTCTTGATCCGCCCATAGTTCAGCACGTTCCAGACCACTCCGGCATTGGCCAGCCCGGTGGAACTGGCCGAGGAAAACAAGTCCCGCCCGCCTGAGGCTTGAAGGCCGATGGACCCCGAAAGAATGAATTGCGGATAGAGATCGGCCATCGCAATTCCGACCTGAGCTGATTGCGTGGCCGCTGCCAACTCGGCCGCGCGAACATCCGGGCGACGGCGCAACAATTCGGCCGGAACACCAACGGCCGCGTTGGAGCGAGCCGAAGGGATGCGCCCCGAATTGCCCAACAGGCTGGTCAAACGGGAGGGCGGTTGCCCCAGCAAAACGGCCAGCGCATTTTTGGCTTGCTGAATGTCGCTTTCAATCTCGGGCACCAAAGCCTTGGTGTTGTTCAGCAGAGCGGCGGATTCCTGCACGTCCAACTCGGTCGTCACGCCGTTGTTGAAACGTAGTTCGGTCAGGTCGGCGGAGTCTTGTTGCAGACGGATGTTCTCTCGCGCAACGGCCAGAGACTCCTGCAAGGCACGGATGTTCACATAAAGCGCGGCCACATCCCCGGTCAGGGTCACCAACGCGTCGTCGTAATTCGCCACTTGAAGGGCCAGATTGGACCGTGCCGCCTGAACGCCGCGGCGTTGCTGGCCCCATACGTCCAACTCCCACTGCGCATCGAACCCAACTTGCGAGGTCGAAAATTCGGTATCCAGAGGAATGATCCGGTTGATATCTGAAATCGGCCCCAGGTTTTCACTGATCTGCCGCCGCTCAATCGACGCTCCGATGGCCTGCGATTGCGGATACAATTCTCCGAATGCGATCCCAAGCTGCGCGCGGGCTTGCAGAACACGGGCTCCGGCCACCTGCAGGTCAAGGTTCTGGGCATAGGCCTCAGCGATCAGTTTGTTCAGGGTGGGGTCGTTGAACGTCTCCCACCATTTTACCACCGGCGCGCTGCGCGAGGTCAGGCCGCTGGGGCCGGTGCTGGGGCTGTTAACCTCGATCCATTCCTTCACGACCGGAGAGTTCGGGCGCACGAAATCGGGGCCGACCGGCGCGCAACTCACCAGCAGTGCTGCGCTCAGGGCGGTGCCCATCAGTCTGCGGTATAGTCTGGACCGGGTCATGTCATGCGTCCTTAGATATCCAGTGGCCGGATAAAGTTGGCGAAGGAGTAAAGGCGGATATTGATACGCCGCAGGAACTCAAAACTTTTGCCCTGTCCGGTGTAAATCGCCACCGCCCCGTGCCCACCGGCAGGGAAAGTGTGACCATCCGGAATATCGACCGAGATCTGCACCGCAATGCGCCCCGGCAGCTTAGGCAGTTCAAAGCCGGGTAGACGGCCCGAGGGCAGGTACTGACCTTGACGGGTTGCCCACCAGATCGCCTCGACCTTGCCGGTCAGGATTTCACCGGGATAGAGATCAAGTGCGACCTCAACGGGTTGACCAACTTCGACGAATTTCAGGTTCTGCTGGCGATAGGTGGCCAGAATGTAGGGGTTGTCTTTGGTGACGAAACTGGCGATTGCCCCGAGGCGAATGTCACCCACGACCAAACCCGGACGCGCCTGCTGTGACACGATCATGCCATCTTCAGGCGCGTAAATCGTTGTGTTATCGAGAAAGTACTGGGCTTTCTCCAACTGCGCCTGAGCCTGCAGGATGCCCGTGTTCACCCCGTCAATCTGAGAATCCAACGCCAATTGCGCCTTTTCCAGATTGGCCTCGGCTTCCTTGATTTGCGCCTGATCCTCAGTGACTTGTTCGTTCCATCGATCCAGTTCGTCCTGACGCGCGCCACCTGCGGGTACAAGATTTTCATAACGGGCCTGTTGCGTTAGCGCGTAGGCCAGTTGAGCGTTTGCGCGTTCAACATTCTCGGCCGCAACGATCACATCCTGTTCCAGAATCTTGGCGTTCTGTTCGGCTGCGACCAACTGCGCGGTGGCCTCTTCAACCTCCAGCGAGAACACGGTGTCGTCAAAGCGATAAAGAGGATCACCTTTCTTGACCTCGATATTCGGTTCGACCAGCACCTCGGTCAGAATGGTCGGTTCAGTTAGGCGTGGTACGATCTGAATGGTCGAGCGGACAACGTGACTGTCAACCGAGAAGGGCTGAAAGAACCGCAGCGCAACCAAAAACACCAGTAACAGGTGTGCGCCGATCCAAAAGGTGACGATCCCCCAAGTGATGTTGAATTTCAGCCATCGGACCTTGAAGAAAATGAACCAGACGAAAATGATGTAGAACAGCGTAATGCCGAGGGCGACGAACATAGTCTGAAAATTCCTTTGGCCTTAGCTCTTCTGGGTTTCGTCCGGGTCCAGCGGGTCTCGGTATTCCTCGTTCACTTTTCCGCCCAATCGCTTGATTTCTTTTCGAATAGCATCTTTTTCATCGTCCGGAGTACGGCGAATATCGACCGTGACGCCATCATGGAACGCCCACATGAAGGCATGAACCCAAGGGACAACGGCCAGAAATCCCATCCAGCCCATGATCTTTACGGCTTCGGCATGGGGATGGTTGCGCTTGATCGCAATCCGTCCCGGTAGCCCCATAAGGAACAGAAATAACGCCATCACCGCCGCAAGCAGTAAGATCAGTGCCACGAATGTCAGATAGTCGTAATAGCCAAGCGGCTGTCCCAGTAATCCCATGCTCGTGCCTCCTTATTGGGAAGGTTGCCCCATCCTCAGCCGTTGCCACCCACTTCGTCAATCAATTTGTAGCTTGTGGGTGGGTCCGCGCAGATTCCCGGCCCGCATTCGATCAAAGTTGAGACTGCATTCAGCGCCGCTAAGCCAAGCATGATTAAAAACGCGGTTTTTGCCAGTGTGCTACCGCCAAAGCGAGGCTTGAGCTCGCTGTCATATTGGCGGTCAAACATCAGCATGACCGCAGTGCCCAGCAGGATCAGGAAGAAGCAGATCGCGGCCCAGGTGTAGTAGTGCAACCCCAGAACGGGCGAGCCGTAATGCCCGGTGCCCGGCACGATATGCAGCAGGATCTGGCGCACCGCGACACTCCCGCCAAACAGCGCCGCTAGTAACATGATGGCATAGTGTTGAGGGCGCGCGCCGTACAGCAGATTCAGGCCAAGCCCTACGCCGACTGCTACAAAACCGACACGCTGTAACAGACAAAGAGGGCAGGGCAATTCATAGAGTTTCAACTGATAGACATAGGCCAGCAACAGCACGAGGCTGACGGCCAGCATGCCGATCGCATTCAGAGTGCGAGAGAGTTCGGGTGTCATTACGGCTCTCCTACAACTGGATTGTCAGTTGGCTGGTGGCGTGGAATTTCAGCCAATACACACTCAACGCCAGCGTGAAAAAGAACAGCACATTGGCGGCTGTCGTGCGATTGAAATAGTTCAGCCCCATGGTGGCTGTAAGTAACGCAAATAAAAGCGCTATCATGGCCCGGATCTCCCCTCCCGTGCGACGATTGCAATACTAGTGAGTGTGTCAGGCGATGACCCATCTGGCAAGAACCAGTGTCCGGGATTCACCTTTAGTGAGAATTACTTAACGTCAACCGCATAGCTTTACCTGCGTCTGCCATTCCTTGCATTTGCGGGCCAGATCGTTTTGCAAGGCCTGGTCGGTATAGAACACGTCGACCTCTGACAGTGAGGCAATTCGCGCCGGCGCGCTGCGCTGGAATTTGGACTGATCGGCCACAAGGCAGGTCTTGCGCGCCTGCGCGATGATGGTCTGGCTGACCCGCACTTCCTGAAAGTCGAAATCCAGAAGGTCCCCCTGAGCATCTAGAGCCGAACACCCAATAATCGCATAGTCGAATTTGAACTGTTCGATGGTTGCGATTGTCAGGTTACCGATCAGCCCTCCGTCCGAGCGGCGCAACACACCACCGGCTACAACGATCTGACAATTTGGATTGTCGACCAGGATGTTTGCGACGTTCATGTTGTTGGTCACCACCATCAGATCCTTGTGGTCCAGCAATTGCCGGGCAACGGCCTCGGTCGAGGTGCCGATGTTCAGGAACACGGACGCCCCGTCCGGGATATCCTGCGCGCAGTGTTGGGCTATACGCGCCTTGGTGTCGGCGTTCAGGGAGCGACGGTCTTCGTACCCGATGTTCGAAACGCCTGAACGCAGGACCGCCCCGCCATGCACACGGTCCAGTTTCCCCATATCGGCTAATTCCGACAGGTCACGGCGAATGGTCTGAACTGTGACCTCGAACCTCGCGGCCAGATCCTCGACCATCACGCGGCCGTCCTGTCTGGCGATGTTCAAGATGTCTGACTGGCGAAAAGATAAGGACACGTTTGGCTCCGAATTGGGTTAGTTCGTTTTTGTTCTGTTTTCCGAATTTCTCAACAGAAGAACCTCTAAGGAACCAAATATTGGCACGCATTGTGACAAAACGAACAAAAACGAAAACAAACATTGACGAAACGAGGGCCTCTAAGGTTAATGAGCGCGCGTTTCCACCAATGGGGAATCATCCGGATATGAAACAGGCACAGGATCAGGTCTCTGATCTTTTCATCATCGGCGGCGGCATCAACGGGTGCGGCATCGCACGCGACGCGGCGGGGCGTGGGCTGTCGGTGACATTGGCTGAGATGAACGATCTGGCTTCGGCGACGTCTTCGGCCTCGACCAAGCTTTTTCACGGCGGATTGAGGTATCTGGAGTATTTTGAGTTTCGCCTTGTGCGCGAGGCGCTGATCGAACGCGAAACCCTGTTGCGCGCAATGCCACATATCAGTTGGCCGATGCGGTTTGTGCTGCCGTATCACGAGGATATGCGGTTTGACTCAGAAACCCCGACCTCGCGCCTGCTGAGCACAGTCATGCCCTGGATGAAGGGGCGTCGTCCGGCGTGGCTGATCCGGCTGGGACTGTTCATGTACGACCACTTGGGTGGGCGTAAAATCCTTCCGGGCACGGACTCACTGGATCTTAAAGCCGCACCCGAGGGGCGGCCACTGCAGGACAAGTTCGAAACGGCCTATGAGTATTCGGACTGCTGGATCGAAGATTCGCGTCTGGTCGTCCTCAACGCCCGCGATGCCGAGGCGCGCGGGGCACAGATCATGGTCCGTACCGAGGTCCTTTCTGCGGAACGTGTGAATGATCTGTGGGAAGTGACGATCCGGGATTGTGAAAGCGACGAGACGCGTGTCGTCCGGGCCAAGATGCTTATCAATGCCGGCGGACCGTGGGTCGGCGATATCATTCGGACAAAAATCCGCGTGAACTCTCGCGAAGGTGTCCGGCTGGTGCGCGGCAGCCACATCGTGACTCGCCGGTTGTTTGACCACGACAAGTGCTATTTCTTTCAGGGCGAGGATGGCCGCATCATCTTTGCCATTCCGTATGAGCGAGACTTCACCCTGATCGGCACCACGGATCAGGATCATTCGAACCCATCCGAACCTCCGGTCTGTACTGAAGCGGAACAGGAGTATCTGTGCGCCTTTGCCACGAAGTACTTCAAAGATCCAATCACTCGCGACGATATCATTTGGACTTATTCCGGCGTTCGTCCTCTGTACGATGACGGCGCCAGTAGTGCGACTGCGGCCACGCGGGATTATACACTGAAAGTGGACGCGCAGGGCGGGGCGCCTGTGTTGAACGTCTTTGGCGGAAAGATCACGACGTACCGGCGATTGGCAGAGAGTGCCCTGGAAAAAGTAGCGGAGTATTTCCCGGACCTGCCAGGCCCCTGGACTGCGGGCGTTGCCTTGCCCGGCGGAGATTTCCCTGTTGATGGCGTACAGGATCTTGTGGCTGGGCTTGAAGCCGATTTTGGGTTTTTGAATCGTGCCTGGGCTGAACGCCTTGTCCGGGCTTATGGTACCGAAGCCCGTGCTCTTCTCGGAAATGCTGAAACCTTCGAGGACTTAGGCGAAGATTTTGGGGCAACTCTGACCGCTCGGGAACTGGAGTGGTTGATGGACAAGGAATACGCGCGCAAGGCCGAAGATGTTGTCTGGCGCCGGAATAAGTTGGGCCTCCGGTTGAGCGAACAACAGGTTGACCGAATCCAGGAGTGGATGTCGCAGCGTAGCTCCCAATCTGCCGCCGCGTAGAAATAGTTCTAACGATCTGTGAAGCCTGTGAGCCTCAGTGCTATGTTTAGATGCAGGCGGTTTTCCTCAAGATGAACAACTCTGGTAGCAGTAAAACAGTGCTGCGAATTTCCGCGCAAGCACTCGCTAGTTCATTTGCTGTGCATATCGGTATTGAACAAGTGTTTCGGTCGCTGTGACCAGGTGTCTTGCCTGTTGTGACAGAATTTCGCGTTTGCTGTCTCAAACCGCCCATACTGCATAAATGAAAGACAAGTGTTGTGCAGAATTGGCGACTGTACAGGAGGAGTTAGCAGCCAGCGTAACAAAGTGATTGGAACCTGACACTGTTCAGCCGGACCCTATTTCAGATGGCCGAAATCAATGCGTTTGCGGCCTCGACGAATCCGGCCACAGCCACTGCGCTTGCAAGCAAGATGCAACAAATTTCCAACACGCTGAACTTCATTTTGACCCCTATCAAAACGGTACTTAGGGCGTAGAGCAAATTTTGTTGATCGCAAAGGGGGGCTATGTTTACGTAGCGGAAACCTGCTGCACCGGCGGCGTGTATTTGCTCAGGCATTGATCCAAGGTTCACGTTGCGGGCTGGGCCCCTGATGTTGAACCTCAACCAATACAGACAAACTGGTTTGCGACATGGCCCAATCAGGGTGCGGTTTTTACTGTTTCGGGCGTTGGGTGCGGGTCGCTGTTGGCAAGTACATTGGTGATAAGCCCGGTTTTTTTCGCGTGAGTGGCTTACTGACTGAGTGTTTGAAACTCTATTCCCTTTTTTACCACGGCAACCTACACCATGATCGGCTTGTTCTGATTGGATAACTCAAAGAAATAAAGCGGCATTCCGCTTGCGGCAGCCAGCGGCGATCAAACAACCTATTCGCCGCAACCGAAAAGGTCTGCAGGTGTGTTGGGCGCGGGTCTCGCTCAAGGGCTTGTTGATGCTGAGCATATGTCTGGGCTGGAGGTGACGACACCTACTGGTTCAGGGACGCATTGGTATTTTACTAGATGCGCGCTTGACGTTCTGTTCGCAAGGTGCGTTGAATACCTGTTCCGGAGTGAAACCCAAGGTCTCCTATCAATTGACCGACGGTTTTGTCCTGAGAAATAGCCACCTGCCGAAGAGTACCAAAGCTGGTGTCACTTTCGGGCTGATTCTGTTGAACAACTCTTGCCTGATTGAGGAGTAGGTCGCTGATTCAATTCCTCTAACAGGTTGAATGACTTACGATGCTGGAGCCAGGGTACGAAGTACAAGCGGCTTTGTTATTTGAGTTCTTGCTGGCTCTGAAGCGCAAGCTCCTCCCTTTCATCCCTGTCTTCGACAAGGGAGAACAGTCTGATGGAACCTTCTCACGATCCGACCTCGCATGGGATGATGAGAACGCCCGGTATATCTGTCCCGAGGGGAAGGAGATGCGGCACACTTGGCGCACGTACTCTGATCCAAAGCGTAACGCCCCAAGTTGGATATCGCACAAATATCTGACCCGGCTCCGACCACGCGGACCATGCGGTGTTCAAGACGAGTTCACTCTCGCCGCTACCGCCCAAAAACCTCCGCAAATTAGCAAAGCTCAAGCTGACCATGCCTGCAACAGGCTGAAGCGGCAGGCAAGACCTCGACATCCAAAGAAGATCAGGGCGACAACTCAGGCAATCGCGTTGAAATGACAGAGCTTTTTAACGGAAACAGCCCGAAAGACCGCAAAGTTAGAGCTGTTCTTTTAGGGTTCCCCTTGTTTTATGCCGTTTCCTCAGAGGGCTCGGGATCGTTCTTAGTACCTTTGATCCATTCCCTGAGGCTTTGCATCAGCGCGTAAAGAACCGGTACCAGAATAACCCCGACCAATGTGGCCGCCAGCATGCCGCCAAACACGGCAACACCAATGGCTTTTTGGCTGGCGGCACCTGCGCCACTCGCAGCCAACAAAGGTACAACACCCAATAGGAAGGACAGAGCGGTCATCATCACGGCGCGGAAACGCTGGAATGCGGCCTCGGCGGCGGCATCTTTGATCGACAGGCCATTGGCCCGCTGTTCCATTGCGAATTCAACGATGAGAATGCCGTTCTTCGACGCTAGGCCCACAAGCATGATCATCCCGATCTGCGTGTAGAGGTTGATGTCACTGCCCACGATGGCCACGGCGGCCACCGCCCCGAAAAGGGCGACAATCACCGATAGCAGGATCGAAACCGGCATCGTCCAGCTTTCGTATTGCCCGACTAGGAATAGATATCCGAACAGGATGGCCAGACCCAGAATGACGATCACCAAGCTGCCAGAGGCAAGTTGTTGCTGCGCTGTCCCGGTCCATTCAAACGCATACCCGGGGGGTAGGGCAGTGGCCGATTCCTCGGTCATTACGTTGATCGCATCGCCGGTGGAAAGTCCCGGAGCTGGAACCGCGGTCACGGTCGCAGAGCGGAACAGGTTGTGACGTTTCAGCAGGACCGGACCCAGCACGTTCTCAACATCAATGAGCGTACCCAGAGGAACCATCTCACCCTTTTGCGAACGGACATAGAGGTTCGAGATATCCTCGACATTGTCCCGATAGGTGCCGTCAGCCTGAATCATAACGCGATAAACGCGGCCGAACAGGTTGAAGTCGTTCACGTAGTAGGACCCCAATTGCGCCTGCATAGTCTGGAACACTTCGGCCACGGACACTTGCAGCGTCTTGGCTTTTTCCCGATCCAGATCAACAAACAGCTGCGGCACGTTTGCGCGGAAGGTCGTGTAGGCCTGACCAATCTCGGGTCGCTGGTTGGCCGCATAGACAAACGACCCAACTGCCGAGGCCAGATCCTGCGGCGTGCCGCCCCCGGTTTGCTGGACCTCCATTTCAACGCCGGCCGACATGCCAAGACCCTGAATGGGCGGTGGGTTGAAAGCCACGATTGAAGCGGCGGACTCACCGTTTGCGATCGCCAGAACTTTGGCCAGAATGGCGTCGGCGCTCAGGTCTTCGTCCTGTCGTTCATCCCAGTTGGTGAGGTTCACAAAGATGGCTGCACCGTTGGTGGTGGTTCCGTTCAGCAATGAGAAACCGTTGACCAAAACGGTGCTGGCGACACCGGGGATTTCACGTATTTGATCATCCAGGCGAGCCGAGACGGTTTCCGTTCGCTCCAATGTCGCGGCGTCCGGCAACTGAATGTCAACGAAGAGATAGCCGTTGTCTTCCAGCGGGATAAAGCCGCTGGACGTGTTGGACATGATCGTACCGGTTCCCATCGCAAGCGCAACGATGACACCAAGGGCAATCACCGGCATGATCAGCAGCTTGCGAACGATCGCGACATAGCCGCCGCGCACGGTTCCGATGAAGCCTTCAAACAAGGCCAACAGCCCCTTGGGCGGACCGGACCGCGCTTTCAGCACCAATCCGCAAAGCGCAGGCGACAAGGTCAGCGCGTTGATCGAAGAGATCACAACGGCGGTCGAGATTGTCACGGCGAACTGTGAATAAAGTCGCCCTGAAATACCCGGCATAAAGGTCACGGGTACGAAAACGGCCAGCAAAACCAGCGTGGTTGCAATCACCGGTCCGGTGATTTGCCCCATTGCCTTTCGGGTCGCCTCAGCAGGCGGCAGCCCTTCTTCAGCGATGATCCGTTCAACGTTTTCGACCACGACGATGGCGTCATCCACCACGATCCCGATGGCAAGAACCAGCGCGAACAGAGAGATCGTGTTCAGTGACATACCGAATGCCAGCAAAAAGGCGAAGGTGCCGATTAGTGACACGGGGATCGCGACGGCGGGAATGATCGTGGCCCGCCAACTACCCAGAAACACGAACACGACCGAGATCACAAGAATGAACGTCAGGATCAGGGTTGAAACCACGTCGCTCAGAGATTGCTCCACAAAATCAGTGGTGTTGAACGGCACCTGATATTCCACATCCGTTGGGAAGGATCGGGACAGTCGATCAAGCTCGGCCTGTACCCTTTCTGACACGGCCAGAGCGTTGGCCCCAGGGGCCTGATAGATGCCAATAACAGTCGCTGGAACTGCCTGAAAATAACCCGAGGCTGAATAGAACTGCGCTCCCAATTCGACCCGCGCGATATCTTTAACCCGAACGATCGAACCGGCGTCACCAGTTCGGATGACAATTTCACCGAACTCTGCGGCTGAGGTCAGTCGCCCTTTGGTCTTAATCGTGTACTGAAATGTCTGCCCCTCTGGTACCGGAGGAGAGCCAATGGACCCGGCTGAGACTTCGACGTTCTGCTCGCGGATTGCGCTGATTACGTCGCCCGGAGTGATGGACAATGCGGCCATCTTGTCCGGATCCATCCAGATCCGCATGGCGTATTCCAGATTGGTCAGAACGTCGGCCCGGCCCACGCCCTGAACACGCGCCAGCGCGTCTTTGAGGTTGATCGAGGCATAGTTCGACAGAAACACACTGTCATAGGTACCGTTGGGCGAGGTCAGAGTGACCAGCAACAGCATGTTGGTCGACGCTTTCTGTGTGACCACGCCCGAAGAGGTCACCTCGGTTGGCAACGACGACATCGCCTGTGCCACGCGGTTTTGTACGTTGACCGACGCGATGTCGGGGTCGGTTCCCACCTCAAAAGTGATGTTTAGAGAATAAGAACCATTATCCGAAGACGTGGACGTCATGTAGATCATGTCGTCCACACCGTTCACCTGTGCCTCAATCGGCGCAGCAACGGTGTTTTCCACGGTTTCGGCATTGGCACCGGTATAGGTCGTGGTCACACTGACCACCGGCGGCGTGATGTCAGGGAATTGGGCGACCGGCAAAACCAGATAGCCAATCATGCCCATGATGGTCAGGACCAGCGAAATGACAAGCGCCAGCTTTGGCCGGCTGATGAACAGGGCAGAGAACATCGGTTACTCTCCCGGCTGCTCAGAGGCCACGACCGCATCCACGGCCACACCCGGACGAACCCTTTGCAGGCCCTCGACGATTACACTTTCACCTTCGCGCAAACCATCTTTGACGATGATTGCCGATTCAACGGTATCGCCTGTGGTGATATAGCGTTGTTCAACCATTTGCTTGTCATTCACGACCAAAACAAATTCGCCTCGCTGGTCACGTTGTAGCGCGGCTTGAGGGATCAGGACCTCAAGAGTTGGTTCCAAAGCCTCGATCTGAACACTCAGGAACTGACCGTCGACAATCAAACGGTTCGTATTCTCGAACTCCGCTCGAACGGTAATTGCACCAGTCAGAGGGTCGATACGGTTGTCGACGAAAACGATCTCACCTGTTTCGTCCAGGTTCGTACCGTTGGGCAGCGTCAAGTGAACATTTGGACTTTTGCTGCTTTCTGCCAGTGAGGCTGCGCTCTCGCCATATTGCTCAAGAACTGTGGTGAATTGTTTTTCGTTCAGCGAAAAATTCACATAGATCGGCGCTTCGCTGACCAGATTTACCAACGGTGGATTTGTCGGCCCGACCACGTCGCCAACACTTGTGGCGACGCGACCGATACGACCCGAGAAGGGGGCGTGAATTTTTGTGTAGCTCAGGTCCAATTCAGCTTGTTGGATTGCGGCTTGGGCAGATTTCACTTCGGCCTCGGCGACCAGTTCATTGGCACGGGCGATGTCCCGTTCGGACTCGGGCGTGGCGTCGCGTCTGTAAAGCTCTTCCTTCCGGGCCAATTCCACCTTGGCGAGTTCCAGATTAGCTTCAGCGCGGTCCAAGTCTGCCTTGCGGGCTTGTAGGGTTGCTTCGTAAAGATCGGGCTCGATAGTGAACAACAAGTCGTCTTTGTTCACGAGCGAACCGTCTGCTACTTCCTGGCTTTCAAGAAACCCGTTCACCCTGGCGACGATGTCAACTTTGTCGATAGCTTCGGCGCGACCGATGAAAACGGCTTCTTCAGTTATTTCCTGTGTATAGGCCGCAGCAATGGATACTTTCGGCGGTGGGGCGTCGCTTTGATCCTGCGCAAGCGCAGCATGTGCCATGCCCACACAGACCACAGCAGCAAGGGCCGGTCCGTGAAGACGGAATTTCAAGTTCTTTAATGCAAGGGACATGGCGGGTGCCTCGTTAAAACTTCGGTTTTTTGCGCCAGGAAGGATAGGCCAGCCCGACGAGTCGACTGAATTCCCGGTCAGGATGGCCGTTTTGCGCGTATATCTCAAGCTTCTTGAATACGATTTAAATCTGCGTGTTTGCAGAATTTTTCGCGACCTCAGTACGGCTTACGTCGACCTTTTCGCGAATACGTATCTAAAACGTGACCAATGAAACAAAAATGGGGGCCGAAATGGCCCCCATTCTTTAGTCAGCAGTGTGCAACGGATCAGTCGCGGGTTCCAGCAAAGCGGGTTTGCCAGTCTTCGCGCTGCTCGTCCGTTATTTTTGCAAACAGGACGTCTGGTACGGTGAATTCGTGACCGGCGGGCAGGGCGCTCAGCGCGGCTTCGACGTCATCGGGCCAACTTGTGTCCAGCGTGTTCATCGCACTTAGCATCTTGGCCGAGGTCTCGGGGATGAACGGGGCGCTAAGCACGGCGTAGAGCCGGATCAGGTTCAGGCCCAGGCGCACCTGTGCTGCGGCCTGTTCCGGGTCTTCCTTGAAGGTAGACCACGGGGCTGCGGCCTGCAAATATTCGTTGCCCGCCACCCAGATCGCCCGCAGTTCCTGCGCGGATTTACGGACCTCCATCGCCTCCATATGCCCTTCATAGGCACGGACACGGTTGGTGAGTTCGTCGATCAGCGCCTGTTCACGTTCGCCATAGCTGCCGCCTTCGGGCACGGCTTCGGAGAATTTCGAACGGCAGAACTTGGTAATCCGGCTGACGAAGTTGCCCAGAACGTCCGCAAGGTCCTTATTCACGGATTGCTGGAAGTTCTCCCAGTTAAACTCACTGTCGCTGCTTTCGGGCGCGTGGCTCAGCAACCACCAGCGCCAGTAATCGGCTGGCAGAATCTCGAGCGCCTGATCCATGAACACGCCACGACCCTGAGATGTCGAGAACTGGCCGCCGTCATAATTCAGGTAGTTAAACGATTTCAGGTGATCGACCATTTTCCATGGCTCGCCTGATCCCAGAATGGTGGCCGGGAAGGACAGAGTATGGAAGGGCACGTTGTCCTTGCCCATAAACTGCACGTAACGCACGTCTTCGGCACCTTTATCGGTGCGCCACCAGCGTTCCCAATCCGCGTCGGTCTTGCCGTTCGCGTCCGCCCATTCCTTGGCACAGGCGATGTATTCGATCGGCGCGTCAAACCAGACGTAGAAGACCTTGCCTTCCATACCCGGCCAGTCCTGATCACCTTTCTTGACCGGTACGCCCCAGTCCAGATCACGGGTGATGCCGCGATCCTGCAGGCCGTCGCCATCATGCAGCCACTTCTTCGCAATCGAAGTGGTCAGGATCGGCCAGTCTGTCTTGCTGTCGATCCACGCGTCCAGCTGATCCTTCATTGCGGATTGGCGCAGATACAGGTGCTTGGTCTCACGCACCTCCAGATCGGTTGAGCCGGAGATGGCCGAGCGTGGCTCGATCAGGTCGGTTGGGTCCAACTGCTTGGTGCAGTTTTCACACTGGTCGCCGCGCGCGCGGTCATAGCCGCAATTGGGGCAGGTGCCCTCGATATAGCGGTCCGGTAGGAACCGGCCATCGGCGTTGGAATAGACCTGCTTTTCAGTGACTTCCCGGATCAATCCGGCGTCGTCCAGCTTGCCCGCGAAATGCTGGGTCAGCTTCTTGTTCTGGTCGCTGGACGAACGGCCAAAGTGATCAAAGCTCAGGCCAAAGCGATTGGCGATACCGGCCTGGATTTCATACATCTCGGCGCAGTATTCGGCCACGGGCTTGCCAGCCTTGGCTGCCGCCAACTCAGCCGGGGTACCGTGTTCGTCGGTGGCGCAGAGGAACATGACCTCATTCCCCCGGCCACGCTGATAGCGTGCGTACAAATCGGCAGGCAATTGCGAGCCGATCAGGTTGCCGAGGTGCTTGATCCCGTTGATGTAAGGGATCGCCGAGGTGATGAGAATCCGAGCCATTTTGCGTTTCCACGTATCTATCTGCGCGCCCGTCTATCTTATGTGACCGGCCAGCAAAAGCCCGGTTTCATCGATAAGCGTCCGAAAAGACGTATAAGTGCCTGCCCGACGTGGCCTTCGCGTGAGGGTGCCACTCTGTGTATGATGGGTGTGCAATTTGTTCACGGGGGATAAAATGAAGGTATTCATGGTTCATCGCCTGATGCAGGCGACCGCATTTCTCTTTTCATCCTTATTCTTAGCGCCGAGCGTTCAGGCAGACCAAGGCAACGCCATGGATGCGATTGACAGCTTTGACAAAGCGATGTTGTCAATCTTCCACCGTGGTCAGAAAGCTCTGACATCGCAGTCGCGGCCGGTCATGGTGATCGCCCGGGATGTTACGGTCCTGTCCGAGAACGGTCAGGTGTCGTTTCCGAGGGACGCGCCGAACTATCTGATTTTTAAGTCTACATCCCATGTGCTTTTGGGGATCATTGGCGCAGTTACTCCGTGGCCCGAAGAGGATGCCGATGGTGCAAGTTGGAAAAAGGACTTCGCGGCCATCACGCAGGAAATCGACACACTGATGCCGTGGATAGAACAGCTCGACCTGCCAAAAGAGGAGATTGCGCGGCAACGACAGATGCTTGAGGTCGCGCAAACCTTTACAAGTACGGCGGTCCAGCGCGGGACCCTAACGCGGCAGGATGTGTCAACCGTGATTAATGATATGCGCCCGGTCTGGGCAGCCAACATGCGCGAAGCCGCAAGGGCCGAACTTGCCTCGTTACACAAGGCTGTGTCTGACGCGCGTGCAGCAGTCAGCAAAGAAGAATGGGACGAAATGTATGTCGTCCACCATGGTGGGTCCAATGTTGCAGGGGTCAACGTAGTCGAACTTTATCTGGAGCGCGTGATGCCACAGAAAGTTGCGGCGGGTCAGGTTATGTTCGCCGAACATGCGCATAGCAACGAGGCGATGGCCGATTTCGTTGGCTATGAGAAGATGCAACGTCTGGTCGGCGCTTGGGCTTTCGGGGATCCGGGGCGCATGGAAGTTGACCTGCTGGGATATGAAGCAGGCTCGCTATTGGATGAAATGATCCCGTCTTCGCCGCCTTCGGAGTAACGCTCGGGGTTCTATTCCTCTCGCGACCGTTTCAGCAATCGCCCGATGGTGAAAGAGGTGCGCGGCGCATAAACATAGTTGGTCCGTTCGTCCGGTGTCGGGCGCGAACGCATCCGAGCCACGCCGAACACGATCAGAGCCAGATGCCCCACAGCCACAAACGCAAACAGGGCACCCGGTCCGAATTGTTGGATCAAAGTGGATGAGACGTAGGGCGAGGCGATTGCCCCCAACGCGTACCAGAACATCAGAGCTGCCGATAGTTCGACCCGCTGCTCTGTCGTGGCAAAGTCGTTGGCGTGGGCTGATGACACCGAAAAGATCGGAAAGGTTGTAAGGCCGAAGATGCCAGCTGCCAGCATCACGCCCAAAGTGCCCGTTCCACTGGCCGCCATAGTCACCCCGCAACTGAGCACGGCTGCGCCGGACAACCAGATCAGCACCCAACGCCGGTCGTATTTGTCGGCCAGCCAGCCCAGCGGGTATTGAGCCAAAGCCCCGCCGAGAACGAATGAGGCCAGAAAGAACGCGATCTGATCGACACCCAGACCGACCTCTTGCCCATAGACCGGACCGACCATGCGGAACGAGGCCGAGCTAAGCGCTGCGACGATCACGCCCGCCACCGCCAGAGGAGAGCTGCGCCAAGCCAGCTTGGGCCGCAGTCGCGGGGCCTCCGGTGTGATCGGCTGACTAGCCCGGGTCAGCGTCAGAGGCAGCAACGCGGCGCAGCACAGGATCGCCAGCAGATTGTAAGACACGTAGGATGCAGGCGGCAGGATCGCGATGATCAGCTGCGCGCAAAGCGACGCGCCCATGTCGACGAACCGATAGGTCCCCATGGCGCGTCCGCGTGTTTCGTTGGTGACCTTGGCGTTCAGCCAGGCCTCGATCACGGTGTAGCACCCGGCGACACAGGTGCCCGAGGCAATTCTGAGCGCTGCCCAGATATAGGGATTGTCGGTCAGCGTGTGCCCGATCAACCCCATCGCGCCCAAGGCGGTGCAGACGGCAAAGGCGCGGGAATGGCCGACGCTGCCCATCAATCGCGGAGCCCACCAGCAACCAACAAAGAACCCGATGAAATGCGCCGAACCTAGCAGACCGATCTGTTCCGTCGTGAAGTTCAGCGTCAGGCCCGAGATGGCGTCCAGCGGTCCGACGCCGCCAGTAGAAAGCTGCAGCAGAATGACCGAAAGAAAAAGGGCGGCAAAGGAAATGATCGTGCGCATGATGGGCTCAGCTTTACTCGATATGCCGGTAATGCGCGCGTCTTATCGACTCTGTCACGTCGTTTTTTGGCTATACGGCCTTTTTGATCTCGGCCCGGATATCCAGCCCGACAGTGTCTTGCACCAAATCAGAAAAACCTGACGCGCCGAAGTCGTGACGGTTCAGCGCGCCGGTTAGACGAATAGAGAGCATGTCCAGATTGTCCGAGGCGCTGCCTGGCGGGCGATATAGGTCCGCTTGCAAAGCGATCGGTCGCGTCACACCGCGCAGGGTCAGATCACCGGTGATTTTCGCTCCGCGTGAAATTCGCCCAGCATCACCGAGTTCTACTTTGGTCGTCTCAAAGTGAATGATCGGATAGTTTGCGACATCCAGAACGCCTTCGCCCAACATTGCGCTCCGGGCAAAAGGCAGTCTGGTTCGGGCTTCGGCGGCGTTCAGGGTGACATTGACGCGGCTGTTGGTCAGGTCGCTCAGGTCGATCCGGATGTCGGCCGAGTGGATCGGCATGGTTCCGGATTGTGCAAGGCCGGACAGGTCGAAGGTAAAGTCAACGGATGTGCCCCTGGGTACCAGCATATAGGGGCTGAGACCCGCATAAGCCGGGTGGGCCAGGGGTAGCGCGGTCAGGCCAGCTAGCATGGTGCGCCGTGTCAGGTGAGTCATGCAACGGCCTCCTGTCTCCGGGGGCGCGAGCGGTTCAGCAGAACCAGCAGGATGGCGATGTTCAGGGCGTTCCATAGGATGCCGTTGATGAAGGCCAGTTGATAGTTGCCGGTCACGTCGTAAATCCAGCCGGACATCCAACCACCCAAGGCCATACCCATGATCGTCATCATCAGAACGAAACCCACGCGGGCACCGGCCTCTTGCGGGGGCATGTATTCGCGGACCACGAGGGCATAGCTGGGCACGATGCCGCCTTGCGCCAGCCCGAACAGCAGGCTGATGACATAAAGCGAGACCATCCCGTCATAGGGTAGGAACAGGAACAGGGCGATGCATTGCAAGACTGAGCCGATCAGAAGCGTCTTCACTCCGCCCAGCTTGTCGGCCACAAGGCCCGAGATAACCCGGCTGATCACTCCGCCCATCAGCATCAGAGACAACATCTCGGCCCCAACCGCCGGGCCGTAGCCCAGACCGACGCAATAAGACACGATATGAACCTGCGGCATCGACATTGCCACGCAGCAGCCGATCCCGGCCAGTCCCAGAATGTACTGCAGCGCACGCGGCGATATCCCGACGCTGCGGGCGTTGATCCGGGCCGTGGCAGCGGCGGTGCTGTGCGCTTCGACCGGGACCTGACGGCGCAGCAGAAGGGACAGGGGTATGACGACCGCCAAGGTTATGACCGCCAGCGTCAGATAGACCTGTTGCCAGCCTTCACGGGCCAGAATGCCAGACAGCAGGATGGGCCAGATTGCTCCGGACAGGTAGTTGCCACTGGCCACCAACGCGACGGCAATCCCGCGCCTGCGCACGAACCAATGCGAGATATCGGCGATCAGAGGACCAAATCCGATCGATGTGCCCACACCTAACAAAAAATGCGCTGCGGACAGCAGGGCGATTGACGGTGCCATTGAGGCCAATAGGTAGCTGAGAGCACTCAGCATCGCCGCACCGGTCAGGGCCTTGGTGACACCCAGTTTATCCACCAGTTGCCCTAGCCACATGTTGCCGACGGCATACCCGATCATGGTCAGTGTGAAAGGCAGCGAGGCACTGGCCCGTCCGGCCCCGAACTCCGTCTCGACATCCGGCATGATCAGAATGACGGCCCAGATTCCAACATTCGCCACTGTGGCAATGGCGAGCGTGATCAGAAGGCGAAGCCAGGAGTACCGGCTGTCATGGATCGGATGGCTCATGTCTGAACGCTAGGGCCGGGGTCTGTTTTTGGCCAGTCACAAGTTTTGTGATCCTCGTGAGGTGTCACACCAAAACATCTTGCGCTCCGATCCGGGTCAGGTTCAGCCCAGCGCGCGGTTTGGTCTGGGTGGCTTGCCAACTGACCGGGGGCAGGGCGCGGGCGCGGCGGCGGGTCAGGGTCCAGCGGCGGGCCTCTCCCTGATGGTTCGCGGCCATATGCCAGCGGGTCTCAACCCCTTGCGCGCCGCCGTCACCGGGGGTCAGCAACAGACCCAGCGGAGCCCGCCCCATCGCGCCACCCTGTTCGGCGGCCAGATGCATGCGCCGCACTGGCGTCAGACCCGGCGCACCGGGCAGGTCGCCGATGATTAGCGGGATTGCCCCGCTGCGCAGCGCTTCTTCCATGCACCACAGCAGATCTTCGGCGCGGGTGGGGTGGACAAAGATGAACCGGGCGGGATCGGCAAAAGGCATCATCCCGTCGGGGTTCAGTTGGCCGTGTTCCCACGCAGGGGAAATCCACAGTACCGGTCCCTGCGCCTGACCCGCCAGCCACGTGGCAAAGCTGCGCCGGGCGGGGCCGCAGGCCTCGTGCACGCGGCCCAGTTGCAGGGTGATCTGCGGATGCAGGACCAGTCCCGGCGCCTCACGCGCGGGTTTGCGGCCAAGAAGGTTTGTAGACATGCCTGCAGTCTAGTGTGTTCCACTTTTGTTCTCAATAGGGGATTGCAATCGTGAACCCTTTACCGGGACAGGATCATACGGCCATCCGTGAACTGGATATTCGAGAAACGATGCAGGTAGTCCATGCCAAGCAGCGACTGACGTAAATCGCCTTCGTTGACCCAAGCCGCGACGCCGTGGTCAGTGATCGGACCCAACTCAAGACTGTCCAACCGGATGGGTGCGGTGCGCACCTCTCCGTTCGCGGTCGAAGCGCGGCCAAGGTAATTTAGTTGGTCGGGGTCAACGCCGATACGTCTGGCGTCCTGCTCGCTGAACACAATCTGGCTGGCACCGGTATCGACGAGGAAGGTGATCGGCTCTCCGTTCACCAAGACGGGTAGGTAATAGTGGCCGTCATAGGCGCGAGGCACTGCAATCGTCTCGCCGGTGACGGTCATCTGCGGGGCAGGACCCACGGTGGTGCGGATGTCCTCCCATAGGCCAACAACGGCGATGGCGCCGACGAAGATGAACACCCAGGCCATGGCCTGCTGCATGGTTTTGTTCAGCGACTGGCGGTTTTGCGAGATAAACCACGCAACAATAGCCGAGCCAAGCACGACCAGATAAACCAAACGTCCAATGCTGTCGCCGTCCATACCATTACCCTTACCGAATTTACTCTTAAGTATATGGGGATTTATGAGGCAAAACCAAAGGCCTTGAGGCCGTCCAATATAAACTGAACCGACAGTGCCGCCAGTAACATACCCAGCAGGCGGGTCAGCACGTTCAGGCCGGTCTTGCCCAGAATGCGTGCAATCAAGCCACCGGACAGGAAGAAGGTCAAAACGACTGCCATGACCGCCAACATGACGATGCAGGCTTCGACAATTCCCAGCACACCGGGGTGCTGACCAGCCAGCAGGATGATCGTTGCAATCGAACCCGGCCCGGCGATCAGCGGGATAGCCAAGGGGAACACCGAAGGGTCGGGATGTTCTTCTTCCTCGGCCCTGTCCTCGCGCCGTTTGGTGCGGCGTTCGAACAGCATGTCCAGAGCGGTAAGGAACAACAACGCACCACCGGCGACGCGGAAGGCGGGCATCGAGATGCCGACAAAGCCCAGAACGGCCTCGCCGAAGGCGGCGAAAGCGATAAGAATGAAAACGGCCGTCAAGCAACTTCGGATTGCCGTTTTGCGGCGGGTTTTGGCATCCATGTCCTGCGTCAGGGCCACGAAAATCGGCGTGGTGCCGAAGGGGTCGATCACTACGAACAGGGTGGTGAAGGCGGTGATGAAAAAGGCCAGATCCATCATGCGACGTTCTCGGCGTTTTCAAGACGTTCGGCGGCGGCGACCCACAGGGCCTCGGCTTTTTGCATGGCTTCGACGACCTCGGCGAATTTGCGGTTCCAGGATTCCAGATCGTTGATCTTGTCGTCCTCGTACAGCGCCGGGTCAGCCAGCTTGGCCGAGAGTTTGTCGTGCATATCCGTCAGTTTTTCGATCCGGTCCTCGCATTTGCGCAAATCGGCACGCAGGGCCAGCATCGCCTCACGCGAGGGGCGCTTGGGTTTGGCGATTTGCGGTTTCTCTTTGATGGGTTTTTCGCGGGCCAAAAGCATGGCGCGATAGGCCTCAAGGTCGCCGTCGAAGGGTTTGACCGTGCCATCCGACACCAGCCACAACCGGTCCGCGACCAGCGACAACAAATGCATATCGTGGCTGACCAGAACAACGGCACCGGAATAGGCGGTCAACGCCTCGACCAGCGCTTCGCGGCTTTCGATGTCCAGGTGGTTGGTCGGCTCATCAAGGATCAGCATATGCGGTGCGTCGATGGTGGCGATCAGCAGCGACAAACGCGCCTTCTGGCCACCAGACAGCCGCCCGACCAGCGTTTCCGCCTGATCCGCATTCAACCCAAATCCGGCCAGACGGGAACGCCACTTGCCCGGCGCTTCATCCGGGCGCAAGCGACGCAGGTGGTCCAAGGGTGTCTCGTCCACATGCAGCTCATCGACCTGATGTTGTGCAAAGTATCCGATGCGCAGCTTGTTGCTGCGGGTCATCTTGCCCGCCATTAGAGGTAGGCGGTCGGACAGAAGTTTGGAAAGGGTTGATTTACCCTGACCGTTCTTGCCCAGCAGAGCGATCCGATCGTCCTGATCAATGCGCAGGTTCAGACGGCGTAGAACCTCGATCTCACCATAACCGGTTACGCCGCCTTCGATCTGGATGATCGGTGGCGACAGTTCCTCCGGTTCAGGGAAAGAGAACGCGCGCAAGGCGGCCTCTTGCGGAGTTGAGACCAGCTGGATGCGTTCGATCATCTTCAGGCGCGACTGGGCTTGCACGGCCTTTGAGGCCTTGTAGCGGAAGCGGTCTACAAAACTCTGCAGATGTGCGATGCGGGCCTTGGCCTTGGCGTTCTCCGATTCTGCCTGCGCCAGACGTTCGGCGCGGCGTTCAGCGAATTTGTCATAAGGAACAGCGTAGTATGTGAGCTTGCGGTCTTCCAGATGCAGGATCGAGCTCACCGCGCGGTTTAGCAGCCCGCGGTCGTGGCTGATGATGATGACTGTATGCGGGTATTTGGCCAGATAGCTTTCCAGCCAAAGTGCGCCTTCAAGGTCCAGATAGTTGGTCGGTTCGTCCAGCAGCAGCAGGTCAGGCTGCGAAAACAGCACCGCCGCCAGTGCGACGCGCATCCGCCAGCCGCCCGAGAAATCCGAACAGGGGCGCAGTTGATCTTCGTCGTCGAAACCCAAACCTTTGAGGATCGAGGCCGCCCGCGCCTCGGCCGACCAGGCGTCGATATCGGCCAGACGGGTCTGGATATCTGCGATGCGCGCCGGGTCTTCGGCGCTGTCGGCTTCGGCCATCAGAGCGCTGCGCTCGGTATCGGCAGCCAGAACCGTGTTGATTAGAGAAACGTCGGACGAGGGCACCTCTTGCGCCACCCCGCCAATCCGCGCCCGTTTCGGCAGGACGATATTGCCTGATTCCAACGCCAATTCGCCCCGGATCAAACGGAACAGAGTAGTCTTACCGGTGCCATTCCGACCCACAAGACCAACCTTATGGCCGTCAGGAATGGTGGCGCTGGCGCCGTCAAACAGGGGGCGGCCTTCGACCGCATAGGTGATGTCTTCGATCCGTAGCATGAGCCGCTCATAACAGAGCATCCCAGACGCCGCCAGCGGCTTGGCATGTTCAATATGCGGCCAGTGTGCTAGCGCTAGTTCGATTGGTTTTCGACGGTTTTCTTCATGCGCGCGGCTTCTTCGCCTCCATCCTTGATCACTTTGGTGTTTGCGACGGCTTTGTCGGTGCTGACGCTGAACATGTTCCTGCCGTCGCTGGCCCGGATGTCGGAGGGTTTTCAGGTCGATTACGCGTTGGTGAACCTGTCGGTGGCCGGGTACCTGGCGGTGTCTGCCGTGCTGCAACTGATCATGGGGCCTCTGTCTGATCGGTTCGGACGCAGACCCATCCTGCTGATCTGTATGGCCGTCTTCGTCGTGGCATCGGTTGGTTGCGTTCGGGCCGAGTCGATCTGGATCTTTCTGGGATTTCGCCTTCTGCAGGCCGCCGTGGTGGCCGGGCCGGTTTTGTCCAGCGCCGCCATCCGTGACATGTACCCTGCAAACGAGGCCGCCAGCAAATTGGGTTACGTGACGATGGCGATGGCGCTGGCCCCGATGTTGGGGCCGATGCTGGGCGGTGCGCTTGACAGCCTGTTCGGCTGGCGCGCCGGGTTTGTTTTGTATTCGGTTCTTGGGGCAGGGCTGCTGCTGTTGCTTTGGGCCGATATGGGTGAGACCAACACCAACCGCTCTTCGACCTTCGCTGCACAACTGAGGGAATACCCGCACCTGTTCCGCGCGCGCCGGTTCTGGGGTTACGCCCTGTGTGCCGCCTTTTCGATCGGAGGGTTTTTCAGCTTTATCACCGGCGCCCCATTGGTGGCGGCAGCGTGGTTCGACCTGAGCCCCGCTATGCTGGGCCTGGGGATCGGCATAATCACAGGCGGTTTCATGGTTGGCAATTTCATCACGGGGCGGATCGCAGCGCGCACAAAGCTGACCACCATGATTCTGATCGGACGCATTATTGCCTCAACGGGGCCGTTGGGTGGCTTGCTTTTGTTTCTTGCTGATCTGGGCTCGGTCTGGGTGTTCTTCGGGTCAGCCATCTTTGTCGGTTTCGGCAACGGCCTGACCAATGCCAACGCATCCGCAGGGCTGATGTCCGTCCGTCCCAAACTGGCGGGCAGTGCAGCTGGCCTGTCCGGCGCGATGATCGTGGCGCTGGGGGCTGTTCTGACCTCGCTCACCGGGCTTTGGGTCAGCCCTGAAAACGGTCCGTACCTTGTTCTGGGCATGATGTGGGCGTGCAGTTTCGCCGGGCTGCTGGCGGTACTGTATGTTCGTTGGGTCGACCAACAAGACCCACTGCTGGAAACGATCTGAGCCGCCGCGCATCATAGTGCTTTTCATACGGCACAGACCATGCTACGCGGCGCGCGATGGATTTCGGCGCGACCCCGCGCCTTATGTTAAGGAGAGGCCGACATGGCACTGGAACGCACATTCTCGATCATCAAACCCGATGCAACCCGCCGCAACCTGACGGGCAAAATCAACGCCAAGTTCGAAGAAGCCGGCCTGCGCATCGTTGCGCAAAAGCGCATCCACATGACCAAGGACCAAGCCGGCAAGTTCTACGAAGTGCACGCCGAGCGTCCGTTCTATGACGAGCTGTGCGAATTCATGTCGTCGGCTCCGGTTGTTGTTCAGGTTCTGGAAGGCGAAGGCGCCATTGCAAAGAACCGCGAAGTCATGGGCGCAACCAACCCCGCAGACGCAGCAGCCGGCACCATCCGTGCCGAGTTCGCTGAATCGGTTGGTGAAAACTCGGTCCACGGTTCGGATGCTCCGGAAACCGCAGCTGTTGAGATCGCCTACTTCTTCTCGGGCATCGAACTGGTCGGCTAATCCGCCATCAGATCGGATTTTAGGGCCGCTCCCGGCAACGGGTGCGGCCTTTTTCATACCGGTTTAAGGTCGTCCGCAGATACCCGCACGCCGACCGCGTCCAGATCCGAGATCATCTTTGTCTCGGGCGCGGTGCTGACACTAGCCTTGATCGCGTCAAACCGCTGGCGCAGGGCCTTTTTCTCCTCGCCCTTGCAATCGTTCCACGGACGTCCCTGCAACCCCATCACCATCACATAGTAGCCAATGAAATGCGGCCGTGTTCCGGCACGTATCACGCGGGCATAGGCCTCATCTGGGCCCAAATCACGCAATTGCTGCGCCGAGTGAATGCCAGCGCGGGCGCAAGCTTTTTCGAAAGCGGGGCCAAGGTTGCGGATCGAAGAAACGGGATCGGACATGCCTAACTCTTAGCCCTGCGGCACAGTGATGTCGACCTGACGAAGGGTTAGTTCAACATCAGACTTGCCAGCAGAGCTGTTGTGCGTTTTCATGACGTCATGCTGTCATGAGGTTGCCTATGTCAAAGAACAAGGACACCGGCGAAAAGCCCGGCAAGAACAAAAAGAATACGTCTCTGAGGTTGGATGGCAAGACGTTGAAGGCCCTCAAGATCCGGGCAATCGAAGAGGGGACCAGCGTCCAGAAGATCATCGAGACGCTGGTGAATGACTATCTGGATACGCCGAAAAAGGGTCGTTCATGATGGCGCAGAAAAGCAGTTTCTTCATTATCCCCGGCACGTTCGATCTGACGGGGTTTACAGACTCTCTCAAAGGACTGACGCCCGCATTCGAAACATCAGCAACCGCGCGACCGTTCGACCTTTTGGACTGTCACGATCAGTCGCTGCGTTCAGAAGGGCGGCTGCTGGTCGAGGTTGACGGCGCAATGCGGTTGTTGCAGGCCGACGGTGAAGTTCTGGTTCAGGCCTGCACCGGCAAGGGTAAATTCGTTCAGGACCTGCCGGACGGCCCTGTAATAACGGCGGTGAAGGGATTCCCCAAACTGCGCGCGTTGATGAGCATAGGCTCGGGTCTGATCGAAACCGGCACATTTGCGGTGTTGGATGATTTGCAAAAGACACAGGTTCGAGGCAGCGTCGTAACGTTGTCCACGGATGAGGGGCAGGCGACCCTTCTGACTGTGAAGCCGATGCGCGGCTATGACCGCGCTTACCACGCGGTCTGCGCTGCGCTTGGCAATATGGCGGCATCTGGACTTGAGACAGTGTTTGATAGTTTGTTCCCCGGTGCCACCCCCTATAACGCAAAGCCCGATGTCGCTCTGGGCACGCAAGAGCCTTCCATCGAAGTGGCGGCGGATATCATTCGCACCTATCTGGCCGTCGCGCGCCAGAACGAGGCTGGCGTGATCGCCGATATCGACACAGAGTTCCTGCATGACTACCGCGTCTCGCTGCGCAGGGTCCGGTCGGTGCTGAGCCTGTTTAAGGGCGTGTTTTCTCCGGAACAGACCGAAGTTCTGAAACGCGAATTCTCTGATCTGATGGCCCCCACCGGACGGGTGCGGGATCTGGATGTCTACCTTCTGGAAAAAGACATTTACTTCAATCTTATACCGCCGAACCTTCATCAAGGTGCCGAGGCAATGTTCGCCCAATTCGCCAAGGAACGCACCCGCGCGCTGGCCGCGTTGACCCGACGTTTTCGCAGCGTGGTTTACTGTAAGAAGATGGACGAATTGGCGGCGTTGTTTGCCGATGCGAAAAGGTTGAAACACGGTCCAAATGCGGATCGTGGGGCTTATAGCTATGCCTGTGCGCTGATCTGGAAACGATATCGCAAGGTGTGCAAACTGGCCCGCGGCATCACCCCGGAAACGCCGGATGAGATCGTGCATGATCTGCGGATCGACTGCAAGAAGCTGCGCTATCTGATGGAGTTCTTCGGCCCCTTGTTCGACAAAGGTGATTTCAAAACACTCATCAAGCCATTGAAAAAGCTTCAGGATAACCTTGGGTTGTTCAACGACTACTCGGTCCAGCAAGAGGCGCTTTTGGATTTCGTGGCAACCCTAAGCAACGCGCAAGGTCGGGCAAACGCGCAGCTCGCCATGTCCGTCGGAGGGTTGATCGCCGTGCTCGACCAGCGCCAAAAGGCCGAACGTGATCGCGTTATCGCTAATTTCCAACATTTCGACAGCCCGGACATCCAGAACCTGTTCCGAACCCTGTTTCACCACAAGGAGGATTGAGGAGTGAAGATCATTGCCTGCTACAGCAACAAGGGCGGAGTGGGGAAAACCGCGACCTCGGTGAACCTGGCATATGCCTATGCGCAAGCGGGGTACACTGTGCTGCTGTGCGATCTCGATCCGCAGGGGGCATCGGGGTTTTATTTCCGGGTGAAACCGTCGAAAAAGCTGACCGATGCGCGTTTCTTCGAAGACGTTGAACGGTTTACAAAATCCATCCGTGCTAGTGATTTTGATGGGCTGGACGTGCTGCCTGCAAACCTGACCTTTCGGGATTTTGACGTGTTCCTCTCGCGGATGCGGAACAAGCGGTCGCGGTTGAAAAAGGCTTTGGCCACTGCAGGCAGCGATTATGACGTGATCATTCTGGATTGCCCGCCGAACTTTTCGACCCTGTCCGAGAATATCTTCAAAGCTGCTGACCAGATTTTGGTGCCCGTTATCCCGACGACCTTATCGGAACGGACGCTTGAGCAATTGGTAAGCTTCTTTGACGACCACAGGCTGCCCAAGAAAAAGCTCAAGGCGTTCTTTTCGATGGTGCAGCGGCGTAAAACCCTGCATCTGGAATCGATGGAGAAGATGCGCAAGGCGTACAAAAAGCGCTTCCTGCAATCCGAGATTCCCTTTGCTGCGGATATCGAACGCATGGGACAAAACCGCGCCCCTGTTAGCATCTATGCCAAGCGCAGTGCCGCAAGCTCTGCCTATCAGGCGCTGTTCGATGAATTGGAAAACGGAGTGATTTCACCCAAATGAGCACCGAAATTGAACGCAAGTTTCTGGTCGCGGACTTGCCGGACCTGAGCGGCACGGAAAAAGCCCTTGTGCGTCAGGGGTATCTGACCGCGCCCGACGACTCCACCGAACTGCGTCTGCGTCAGAAAAACGATAAGTATTTCCTGACCCTGAAGGGCGGCGGCGCATTGGTGCGGGTCGAGCGTGAGACCGAAATCTCGGCCGAACAATTCGACACTTTTTGGCCCGAGACGGACGGTCGCCGGGTCGAAAAAGAGCGCTTCACCGGACAGTTGCCGGACGGGAGGGTGTTTGAACTGGACGTGTTTCAAGGCGATCTGGCGCCGCTGCGTCTGGTCGAGGTCGAGTTTCAAACCGAGGCCGAAGCCGAAGCCTATATTCCGCCCGAGTGGTTCGGTGCCGACGTGACGGCGGACAAACGCTATAAAAACAAGACGATGGCGACCAAAGGTATTCCTGCCTAAGGTTTGCGCGCCAGTTTGATCACCACCTCAAGCCCCGGATCGCAGTTGTGCGCCTCAAACGTGCCGCCGTGCATTCGGGATATTGCGGCAACGAGGGCCAGTCCCAGGCCGGCATTGCGCTCGGTCCGGGCCGGGTCGAGGGTCACAAACGGCATCTGCAGGCGCGGCAGGTTCTTTTGCGGTACGCCCGGTCCCCGGTCACGGACGCTGAGGCTGGTATAGGGGCCGTCTTCAGAGAGGTTGATCGTGACTGCTGTGTCTGGCGGGGCATAACGCATTGCGTTTTCCAGCAGGTTCGACAGTGCCTGAGACAATAGCGGCCGGTGCCCGGGGATAGAGCCAGCGCTGCCAGTGACTTCAAGCCGGATGCCCTGATCGTCGGCGACAGGGTCGTACAACTCGGCCACATCCGCCACCAGTTGTTGCAGGTCTACGGGTTCGAACTGTTCGCGGCCAACACCGGCCTCGGCGCGTGAGATTTCGGTCAGCTGCCCCAACACGCGCAACACGTGGTCGATCTCAGAACTCGCCCGTGCAACGTCGATTTCGCGCTCTTGATCCGTCTTACCCGGGTCAGACAGCGCCTCGACCCGCTGTTTCAACCGCGACAGGGGGGAACGCAGGTCATGCGCGATGGAATTCGAAGTGGTGCGCAGATTGCTGACCAGTTCTTCGATCTTGTCCAGCATGGTGTTAAGCGTACCGGCCACTTGATCGAACTCATCACCGGTGCCGCGCAAGGGCATTCGGCGGGACAGATCACCCGAGACAATGTTTTCGGCGGTGCTGGCAATATCAGACAGACGGGAAAAGACCAGGCGGGTGAACAGCCAGCCGGTCAGTACACTCAGCGCCAGTGCAATCGCCAGCGCGATGCCGACTGATCGCAGCAGCACCCGATCAAACTGTTGCCGGGCCAAAGCATCGCGCCCGACCAGCAGGCGCTCACCGCCCGGCAGGCGGATCGAGGCCGCCGAGATGGGCACCAGTTGGTCATTGTCGGCGCGCCGCAGTTCAAGATCGACCCAGCCGCTACCCGCCGTGATCCCCTCGGGCCATTGCTTAAGGTTCCCCGCCAGTTTGGCACCGAAGCGATCCGTCAACAGATACAATGCGTCCCGCTCAGACGCGGTAGGGATGCGCCGTTCAATCGCGGTCATCAGCCCGATCAGGCCGCGGCGTTCGTATTCATCTGCCAGCCCGGTCAGTTCTGCCGACACGACCGAACGGGTTTCGCCTTCAATGCTTCGGTTCGCAGTAACATAAACAAGCGCCAATACTGTGGCTGTCAGCAAAGTGCTGAGAACCATGCTGGCTAATACAAGACGTGTGCGTGAATTATTGAAGGAAAGCCGTAGGTTATCCATCAGATATCATGTACCCGGCACCCCGGACGGTTTCGATCAATGGTGGCTCGCCACCTTCGTCCAACTGACGCCGCAGCTTGGAGATATGGACGTCGACCACATTGGTATTCGGGTCGAAATGATAGTCCCAAACGCCTTCCAGCAACATGGTGCGCGACACCACGCGGTTCTTCCGACGCAGGAAGAATTCGAGAATCTGGAACTCGCGCGGGGTCAGAGTGATCTCACGCCCATTGCGCGAGACCTTGCGTGTCAGCAGGTCCATCTCAAGGTCGCGGCAGGTCAGAGTGGGGCTTTCCTCGGCCTCTTGTGGACGGCGCAGCAGGGCCTCAATCCGGGCATGCAACTCCTGGAACGAAAACGGTTTGACCAGATAGTCATCGGCACCGGCGCGCAGCCCTTTGACGCGCTCGTCCACAGCGCTCATAGCAGTCAGCATTAGAACCGGTGTTTTCACGCCCGCCGCGCGCATTGACTTGATTAAAGACAGGCCGTCCAATCCGGGCAACATTCGGTCAAGAACGACGGCATCGAACCCACCGTCGGTGGCATGATAAAGACCTTCACGGCCATCTTCGGCTGCCTCGACAACATATCCTTCTTCACCAAATCCCTTGGCGATGAAATCCCGGGTGTCTTCGTCATCTTCGACGACCAACAGGCGACGGCTCATGATCCGAATTCCTTTCTACTGGAAGTAAAGCACAGTTTTCGGGCAAAGCACATGGTTTTGCTAAATAATCTGCCGGGTGCGTTGCTGCGCACCCGGCAGTCCCGGCGGTTTGCGGACAATTCAAACCCACCGAGGAGGCGCCCGCCAGATTTCCCCATCACGTGGCGCGCGCAGGTGACCTATCAGGCGATTTCCACCGCCACGAAGATCTGGTTTCCGCCGCGATTGATCAGCACAAGCGCGGGGTCAGTCTTTTCGCTATCCAGCGCGGCTTTCAACGCGTCCGGAGTCGCGGTTTCTTGACCACCCAGCTTCACGATCACATCACCACGCTGCAGGCCGGCCTTGGCTGCCGGGCTATCGGGCTTCAGTTCGGTAACGATCACGCCGTCGACATTTTCACCCACGCCCATCTCGGCGCGGTTGGTGTCGTTCAGCGGGGCCACGGTCACGCCCAATGCGGTACCCGAGACAGTTTCGTCCAGAGATTTGTCGATCTCAGCTGAAGCGCTTTGATGCTGGCCAATGGTCAGTTCAATCTGCTGTTCTGTGCCATCGCGCAGAACTGTCAGAACGCTGTTGCTGCCGACCTTGGTCGTGCCAACAAGGATCGGCAGATCGCTGCTGGAATCAACGGCCTCGTCGTTGAAAGTCAGGATGACATCACCCTGTTTCAGCACGCCGTCTGCCGGGCTGCCATCGACGACATCTGCGACAAGCGCGCCGTTCGAGGCATCGATACCCATGGCTGCGGCGATCTCGGGGCTGACATTCTGTATCGACACACCCAGCCAGCCGCGACTGACCTGACCGTCATCGCGCAGATCGGCAGCGATGTGTTCCACAATGTTCGACGTGACCGCGAAACCCAGCCCCACGGACCCGCCGGTCGGCGAATAAATGGCCGAATTCACGCCAACCACTTCGCCTTCCATGTTGAACAGAGGGCCACCGGAGTTACCCTTGTTGATCGCCGCATCGGTTTGAATGAATTCAGCGTAGGGCCCGGCCGAGATGTTGCGGCCCTTGGCCGACACGATCCCGGTGGTCACGGTTGAATGCAGCCCAAACGGATTGCCAATGGCCACAACGTCTTCACCCACGCGGATCACATCGCTGTCACCCAACTCGACGGCCTGCAAGGACTCACCTGCGTCGATCTTGAGAACAGCGATATCGGTCAGCGGGTCGGTGCCGATGACTTCGGCCTCGAATGTGCGATCGTCTGACATGCGCACTGTTACGGACTCGGCACTATCGACGACATGATGGTTGGTGACGATATATCCGGCTTCATCCAGTACGAATCCCGACCCTAGACCCTGTGCCGGACCACGCTGAGGAGCATCGAAGCCTTCGGGTGCACCAAAGCGTTTGAAGAACTCTCCAAATGGGTGCTGATCAAAATCAAAGTCCTGTCCCTGCGCCGGGATTGGTGCCGTGCCTTGCTCTGCGATGATCGTGACGACCGAAGGCGATACGCTCTCGACAAGATCAGCTAACGCTTCGTCGGCCATTGAGGGCAGGGCGGTGGTTGCCAGCATTGCGGCACTTAACGCGCCAGCGCCAACCCAACTGGCTGTCCCAGGCAAAAGAAGAGAGGTTTTGCGGATGCTCATTTGTGTCTCCTGTTTATATCACGCGGTTGCGGCCGCGCGTTGGAACAGGAAATGCGCGCTCAGTCTGTGTGTTTCCTGACCGAAACGTTAAGAAATCTTAATTTCGCCACAAACAGACTGTTCTATTCCGCCAAACAGACCGTGGAGATCGGAGAAATTACGCGAATCAATGGCTGCGAATCGGTGGATTGTTGCCGGTCCGGGTGTCAAAGCGCGAAAAGGGTTGAATTGAATCAAATTTGTTAACAAAGTATTGGCCCTTTTTTCTAGTATTTTTGCGATCCCGTTTGGGTTGTGATGGTGTCACGACACTCGTGAAATTTTCAGGAACAAATGTTAGCAATATGGCCTGATGGCTTATTAAGTTTGCGCTTAATGATGAGTGACCCTGCGTCAATCAAAAGTATAGTTCTCCCTTGGGTTGATCGTCGCTTTGGGATTGTTGCGCAAAAACCATTCTAAAACGCGCAAAATTAACCGTTCTTTCCAATTTTACATTGTTTGAACGCCTCGGATCGGTGACGATGAAGGTGCCCAAGCGAGGGGGAGCCGAAGGCACTAGGGGGTGCTTAAGGCTTGTCACAGTCACTGGAAGCGCTGAGCGGCATGTTAACGAGGGGGTCTTGTTTAGGTTCTGCGGCGGAATCGCCAGGATGTCTTAAGGCATCATTGGCCGTGTTTCCGGGATTGATGAAAAGTGGTAGTCCTGTTTTGGGTACCGGCCCGGTCGATTTCGACCGGGCCGCGTTACTTTTAGGTACCGCGTTTTGCGCGCCACATTGCCCAATCCTCTGGTGTATCCAAATCAAATAGGGCGTTTTGTCCAGGAAGGGCATGCAGATGCACGTTGCCAACGTGGGCGCGTACTACGGACTGTGCCCCCGCATCGCCTGTTAATTTTCTGAGGTGTTGAAACAGGCTTCGGTCAAACACGACCGGGTGACCGGGTTTGCCGTCGGCAGTTGATCCGCGCCAGATCAGATTGTCCGGATAAGCTTTTACGGAATCAAGAACGGCAATCAAATCCTCGGAAGAAATGTCTGGCAAGTCCGCCAGTAGGACCATTGCCGCTGGCGCATCTGTTGACACCTGCGAGAGCGCACCGCGCAGGCTGGCATTCATACCCTCATCAGCATCCGGGATTTCAACCTTGAGCACGCCCAGACCTTCCAAAGCGTCATGCCTTGGATGCGGCGCAGAAGGTAACGCAACGATCACAGGTGCCGCGCGTTGGGCGGTCCGTGCAGCGCGGCGCAACAATGGTTCGCCATCGATAATCTGCATAAGCTTGTCTTGCTGGCCCATGCGGCTGGATAGGCCGGCGGCCAGAAGAAGAATTGGTATGTCCGTCATGCCGGAACCATGCCGCCGTTTAGCAGCCTTGTCATCCCCGCATACGTGCTCCATCTGCATCAAAGAGTGGTTTTGTGATCACGCGCGCTTTGCGTAAGTGGCCAAGGATTTCAATTTCGACTTCCAGACCGTCCGAGGCCCGATCTGAGGGCAAGAACCCAATTGCAACTGACTTTTGCGCATAGTGTGAGTACCCGCCAGAAGTGCAGAAACCCACAACTTCACCGTCCATCCAGATCGGTTCATATGCGTTCACATCGGCGTCGTCCGCTTCGACCGCGAAAGCTACAAGTTTGCGTGCTGGCCCTTGGACGCGCTCCTTTTCGGCAGCGGACCGACCGATGAAATCAGCAGGTTTCGAGAAAGCAATGAAACGGTCCAGCCCTGTTTCGGCAGCGGTATAATCGGGCGAGAATTCCCGCATCCATGAGCCAAAGAATTTGTCCAGTCGCAAGCTCATCATCGCGCGCATTCCGAAGGGCACAATGTCATGCGGCTGACCGGCCTGCCACAATGTCCACCACAACTGTCTCTGCGCCATCGGATCGCAATAGATCTCATATCCCAGATCGCCGGTATAGCTGACGCGTTGCACGACACAGTCGGTCATGCCAACCGTCATCTGCCGTACGTCGAGGAACCTCAGGTTCGAGATATCATCGCGGGTGCAAGCGGCTAGTACGTCCGCCGCTTTCGGGCCAGCGATCTGAAACCCGTTCAGACGATCGCTGACGTTTTCAATGGTCACGCCGTCTTGCTGATTTTGCAGGAACCAGCGCATGTGAAAGGCCTGAGCGCCGTAGGAAGCGGTCAGCTGGAATTCGGTCTCACTCAGGCATGAAACGGCGAAGTCTCCGATCAGCTTGCCTTTGTGGGACAGCATTGGGGTCAGCGAAAGGCGCCCCGGTTGAGGGATGCGCCCGGCCATGATCCGGTCAAGCCAGACACGAGCTGCGGGGCCGGTGATGCGGTATTTACCGAAGTTATGGACCTCGTTGATACCAACGTCGCTACGTACCGCAAGTACTTCGCGGCCCGTGGCGTCGAACGCGTCCGAGCGGCGGAACGACGGTGTCTCGTATTCGGGTTCGCCGTCTTGGGCGAAATAGTTCGGCACTTCCAGCCCGTATTGCTGGCCCCAGACCGCGCCCAGATCGCTGAAGATGTCGTACATCGATGTCGTGTGGTTCGGGCGGGCAGCGGGCAGTTCCTCGTTCGGATAGGCGACGCTGAACCGTTTCTGATAGTTCTCGATTACTTTCGGCCGGGTGTAGCCGGGGCTGATCCAGTCGCCGAACCGGGCTACGTCCATTGCGAAGACATCGCGTTCGGGTTCTCCTTCGATCATCCATTGAGCCAGTGTCAGGCCAACACCGCCGCCCTGACTGAACCCGGCCATCACACCGCAGGCCGACCAATAGTTGCGCATCCCCGGCACCGGCCCGACCAGAGGGTTGCCGTCTGGTGCAAAAGTAAACGGCCCGTGGATTACCGATTTAACGCCAGCCTCGGCCAGAACGGGAAAGCGTCTATAGGCGAACTCGATACTGTCAGTGATCTTGTCATAATCGTCGGGCAGCAGCTCGTGTCCGAAATCCCAGGGTGTTCCGTCGACAGCCCACGGTTTGCATGGCTGTTCGTAAAACCCGATGCACAGGCCACGTCCCTCCTGTCGCAGATAGCTTTCCCCGGCAGGGTCCATCACATGCGGGTGCTCGCCACCAGCGTCGATGATCGCTTCGATCTGGGGGATCGAGTCCGTGACCAGATACTGATGTTCCATCGGGTGCAGCGGGAAGTATATGCCGGCCATCGCGCCGACCTCACGCGCCCAAAGACCGCCTGCGTTGACCACATGTTCGGCGTGAATGGTGCCCTTGTCGGTGACCACGTCCCATGTGCCATCAGGGCGCTGATTGGTTTCGCGCACCATGCAATGGGTTTCGATCGTCGCACCGCCCATACGGGCCGCCTTGGCATAAGCGTGGGTGGTGCCCGAAGGATCAAGATGCCCGTCCAACGGATCGTAAAGCGCGCCGATGATACCGTCGGTATTGGTGATCGGGGCGATCTTCTTGATCTCCTCCGGCCCGACGATCTCGGTCTCCAATCCCATAAACCGATGCTTGGCGCGTTCGGCCAGCAGCATGTCGAACCGGTCCTGATTGTCGGCAAGAGTCACTCCGCCCACGTGATGCAAGCCGCAGGACATGCCGGTGATCTCTTCCAGTTCTTTATACAGGCGGATGGTATAGCCCTGCAGCGCGGCCATGTTGGTGTCACCATTGAGGGTGTGGAACCCTCCGGCTGCGTGCCAGGTTGACCCGCTGGTCAGTTCCGATCGTTCCAGCAGCGTGACGTCGGACCAACCCAGCTTTGTCAGGTGGTAGAGCACCGAACACCCGACAACACCGCCCCCGATGACCGCTACCTGAGTTGTGGTCTTCATGTCGCTGCCTCCTATGCGTTTGGGTCAAAGACTGCAGGTGCGCGGCAGGGCGGGCTGTTCCATTCACGACATCGCTTGTCGCGGATCAGAGCGGGCGGATTTTCAGCTCGGTAATCCGGTTGCCTTCGCGTGCAGTGACTTCGAAACGGAACCCGTGGAACGAGAACACCTGTCCGGTCACCGGGATCATTTGCGCCTCGTGAATGACGAGACCTGCGATTGTGTTGGCCTCTTCATCCGGCAGCGACCAGTCCATCGCCCTGTTGGCATCGCGGATCGTCATCGCGCCCTCGACCAGAAACTGCCCGTCCTCGGTTCGGGTCACAGGAACGTCTTCTTCGATATCGAACTCGTCGGCAATCTCGCCCACGATCTCTTCGAGGATGTCCTCCAGCGTTATCAGGCCGCGCAACGAGCCGTATTCATCCACGACCAGAGCAAAGTGGCTGTGCATCCGAAGAAACTCGCGCATCTGGTCATCCAGCGTGGTCGTTTCGGGCACAAAGTAGGGGTCGTTGGCCACTTTCGAGATATCGAAGGATTTCAGCCGGTCGCTGTCTTCCTCGCTGGCGCCCGCGTGTGCGTACATGGCGCGAAACAGGTCCTTGGCGTGCACTACGCCTACGATGTTTTCCTGTTCATCCCGGAACACGGGCAGGCGGGTGTGCGGGCTTTTCAGACATTGCTGCAGGATGGCCTCGGGCGCGTCGTCGGCATCGATCATCTCGATGTTCGAGCGGTGCAACATGATCTCTTCCACTGTGCGGTCGCCCAAATCAAGCGCGCCCAAAATACGATCGCGGTCTTCCTTTTCGACCACGCCCTCCGAGTGGCCCAGATGTAGCGCACCGGCGATTTCCTCACGCACAGCGAGAATGTTGCTGTCAGGGTCGATCTGCACGCCAAACAAGCGCAGAACGCCGCGCACCAGCAAACGAACCGCCGCAACCATGGGCGAGAAAACAGTCACCACAACACTGATGATCGGCGCGACGGCAGCGGCTGCCTTTTCCGCGTTGGTGATGGCATAGGTTTTCGGCAGAACCTCGGCAAAGATCAGAACCAACAGGGTCATCACCAGCGTCGCCAGCGCCACGCCGCTTTCACCGAAGAGACGTGTGAACAATGCCGTCGCCAGCGAGGCCGCGAGGATGTTCACGAGGTTGTTGCCCAGCAGGACCGAGCCGATCAGCCGTTCATTGTCATCGGTGATATCCAGCGCCTTTTGTGCCCCGCGCGAGCCCTTGTCGGCCTGCGCCCGCAACTTGCCGCGCGACGAGGCGGTCAATGCCGTTTCAGAACCCGAGAAAAAGCCTGACAGGACAAGCAAAAGCAGAATGGCGCCTGTGGTAAACCAGAATGCGCCGTCGATCAGAGAAGAAGAGGGTTCCATCGGTCCTTGGTTATTGGTGTTGCTGCATCCGTTATGGGGGTGCGACCCCTGCGGATCAAGGGGTTAGCCCTTGTCTTCAGTGTCTTTGGCCAGCGGGTGATGCTCGAACACCAATTCCGCCAGACGTTCGTCCAGAACATGGGTATAGATTTCGGTGGTCGCTACATCTGCATGGCCCAACAGAGTTTGGATCGACCGCAGGTCAGCCCCGTTGGCCAGAAGATGCGTGGCAAAGGCATGGCGCAGGGTGTGCGGCGTGACCTTTTCAGGCGAAACGCCACCCTGAACGGCCAGTTCCTTGACCAGCAGAAAGAACATGTGGCGCGTCAGGTGCCCGGATTTCCCGCGCGAGGGAAACAGGAACTTGGATCGCTGCACGCCGTCGGTAACCGCGTGATCCTCGGCCTCATCCCGCAGGATCAGCCACGCTGCCAGCGCTTCACGGGCAGGGGGTGATAGCGGCACCATCCGTTCTTTGCCGCCTTTGCCCAAAACCAGCAGCATCCGCGGATCACCCCGCGCGGAGGAAACAGGCAGTGACACCAGTTCAGTCACGCGCATACCGGTGGCATAGAGCACCTCCATCAGGCAGGTGTTGCGTACCCGGTCGGCTTTAGTGCGCCCTGTCTGGCGGGCGGCTTGCAGCAAACGGTCGACTTCGGGCACGCCCAGCGTTTTGGGCAGGCGTTTTTGCCGTCCGGGGCCTTTGATCTGAATGGCGGGGTTGGTGTCGCGCCAGCCTTCCTCGAACGCGAAACGATAAATTTGCTTGATCGCCGACAATCGCCGCGCGCGGGTGGATTGCGCCAGCCCCTGCGCGTCACAGTCGATCATATAAGCTTCGATCTGATCCCGATCAGCCTCTGTAAATCCCGTTTTGCGGCGTTCCAGCCAAGCAGCAAAATCCTTCAGGTCACGGCCATAGGCTAACAAAGTGTTGTTAGCGGCGCCAAGTTCAGCAGCTTGAGCCTGCAGGAAGGTGGAGATCCACAGGTCCGAGGTTGCCGGGGCCGCCATACTCAGGTGTCCTGCAGGATCAAAAGGTTCAACGCGGCGCGGCGGGCGGTGTCCTCCAGCCCCACGCGGCGCAGGGTTGCAACGGCTGCGGTCAGATCGACAAGATTGCCGCGCGCGCCATGTGCGAACAGCTCCATCGTTTCCAGAATGGCCTCGCCCAATTGCCCGTTCGCCAGCATCGCATCGATATCCGAAGGGACGGGCGCAGCCCAGGCAAATCCTTCGGCCACCGCATCGGCCCAAGGCGACGGGCTGCGCGCCCGTCCCGGATCGCCCCGTGCCAGTGCGGCCAGAAACTGCGTTTCTACCGACTCGTCCGGTGGCGACAGGGCGGCGGTTTCATAAAGTTCGGACAACAGCAGAATCCGCCACCGCAGGTTTTCGGCAGCCGGATCGGGCAGGGTCGTTTGCGATAGTTGGTCAGCGAAAAGTTCTGCAAAGGGAACTTCTAACCCGACACTACGCATTTGTTCCCAGACTTTGGGCAGCGCAGTGGCGATAGCGCTCGGTTTGCCGGTCTCCAAAGCGTTTTCAAATTTCTGCACCGCCGCGACCCGGTCCCAGACCGCGCCAGAAGCGGCGGGCGAGCGCTCGGTATACAGGCCCAGCAATTGGTTCGGGGTCAGCGCACCGATCCGCGTCAGGCGCTCGGCGGCCTCGATCTGTGCTTTCCATCCGGCGACATCGCGCAGGTCGGCATTTGCAAAAGCGCGCGGCAGGGGCGCAGAAGGCAAACGCTCGCCAATGGCTTCGAACAGCCGAAAACTCAGCGGATCGGGATTTTCGGGCTGTGGCAGATATTCGGCATCTTCGTAGAGCTCGGGGCTAAGGAACCGGTCCAGCACGTCCAAATCCTCGGGCGGCAGGACCTGAAGAGCATGGGCGGCCTCAAGCGTCAGCGCGGCCGAGCTCCAATCGCCCCGACGGGCCTTGCAGAAAATTTGCGCGGCGTAGTCCCGGGATAGATGCGGCTGCGCGATCAAAGCTGTGCAGCTGCGATCCTCATCCCCGGTCAGCAGTGTCGCGTCGAACCAGCGCTGAAACCGTTCGCGGTTATCGGTGGGCCCGGCGAGTTGCACCAACGATTGTACCGGATCGGCTGCGCCCAGTTGCAGCAGCCGGTCAAGCCGCGCCAACAGCAGAGGTTCCTGCGCATTCGGACCGGCAGGCGCGCGGGCCTCGGTCAGCAGCAGGGTGAACAGCAGGCGCTGCATCGCCGGGTTGTACTTGACGGGCACGCGGGCGATCAATTGCGCCAGACGGGCAGGGTCGCTGTTCTGCCAAAGGTCAACCGGAAGACCGGTCACCGAGGACGACACCAGCCCAAATGGCGGTGACAATGCCTCAAGCGGCGTGACCTCGACATCCGGTTGAACACCGGTCTCTGTCACCGGTGGTTCCAGCAACACGGTCCCCGGCAGGTTTTCCGGCGGGTCACTTAGCCATTCGATAACGGAAAGAGGTTCCTGCTGCGCCTCGGCCGAGCCGGCCAAAAACAGCGCAAACAGTGCGGCCTTATTCGACATTCAGGATTACCGGCTCTCGTATCTCATCTTGCGGCGCCGAAAAGTCGGCGCCGAAGAACGGACCCAGATAGGCATATGCCACCAGCCCGACAAAACCCAGGCAAATCAGATATAACAAGAACTTGATCAGACGGCCCATTGCTCAACGCTGCCCCAATTTTCTCTTTTGTCATAGTTATAGCTAGCATTTTTCCTAAGATCACGTCATTCACGGTGAAATGAGCGAAATTAAGCATAACACTTCTACCACGGACACAGACACGGGCTTTGATCTGCTCAAAACAGTGGTTCTTGTGGGCATGATGGGGGCAGGAAAGACGGCGGTGGGCCGTGCATTGGCCGCGCGACTGGGTGTTCCTTTCCTCGACAGCGACGCAGAGATCGAATCGGCAGCCAACATGACCATCCCCGAGATTTTCGCTCGCGACGGAGAGCCGTTTTTCCGCGCCAAGGAAAGCCAGGTCATCGGGCGTCTGCTGGATGAGGAAAAAGGCATTCTTTCGACCGGTGGCGGCGCCTTTCTGGCCGAACAGAACCGTACAATGATCACCGAGCGCGGTGTGTCCGTCTGGTTGCGAGCCGATCTGGATGTTTTGTGGAATCGCGTCAAGCACAAGGATACACGTCCTTTGCTGCGCACGGCTGACCCGTATGCGACTTTGCGTGGCATTTATGAACAGCGCGTGCCGGTCTATGCGCAGGCCGATCTGATCGCAGATTCGGACGGCGAAACTTCGATCGAGAATATGGTGAACCGGGTGCTGGATGCGTTGGCAACACGCCCCGATGTTTTGGAACGGAAATAATGCACCAAACCGTACATGTAGAGCTGGGCGAACGCTCGTATGATGTGGAAATCGGCCCAAACTTGCTGGAGCAGGCTGGCGCGCGGATTGCGCCCTTGCTGCCCCGACCCAAGGTGGCCGTTGTCACGGATGACAACGTGGGCGCGCTGCATCTGGACGCTCTGCGCGACGGGTTGGCTGCTGCCGGGATCGAGATGACTTCTCTGACCTTGCCTGCGGGTGAGGCCACTAAAAGCTGGCCGCATTTCGAACGCACGGTTGAGTGGCTGCTGGCGGAAAAGGTCGAGCGTCGGGATGTGGTCGTCGCCTTGGGTGGCGGTGTCATTGGCGATCTGGTTGGGTTTGCCGCCGCGGTTCTGCGGCGCGGAGTGCGGTTTGTGCAAATCCCGACCTCGCTGCTGGCGCAGGTGGACAGTTCGGTCGGGGGCAAGACCGGGATCAACGCGCCGCATGGCAAAAACCTGATCGGGGCCTTCCATCAGCCTTCGCTGGTGCTGGCCGATACCTCGGTTCTGGGCACGATGACTCAGCGTGATTTTCTGTCGGGCTATGGCGAAGTTGTAAAATACGGTCTGCTTGGCGATGCCGCTTTCTTCGAATGGCTTGAGGAAAACGGCACAGATGTTTCGGGCGGAGACATGGCCGCGCGGGTGCGGGCGGTGACACGCTCGGTTCAGATGAAAGCCGATATCGTGGCGCGTGATGAGACTGAGCAGGGCGACCGCGCGCTGCTCAACCTTGGCCACACCTTCTGCCACGCGCTTGAGGCTGCGACTGGCTATTCCGACCGTCTGCTGCACGGTGAAGGCGTGGCCATCGGCTGCGCGCTGGCGTTCGAGTTGTCGTCTCGTCTGGGCCTATGCTCTCAAGAAGATCCAAGCCGCGTCCGCGCTCATCTTCGGGCGATGGGGATGAAAACCGATCTGGCCGACATTCCCGGCGATTTGCCGGATGCCGAAGCGCTGGTTGATCTGATGGCACAGGACAAGAAGGTTATCGACGGCCAATTGCGGTTCATTCTGGCGCGCGGGATCGGTGAGGCCTTTGTCACCTCGGACGTTCCGCGTGAGGCAGTGATTTCAGTGCTGGAAGACGCCTTGGAGACGGTCTGATCAGCGACCGCGGATCACCATCAACTCACCGATGTTTTCACGAGTGATGTAGCCGACCATGTTTCCGGCTTGCGTGCAAACCGCGATGGCCGGGGCACCTTTGTGCAAACCTGCCAGAACCGTCTCGAGCCCGCTGGTCAATTGCACCTGTGGGATATCCGTTTCCATGATCGACGTGGCCGGTTCCGAGCGCGGGGTGTCTCCGGCCAATGCCGAGAACAGACCGTTGCGAGTAACAAACCCCAGTAAAGCGCCTGCTGAATCCAGTACCGGGAATTCATGTTGCGTGGTGTGAATGACCGCCTGCGCCGCCGTGGCCAACGTGTCGGTCGGGGACAGGGCGTGGAACTCGGTGATCATCGCATCCCGCGCTAGAACACGCCGTGCGACCGAACGCATTGCCACGTCCTGACTTTCGGAATTGGCTGCGATGAAGACAAAGACAGCGATCAGAACCAGAATTGGGTTGCCCGTGCTCAATCCCCAGAATCCGAAAGCAACGGCGACGACCTGTCCGGCAAGGGCGGCGACCCTTGTTGCCTTGACCCGATCCATCTTGAGGCACAGCAGGGCGCGGAACACGCGCCCGCCATCCATCGGAAAAGCAGGGATCATGTTAAATGCCGCCAGCAGCAGGTTCACATAGGCCAGCCGGTTCAACAGACCGGGGCCGGTCGAGTCGATCTGCGCCATCGTTTCAAGCGGCATTCCGGCCCCAAGAACGACCAATACGACCCAAATCACAATGTTCACGGCAGGCCCGGCAAGGGCGACCCAGACCTCTTGCATCGGCTTTTCCGGCATCCGTTCCAGCCGTGCCAACCCGCCGATTGGCAGCAGAGTGATGTCGGGTGTCTTGATCCCGTACCGACGAGCCATCAGTGCGTGGCCGAACTCATGTGCAACGACGCAGGCAAACAGGGCCAGTACGAAGATCAGGTTCTCAATGGCGGCCGGTAGTCCTCCGTTGGAATAGGCGGCAAAACCGACCCAGGCCAACAAAAGGAAAAAGGTGACATGGACCCTCAATTCCGACCCAAGTATTCGGCCGAGTGAGAAGGACCATGTCATGTTGTGTCTCCGTTTTGGTTAGAACGGGATCTCGTCGTCGTCGATACCGCCAGATGCTGGGGCAGGGGCACTGGACGGACCGCCATAGGGGTCACCGTAGCCGCCACCGGCCTGGCCGCCGCCATAGCCGCCCGACTGGCCACCATAACCACCGCCGCCGCCGCCGCCTTCACCGCGGGCGTCCAGCATCACCAGTGTCGAACCGAACCCTTGCAGAACCACTTCGGTTGAATACCGATCCTGACCGGATTGATCCTGCCACTTGCGGGTCTGCAACTGACCTTCAAGGTAAACTTTGGAGCCTTTGCGCAGGTATTGCTCGGCCACGCGGACAAGCCCTTCGTTGAAAATCGCGACCGAGTGCCACTCGGTGCGCTCGCGGCGTTCACCGGTGTTGCGGTCTTTCCAGGTCTCGGATGTGGCGATGCGCAGGTTGCACACCTTGCCACCGTTCTGGAATGTCCGGACCTCGGGATCGCGGCCAAGATTTCCGACCAGAATGACCTTGTTGACTGAACCCGCCATGTATTTCCCCGTTCTGTATTGACGTATGCGCGCCCGAATCTGGCGCAGTGTTTCAACGCGACCCTATACGGCCTGCGTCGCGGTTGAAACACAGTTGATGTCGGCAACACCCGGCAAGAAAATACTTATGTCCTGTTTACCATGCTTTCATTGTTGGCTGAAATATCTATAGTTCACAGAGTTTCTGAACGAGCGAGATTGGCTTAAATGCGATTTCTGGTTAGTTGTTTTTTGGTTTCTTGCTTTGCCTTGATCTCGGTTTCGGCGACTGCGCAGACCTTGTCTACCAAAAACCGGAAAGACATCTTTCTCAAACAATCCAAGGTTTTGGATTCTCGTGCTGCGACCCAGTATCGTGATTCCGAACGGTTGAAGCCAAAGACTGCACAGCCCAAGTTCAACAAGCGCTATACCGGTAAGTATCGCGGTCAGTACATGACCCTGGCCCGGCAGGCCGCGCGCAAGCACAATGTCCCGGAAGATCTATTCCTGCGTCTGGTGCAGCAGGAAAGCGGATGGAATCCAAATGCAAAGTCACACAAGGGGGCCTTGGGGCTGGCTCAGCTGATGCCGGGAACGGCCCAGCTATTGGGTGTGAACCCACATGATCCGAAGCAGAACTTGGAAGGTGGTGCTCGGTACTTGTCCTGGCAGTACCGCAAGTTCAAATCCTGGCGTTTAGCCTTAGCGGCCTACAACGCGGGGCCGCAGGCCGTCGAAAAGCACGGCGGCATACCGCCGTACAAAGAAACCCAGAATTACGTGAAAGTAATCTGGGGCGGTTAAGTCACTTCTTTGAATATTGGGTCACCAGCTTCGACGTGCTTTAGAACGTAATAGCAGTAAGAACTTTGATCAAAGCTCCGGTAGACAGGCTGTAATCATAAAGTGAATTTGCGCGTGCCTCCCGCTCGTTGACGAAGCTCCCTAGTATTGTCTGGCTGGCACCGGCAGAAACCCCGTAGCAGGCACTTCCTAGTGCGTCGAGACGCTCATCGCAGCAAGCACCAAGACCGGGGCATAGCCAGAAGCGCAATTACGGATAAGACCAGTTCAAATAGGAGTTCAGCGCGGCGTGGCAAACCGATGTCGTCAGGATGATTGCAATCGCGATTGCCAAATTCAATCCAGCTAGATGCCGAGAGCTAGCGGTACAATGGTTCAGAAATATGAAAACGGGTGCCGGGTTAAACCCGGCACCTTTTTCCAAGGGATTACTCTGCCGCGATTTTGATGACCGGCTCCATTCGGGCCAGAATGTCTTCGGACAGGTGGCACTTTACCTGATGGCCGTCGGCCAGAGTTTTCACCGGTGGCACGTCGCGTTCGCACATCCCGCCTGGAACTTCTGACTTCCACCGGCACCGGGTCTGGAACGGACACCCAGGAGGCGGATTCATTGCCGAGGGGATATCCCCCTCCAGCACGATATGCTGCTTTTCTATCGACGTATCGGCGATCGGAACAGCGCTCAGCAACGCTTCGGTATAGGGGTGATAGGGCGGGGCAAAGACCTGATCCGTCGTGCCCAGTTCCACCACATGGCCCAGGTACATCACCATTACGCGATCGCTAAGGTAACGTACGATGGACAGGTCGTGGCTGATGAACAAAAGAGTGGTTTTGTGTTCTCGCTGAATCTCCATCAACAGATCGGTTACCGCTGCCTGCACGGACACGTCCAGCGCCGAAACGGGTTCATCCGCGACCACGATCCTTGCATCTCCGGCAAAGGCACGGGCGATACCGACGCGTTGTTTCTGACCACCGGACAACTGCCGGGGCATCCGATCCGCAAAGGCGCGGGGCAGTTTCACCAGATCCAAAAGTTCCAACATCCGCTTTTTGCGCTCCGCCTCGGAGTTGCCGACGCCAAAAATTTCCAGTGCGCGGATGATCTGACGGCCCACGGTCATCGAGGGGTTCAGCGTGTCAAAGGGGTTCTGGAACACCATCTGCACTTCGCCAACGGTCTTGGCGTCACGCTGTTCGATCGGGACGGCTTCGATATTGCGATTGTCCAACAGGATCTGGCCGTCGGTTGCCGTTTCCAGCCCCATCAGCACCTTGGCGAACGTGGACTTGCCGCAGCCGGATTCACCGACGATGGCCAGCGTCTCAGACTCATGTGCTTCGAAGCTGAGCGTTTCGTTGGCCTTCACCACCTTGGTTTCACCGCCGCCGAACAGGGCATTCGCAGCCACCTCATAATATTTCTTGAGGTTGTCCATCTTCAAAACGGTGCGACCGATCTCGGCTTTTTCCTTTTGCTCTCCCACGGTGATCGGCGCGTTCCAATCAATTTCCTTGAACTTCAGGCAGCGCGTGTGGTGGCGATCATTGCCCGGCACCGGCTCCATTAGGATGTTCTGCGCATCACAGAGACCTTCTTCGAAATAGTCGCAGCGCGGGCCAAAGTTGCAACCCGGAGGGCGTTCGTGGGGCAGGGGAAAGTTACCCGGAATCGCCACCAGCGGTCGCGCGTTCTTGTCGGCCCCCGGCAACGGGATCGAACGGAACAGCGCCTGCGTATAGGGGTGCTGCATTTCGTCGAAGACATCGTGGATTGAGCCGCGTTCAACCGCTTCACCGGAGTACATCACGCATAGTCGGTCGCAGGTCTCTAGAACCAGGCCGAGGTTGTGCGAGATGAACAGCATCGAAGTGCCGTACTTCTTGCCCAGATCCTTTACAAGTTCGACAACGGCGGCCTCAACCGTCACGTCCAAAGCGGTGGTCGGTTCATCCAAGATCAAGAGCGCCGGCTTGGACATCAGCGCCATAGCGATGACGATCCGCTGCTGCTGTCCACCTGACAACTGGTGGGGGAAAGAGTTCAACATCCGCTCGGGGTCAGGCAGGCGAACGTCCGTAACCACTTCCAAAGCGCGGGCATACGCCTCGTCGGAACTGACGCCCTCGTGGATCATCGGAACTTCCATCAACTGCTTGCCGATTTTCATCGCCGGGTTCAGCGAGGCCATCGGCTCTTGATAGATCATCGCGATCTCGTTGCCGCGAATATCGCGCAGTTCTTCGGCTGACATTTCCGAAAGGTCGCGGCCCTTGAACTTGATCGAGCCACCCACGATGCGCCCGTTCTTGCCAAGGTCCTGCATGACCCCCAGTGCCACGGTGGACTTGCCGCAGCCGGATTCACCAACCAATCCTACGGCTTCGCCCGGTTGTACACTGACTGAGAAGTCCATCACGGCGGGGATTTCCCGCAGCCGGGTAAAGAATGAAATCGACAGTTTGTCGATCTCCAGAATTGGCCCGTCATAATCCGCCAGTTTGTTCATCTGTGTTTCTCCTCGCGAGAGTCAGGGCTATCCCCATCATCTGGCTAAAATCTCGGGGAACCGGGGGGGCTGGCCCCCCGGCCTCGATCACATCAGTCTTTCAGACTTTCCTCGCGCAGGCCGTCGGCCAGCAGGTTCAGACCAAGAACCAATGACAACAGCGCCAACGCAGGCGGTAGGGCCGGGTGCAGATAGATCGACAGCAGCTTGCGCCCCTCGTTGATCGTTGACCCCCAGTCCGGGCTTTCCGGCGGCAACCCAAGGCCAAAGAAGCCCAACGTTCCCAGCAGGATGGTGGTATAGCCAATCCGCAGACAGAAATCGACGATCAGCGGACCGCGTGCGTTGGGCAGAATCTCCCACAGCATGATGTACCAGGGGCCTTCGCCACGGGTCTGTGCAGCTGCCACGTAGTCACGCGTTTTGATATCCATCGCCAGTCCCCGCACAATGCGGAACACAGTGGGCGAATTCACAAAAACCACCGAAACAAACACTACCAGAATACCGCCGGGGATATCAAAGAGGTCCAGATAAGTCGGCAGACCCCAGATGCGGTAACTGTCAGTGTTGATGATGTAGCCGCCGGTTGAAATCAGTGACAGATACAGCCACAGCGCAATGCCCAATACTCCGATCAATAGCGGTGTGCGGAAATTCGGTCGGGTGTAATAACGCGAGTTCAACAGTACGCCGAGGAACAGGATCGGGAACACGAACAGGACCGCTGCCATATAGTTCGGTACCCCGGTCGCCACGATTTCCGGCGTGACCAGAAGATAGAAAAGCAGGATCACGGGGAAGGCTAGGATCAGGTTGGCGAGGAAGGACAGGAACGTGTCTAGACGACCGCCATAGAACCCGGCAGGCAGGCCCAGAGTAATACCGACCATGAAGGCAAACATGGTCGCCAGCGGGGCGATCTGCACCACGATCCACGCGCCTTTGACCATACGGCTAAAGACATCTCGGGCCAGATTGTCGCCGCCCAACAGGTACCAGGCGTATTCGCCGTCCTCCGCAGAAGGGAGGGGTGTTCCGGGCACCTTGTTCTTCATACCCGACACCTGATCCAGCGGATCGTGGGTGATGATCAGGTCCATGGCGCCAAAGACGCCGGTGAAAACCCAGAACATCACAAGGCCAAAGCCGATCATGCCGATGGGGCTGTCAAACAGTTTGCCGTAAAGTCCCAGTTTGCGTTTAAAGGCAATCGACATGGCGAAAAGAATGACCAGCGACAGCCAGACGGGCAGAAACTGCTGTGAAATCGCGCCGATGATGCCTGCGCTGGTACCCATGAGAATGCCCAGCAAGATGTAGGCCAACGCGAGCGCAACACAGGCCGCAAAGCTGTATCGCAGCGCCTTCTGCGTCAGTCCGCGCAGGCCCGATCCGGTGCTTATCGTACCATCAATATTCACGCTCACTGGCGCTTCCGGCAATACGATACTGCCAAGTATCCAAACGACGATCGAAATCAGCAGGGCTGCGATTGCGATCATCAGCAAAGGGTTCAGGATGGCGATAGAGCCGGTCCAGGTAAGTGGTTCCATGATCTATCCCTCCTTACGAAATACGGATGCGGGGGTTGAGGTAGACATAACCGATATCCGAGATCAGCTGCGTCACCAGCACCACAAAGACCGACACGACCGAGATCGCCAGCAAAAGCTGAATGTCGTTGTTGCCTGCCGCCTGAACCAGCGCCCAGCCAAAGCCCTTGTAGTTGAACAGGGTCTCAACGATCACGACGCCGTTCAGCAGCCAGGGGAACTGCAGCATGATAACGGTAAATGGCGCGATCAGGGCATTGCGCAGTGCGTGTTTCATGACAATGTTGGAAAACGACACGCCTTTCAGGCGCGCGGTTCGGATATATTGCGCCGTCATCACCTCTGTCATGGAGGCGCGGGTCATTCGGGCGATGTAGCCCATCCCATAAAGCGCAATGGTCAACACTGGCAGGAAGAAGTTCTCGAACGTCGGGTTCTCCATCGCCTGTGTCGCTGTGCCTTTGAACCATTTCAAGCCCACAGCGGACGAGGTGAAGATGGCGATGAAAATAACGCCCGAGACGTATTCTGGTGTCGCAGTAGTGGTGATCGCAAAGGTCGAGAGGGTCCGGTCCGTGGCCGATCCTTCTTTCATTCCAGCCATAATACCGAGGATCAGTGCCGACGGAACCATCAGCAACATCACCCAGAACATCAGCCTGCCGGTCAGGCCCAGACGGGTTCCCACGACCGTTGAAACTTCTTCTTTGAAGACGGTCGAATAACCCCAGTATCCCTGCAGGATGCCGCAGAACTTGGGGGAATCTTCCGCAGATTCACCTGGCAGAATACATCTGCCTTGAACCGTGCCGTCTTCATTCGTATGCCGATAGGACGGCAATACTCCCAACCACTCGCCGTATTTGACCGGCATCGGCTGAAGATACCCGTTCTTTTCCAGATAACTTTCAACCTGCTCATCCGACATCCTGAAGTTGCCCTGCGTTTTCGCAAGCTTTTCGAGGTTCGGATACAGGTTAGTGAGGAAAAAGACTAAGAATGTCAGACATAATGCCGTCAGGAGCATGATGCCAACACGCTTTAGAATGAAAAGTCCCATAGTGGCCCCTGTTGGTAGGCTAGCGCGAAGATTATTCGGTTCGACGCGTCGCTGTTTTTGGGTCGCCTGATTAAGACGAAAAGGCCGCACCTATTTGGCGCGGCCTGTTTGTTTTCGGCTTAGCCAACGATGCCGAATTTATAAAGCTGGGGCAGGTCGGCGATGTGCTTTTCAACACCGACCATGTTGTCGCGGTGGTGGCGCATCGCGGTCCGCCAATAGGGCTGGATAACAACGCCTTCGTCGATCATGATCGCCTGCAGCTTGCCCATCACTTCGCGACGTTGGTCCACATCGGTAATGGAATTTGCTTCGGCCAGCAGGGTGTCGAACTCTTCGTTGGAGAAACCGGATTCGTTCCATGCAACGCCTGACTTGTAGGCCAGTGCAAGGATTTGCGTACCGAGCGGGCGGTGGTTCCAGTTTGTCGAAGAGTACGGGTATTTGGTCCAGTCATTCCAGAAGGTCGACCCTGGCAGAACCGTGTGTTTGGCCTTGATGCCCGCGTCGTTAAGCTGCGCAACGACGGCCGCAGTCGTGTTCCGACGCCAATCGTCATCAATGGACTGAACTTCGTGCTCGAAATCGCCCATGCCGGCTTCGTCCATCAACGCTTTGGCTGCGGCCGGGTCATACGGAATGCGGGTCACTTCCGAGTCGTATTCCGGATGCATAGGGCCGACATGGCTGTTTTCGGCGACAATGCCGTAGCCGGACATGCCAAGTTCCAGACAGACCGCGTTGTCGACAGCCATCGCAAGCGCCTGACGCACGCGTTTGTCGCCGTAGATTTTGTTACCGTCCGCATCTTCGGCCAACTGGTTGGGACGGATTACAATGGTGAAACCGGACGGGATTTCCGAGCGGACAAGGCCGATGCTGTCAAAGATGTCGACAAATTCACCGACCGACTCCCAATTCATGTCGATTTCTTCGGCCTCATAGGCAGCAAGGAAAGCGGCAGGGTCGGTGCCGTAGTCGATGAACTCGATCCTGTCGATATAGCCACCTTTACCGGCTTCATATCCCCACCAATCAAAGTCTTCATTGCGGACCAGAACACCTTTCACGCCAACTTCGTGGCTCTCCGGCAGCATGAATCCGGTACCAATCGGATTGTCCAACATAGTGTTGGGGTCATGGCTGCTGTGCACGATGGCACCGGGATAGTCAGCCATGCCGGGGATGATCGTGATATCCGGAGCGCTACACTTCAGCTTGACCGTGTGGCTGTCGACAACAGTAATTGCACCCTCTGCGGCTTGCTGGGTGCTTTCGTCGATCAGCGATGACATTCGTGACGCCATCGAGTTGCCCTCGACCGAGGAATCACACCATCCGGTAATATTGCGCGCAACATCTTCGGCAGTGAAATCGTCACCATTGTTCCATTTCACGCCCTTACGGACGTTCAAGGTGTACTCGGTGGCGTCGTCGTTGGCTTCCCAACTTTCCAGAAGCATAGGCTTGAACGATCCGTCGTTGTTGTACTCGACCAGATATTCCAACCAACCTGCGGTGAAGGTGGCGATCTGAGTCCAGTCAAAGGTCCGAGGATCTTTCAGCGCGCGTACTTCCATCTGATAGCGGATGGTTCCACCCCGCTGCGGCTCTTGCGCTGCGGCAGGCGATTGCAGGCCGATCATCCCGTAGGCCGCTGGCACGGCAACACCCAGCGCGGTGGCGCGGGCCAGGAATTCTCGCCGGTTCAGTTTGCCATCCCGATACTCCTGAGCGTGCATTTCTGCGGCCCAATGAATCGGGGTTCCGGTGATGGTTTGGTTTTTCATCAATGTCTCTCCCTGATGACATGTTTTGTTTTTGAAGAAGGTTGGAACCGCTCGAACCGGTCAGTTTCCGGCAGCAGTTTCACGGATTTTTTGAGTTCTGAATGTCCCCATAGGCCCATTCGGCCCCAGAATCCGGATCAGGTCAATGTTCGAAATCGTCATTCATGATACAAAAGCGACATGGTCAGAGATTGTTGTGCCATGCCCGACGCCCGGATCCGGGTGAATTCGCTATGTATACTGTGGTGAACCGACAGATTCCTTCCTTGCAGGGAATCGGTTAGGAAAATTCCTCAGGAAATCGACGTATCATTTTGCGAAATCTACCCGATTCCAGTTTTTCATCCGCGCACGGAACCAGGTTCGTTGACGTTTGGCAAATTGACGGGTGGAAATCGCCGCACGTTCGCGGGCGGCGTTCAGGGTCATCTTTCCTTCCAGATACGCGATCAATTCCGGCACACCGATCGCCTTGAAGGCTGGCAGGGTCGGATCATAGAGGCCGCGCATCGCCTCGACCTCTTGCAGCGCGCCAGTGTCCAGCATCTGATCGAACCGCCGTTTGATACGGTCCAGCAGCCATTCCTTGTTCACGTCAAAGACGATCGGCACCGTGTCTGACAAGTTCAGAACCGGAGGCGGGGTGTCGGCTTGCCAGTCTCTCAGGCTGCGCCCGGTGGCTTGCTGAACTTCCCAGGCGCGCTGAACGCGAGCGCGGTTCTGGGTGTCGATCCGACCCAGCGTTAGCGCATCCACTCCGGCGATCAAAGAGGGCAGGTCCATTTGATCAGCCTCAGCCCGAACTGCAGGTGGCGTGGCTGGGATGTCGGCCATCCCTTCGGTCAGAGCAGAGAAATACAGGCCGGTGCCACCGACGATGATCGGTCGTTGATCCCCAGATAGCAGCGGCGTTACCTCGCGCAGCCAGTGACCGGTGGAATAGTCCTGATTAAAAGCGATATGACCATATAGTAGATGCGGAGCGCGGGCCTCTTCCTCGGCTGAAGGTCGCGCCGAAATCACCCGCCAGCAATCATAGACCTGGCTGGCATCCGCATTCACGATCACACCGCCAAAGGTCTCGGCGATCTGCAAGGCCAGCGCTGATTTCCCCGATGCAGTCGGCCCCGCGATCAGCACTGGTTTGTTGTCGTCAATCGGGGGCAGGCGGTCCCAAAACTGCGATCTTTCGTTATTGGCCATCCGGGTGCGCCCCAATCCTCACCATCCGCATTGAACCTGCGGAGTTTTTGCTTCATTTTGCGCCGAAATTAACCCCGTGCCAGCCCGGAGCGCAACATGAGCCTGACCGAGACACTCGAAACCACCGAGACCCCAAAAGCGAAGTACAACCGCGTGATGCTGAAAATCTCGGGCGAAGCGCTGATGGGGGATCAGGGATTTGGTCTGCACCCGCCGACTGTTCAGCGCATCGCGCAAGAGGTCAAGTCGGTGCACGATCTGGGTGTCGAGATCTGTATGGTGATCGGCGGCGGCAACATCTTCCGCGGCCTTAGCGGCTCTGCACAGGGGATGGAGCGTACAACGGCTGACTACATGGGAATGCTGGCAACGGTCATGAACGCGCTGGGGATGCAGTCGGCATTGGAAGAGATTGGCGTCTTTACCCGTGTCATCTCGGCCATTCGCATGGATGAAGTGTGTGAGCCCTATATCCGTCGCCGCGCTGTTCGGCACTTGGAAAAGAAGCGGGTCTGCATATTTGCCGCCGGTACCGGCAACCCGTATTTCACCACCGATACCGCTGCGACCCTGCGTGCCAACGAAATGGCGTGCGAGGCGATCTTCATGGGCAAGAACGGCGTCGATGGCGTCTATGACAAAGACCCGAAGGTTCACGCGGACGCGGTGCGTTATGACACGGTCAGCTATGACGATGTTCTGGCAAAACGGCTGAAGGTCATGGATGCTTCGGCCATTGCGTTGGCGCGGGACAACAATCTGCCGCTGATTGTCTTTGGTCTGGACGAGCCCGGCGGGTTCCGCGGCATTCTGGCGGGTGAGGGCACCTACACCAAAGTTCAGGGCTAATTGTAACACACTGAATGCGAAGGCCGGGGTCACATCCCCGGCCTTTTTTGTGTGCGGATACCGGTTCTATCGGTTCAAAAACTTACTCTTTACCCATGTCGGTATTTGTAGGTTTTGTCGTTTTCTCGTGATATGTGGTCTTCTCAGCCAACCCTTTTCGGCACGGGATATTGAAAGTCCTGAGCACCGAATAAGGGAAGGAAGAGAACCTATGTCCGATAATATGGAGACCGACTATGAGGTCGGTCAGGACAACGTTCAGATTATGGGTCTGGACGTTCACAATCCGGTCTTTGCCGTATCGGGGCTTACCATCATTGCATTCGTGTTTTTCTCGCTCGTGTTTCGCGAGCAGGCGACCGAATTCTTTGGGTGGCTTCGTCCGGCACTGACCAGCCAGTTCGACTGGGTGTTCATGATCGCAGCCAACATTTTTGTGGTGTTTTCGCTGCTGTTAATCGTCACGCCTTATGGCTCGATCCGTCTGGGTGGAGACGATGCCAAGCCGGACTACAGCTATGCCGGATGGTTCTCGATGCTGTTTGCCGCAGGCATGGGCATCGGGCTGGTGTTCTGGGGCGTGGCCGAGCCGATTTCACACTACGGGTCATCGGTTGGCGGCGTAGCAGTTGGTGAAGACGGCGTGCGCACCGATTGGGCACCGTTGGGGGCAGGGCTGGAAGACCCGGAAGCCTCGAAAAAGCTGGCGATGGCGGCGACCATCTTCCACTGGGGTATGCACCCTTGGGCCGTCTATGCTGTCGTGGCGCTGGCTCTGGCCTTTTTCAGCTTTAACCGCGGTCTGCCTCTGACCATGCGGTCGGTGTTCTATCCGCTGTTTGGCGAAGCAACATGGGGCCCGCTGGGGCATATCATTGATGTTCTGGCCGTGTTTGCGACCATCTTTGGTCTGGCCACATCGCTGGGTCTGGGTGCGACGCAGGCGCTGGCCGGTCTGAATTATCTGTTCGATGTTCCGATCTCGGATGGCATGAAAGTGCTGCTGATTGGGTTGATTACGGTTTTTGCTCTGATCTCGGTTGTTGCTGGCCTCGACAAAGGGGTAAAGCGCCTGTCCGAAGCCAATATGATCCTGGCTGCGGCTCTGTTGTTGCTGGTGCTGATCGTTGGACCGACCGTCGCGATTCTAACCGGCTTTTTCGACAGCATGATCGAGTACTTCATAGCGTTGCCCGCTCTGTCGAACTGGGTCGGTCGTGAAGACACCAACTTCATGCAGGGCTGGACTACGTTCTATTGGGCGTGGTGGATTTCCTGGTCGCCTTTCGTTGGCATGTTCATCGCCCGTATTTCGCGTGGCCGCACGGTGCGTGAATTCGTGACTTGTGTAATCCTGATTCCGACAGTTGTCGGTGCGCTTTGGATGAGCGTTTTCGGTGGCGCAGCGCTGGATCAGGTCATGTCTGGTTCTGGGCAGGCCCTGTCGGACGCGGCTCTTGAGCTGAAAATGTTCAAGATGTTCGAAGCCTTCCCGATGACCGGTCTGCTGTCCTTTGTCGGCATCATCCTAGTTGTTGTGTTCTTCGTAACCAGTTCGGACTCGGGGTCGCTGGTGATCGACACGATCACAGCAGGAGGCAAGACAGATGCCCCAACGGCGCAGCGCGTGTTCTGGTGCATCCTTGAAGGCGCCATTGCCGTCGTACTGTTACTGGGCGGAGGGCTTGGCGCTTTGCAGGCTGCCGCGATTGCAACCGGCTTTCCGTTTGCGATCGTGCTGGTGCTGATGTGCGTATCGATCTTCATCGGTCTGGCGAACGAAAAACGCCGCCGTTGAGGCGAGAAATATCTACGAAAGCCCCGGCCTTGCGTCGGGGCTTTTTTGTTCGGGGTCGGGGTGACCAGTTTCTCTGCTCTGACTGACTATGCGCTGACGATTTCATCTCTCAACGCCCTATTTCTCGCAACAGGAAATTGGTCAGTTATTGAAAGTACTTGACGCAGTTTTGTGATCCGGTTTCCGTTCGGCTTCGTAGTGCAAGGAAAACAACCGGGCGGTCATGGAAAACAAGCAATCTCCGATCATCATGTGGTTCCGGCGCGACTTCCGCCTATCGGATCATCCGGCGCTAAGCGTGGCAGTCCGGTCCGGGCGCCCTGTCATCGCGCTTTTCATTCTGGACGACCTTGCCGCAGCACTGGGCGCGGCACCAAAATGGCGGCTTGGTCTTGGGCTGGCCGCCTTTGCGCAGTCGCTTAGGAAGGCGAGTAATCGCCTGATCCTGCGGCGCGGAGATCCGTTGTCCGTTCTGCAGGAATTGATCGCAGAATCTGGCGCGACTTCTGTCTATTGGTCACGGGCCTACGATCCGGACGCAATTGCGCGTGACACTCGTATCAAATCGGCTCTGACCAAGCAGGGCGTTGAGGCCAGATCGTTTGCCGGCCACTTGTTGTTCGAACCTTGGACTGTGGCCACCAAGGCTGGTCAGCCTTTCCGTGTCTTCACTCCAATGTGGCGCGCTGTTCAGCGGCGGGAAGTTGCGGCACCGGAAGCTGCACCCTACGTTATTTCCGCACCTCAGATATGGCCTGCGTCCGAAAACTTGGAAGCATGGAAATTAGGGCGTGCCATGAACCGCGGTGCGGCGGTTGTTGCGCCTTATCTTCGGTCCGGTGAACCTGCGGCATTTGAGGTTCTTCACGGGTTTCTGGACCGCATCTCAAACTACTCGGAGGATCGGAACCGTCTGGATACGGATGGTACCTCGGATTTGTCCGAATACCTGTCTTTAGGCGAAATCGGGCCGCGCAGCGTTTGGCACGCGGTCCAGCACGCTGCGATGACTGGCACCCAAGGCACGGATACGTTCCTGCGCCAACTGGTCTGGCGCGAGTTTGCGTATCACCTGATGTTCCACACGCCGCACTTGCTGAACGGAAATTGGAAACAGGAATGGGACGCATTCCCTTGGAACGAGGATGCCAGCCAGCCTGAAGTCGTCGCGTGGCAGCAGGGGCGCACCGGAGTTCCGGCGGTGGATGCCGGGTTGCGTCAGATGTACGTGACCGGCAGAATGCACAATCGCGCGCGTATGATTGCAGCCAGCTATCTGACCAAGCATCTGATGACACATTGGAAAATCGGTATGAGCTGGTTTGCCGATTGCCTGATCGATTGGGATCCGGCGGCAAATGCGATGGGCTGGCAATGGGTTGCAGGCTCTGGACCGGACGCTTCGCCCTTCTTTCGGATTTTCAATCCGCAGACGCAGCAGGAAAAATTCGACCCCGGAGGGGCTTATTTGAAACGATGGATTGCCGAGGGGCAAGCCACGCCATCGGCGACGGCACTGGCCTATTTCGAAGCTGTACCGCGATCATGGGCGCTTGATCCTGCGTCTACGTACCCCGAACCTGTGGTCGATCTTACAAGTGGACGAGCGCGAGCTTTGGCGGCCTATGAAAGCCGAAAATCCGGGTAAGGAACTGAAAACTTGCCAGAAACACAAACTCGGCCTAGCTTTGAACCACGGCCGCACAGGGGAGAGCGGATGATCCTAACCACGACAGAAGGGCAGAAAGACCTGCCCAGATATTTTGCTCAAGTCTTCAAAATGCTGAACCGGATGGAGTCCGGGCGAATGGACATCGCCTTGCCCGACGGCCGGGTTTTTCGGTCCGAAGGGGCCAGGCCGGGGCCGGTCGCGCGGGTCGATATCCATGATCCGGACGTCTTTGCACGTTTGATCCGTGAGGGCGAACTGGGCTTTTCCGATGCCTACCTGGAAGGCGATTGGAGCACCCCAGACCTGCGGTCATTCATGGATCTGGTGCATCTGGGTACTGAAACAGTTTATGACGATTTTACCGGAATGTTTCTGGTTCAGGCCTATGAGCGCCTGCGTTTCTGGCTGCACCGAAACCACCGGCGCCAGGCCAAGAAAAACATCTCGTACCACTACGATTTAGGAAATGATTTCTATAGCTTATGGCTGGATGAAACGATGACATATTCCAGCGCGCTGTTTGAGACTGGTCAGGAAAGTTTGGAAAAAGCCCAAACTGCTAAATACGCCAGTTTGGTCGATGAAATGGGTGCAAAGCCCGGAGATCATATTCTTGAGATCGGTTGTGGCTGGGGCGGGTTCGCTGAATATGCCGCAAAAGAGCGTGGCCTTCGGGTCACAGGTCTGACGATCAGTCAAGAGCAGTTGAACTTCGCGCGGCAACGCATAGAAAAAGCAGGGCTTTCTGACCTTGTTGAGTTCAAGTTGCAGGATTACCGTGATGAGCGGGGCCAGTATGATGGGATCGCATCAATAGAGATGTTCGAGGCTGTTGGTCAAAAGTACTGGCCTGTCTACTTCGAAACAGTGCGCGAGCGTTTGAAACCGGGCGCGCAGGCCACTTTGCAAATTATCACTGTCGCGGACCATCGCTGGGATATATACAAGAACGGCGTTGATTTTATTCAGAAATATATCTTCCCTGGGGGTATGCTACCGGCACCATCGGTCCTGAAAGATCAGGTCGCCGAAGCGGGGCTTAACGTGGTGAAGTCGCGGGAATTTGGCAAAAGTTATGATCTGACACTACGTCGATGGTACGAGACGTTCAACGACAAATGGGACGAAATCGCTGAAATGGGCTTCGATGAGCGTTTCCGCCGTATGTGGAACTATTATTTGACCGCGTGCGGCGCAGCCTTTGACACTGGTAACTGCGATGTGACACAGATCACTATAGCAAAACCCAGTTAACAAACGGAAATTCCGAATGCCAAGTGCCCCGCGCCTCGTTGCTGCAATTTGTCTGTTGGTGGTGGCCTTTCTTGTTTCAAGCATGATCATCGACAACGGTGAAGAAGGTAAGGACTACGGCTGGTTCACAGTAGTCAATATGGCCATTGGGGTCGTCTGTGGTTGGAAGATTATGGGCAAACGGGTCGGTCGGGGATGGACCGGAGCGATAAACAACGGGATTACAGGTGTTGCGTCACTCGTTTTCTGGGGGCTGTTTGTTCAAGGCTGTTATGAAATGTTTCGGCTGGCTATGCGTCACAGGTACAATGGCCCGTTTGAGGCCCTGATCGACATTTTCAAAATTGGTATCGACTACAGCCAACTTCTATTGGCGCCGGAAATTCTATGGACTTTGGTGATCGGAGCACTTATCGCCGGTCTTGCAACCGAAGAAGCTGGCCGCCGCTGGCGGTAATCCCCTGGAAATCATCGCGAGTTTCACTCCAGTGTCCGATTTGTTCTTTTACGGTACGCTCAGGCACCAGCCTCTGCTGGAGCTCGTGATTGGCCGCCCTCTGACGCAATTGACGATTGCTCAGGCACACCTCCCGGATCACGCGGTTTATGCAGTAGCAGGGCAGGCTTTTCCGATGATTGTTTCGGAAAAAGGCAGCATAGCCGAAGGTCTGCTGGTACAGGGGTTTAGCCAAGAGGACCTGAACAGGCTGTCTTACTACGAGGGCGGGTTCGATTACGATCTCAGTTCGCAGAACGTGCAGCTTGCCGACGGAACAACCTCCCAGGCCAGCCTGTTCTTCCCGGAACCGGGCCTCTGGACCCCGGACGGGCCGTGGTCGCTACAGGATTGGGTGGAAAAGTGGGCCGAAGTGACCCTGCTGGCCGCACGGGAAGAGCTTGCTTACTACGGCAGGGTCGACGCTGCGATGATTTCCCGCTACTTCTCGCCGATTCGCACCCGCGCCTGGGCCCGCCTGGCGGCGCGCAAGCGGCGGACAGGCGATCCTCGCGACACGGATAAAGACGTCATCGTTCAAAGCCACAAGCACGCCTATGTGAACTATTTCGGCATGGATGAGCTGGAGGTAAGACACCGTCAACATGACGGAACTATGGGGCCGGTCCTGCACCGCAGCGGGTTGATGCAAGGGGCCGCGGTGGTCGTCCTGCCATATGATCCAGTGCGAGATGCCGTTCTGCTGGTCGAGCAATTCCGCGCGCCGGTGTTTTTGATCGACGATCCCGAACCCTGGATGTGGGAGCCGGTGGCTGGCATGATCGATCCGGGTGAAACACCTGAACAGGCCGCCCATCGCGAAGCCATGGAAGAGGCGCAGGTCACGCTGAATGCGTTGGAGTATGCGGGTGCGGCCTATTCCTCAAGCGGGTCATCGAGCGAGTATTTATACCTATATGTCGGGCTGGGTGATCTGACCCGTACGATCGATAATGGTGGAGTGGCTTCCGAAGGCGAGGATATTCGTACGCAGATACTGCCGTACGACACCTTCATGCAGAAGGTGGACAACAATGAATTCAAGGATTTGCCCCTATTGTCGCTAGCCCATTGGCTAGCCCGGCATCGCGACCGTTTGCGCAACTAACTATCGCTGCTTGTGGTTGCCGCACGGCATCTGTAAATCTTCGTTGATACGTAATGAAATGAGGGCGCCATGCGCATTGCACGAGACCTTGCCGACGCAGTCGGGAAAACACCGCTGATCCGGCTGAAGCGCATCAGTGAAGAAACCGGGTGCGAAATTCTTGGCAAGGCCGAGTTCATGAATCCGGGCCAATCGGTCAAGGATCGCGCGGCGCTTTACATCATTCGTGACGCCATCGCGCGCGGAGACCTGAAGCCCGGCGGAACCATTGTCGAAGGTACGGCAGGCAATACTGGCATCGGTTTGGCACTGGTCGGTGCGTCGATGGGCTTCAAGACGGTGATCGTGATCCCGGAAACCCAGTCGGAAGAAAAGAAAGACATGCTGCGACTGGCGGGTGCTCAACTGGTGCAGGTTCCTGCCGCGCCGTACCGCAACCCGAACAATTTCGTGCATTACTCGCGCCGTTTGGCCGAGGAACTGGCGCAGACCGAACCCAATGGCGCGATCTGGGCAAACCAGTTTGACAACGTTGCGAACCGTCAGGCCCATGTCGAAACCACCGGTCCGGAAATCTGGGAACAGACCGGCGGTAAGGTGGATGGCTTTGTCAGCGCCGTTGGCTCGGGCGGAACGCTGGCTGGTGTGGCCGACGCGCTGCAACCCAAGGGTGTCAAAATCGCTCTGGTCGATCCGATGGGGGCGGGGCTCTATTCCTACTACACCACCGGTGAGATCGCGATGGAGGGCAGCTCGATCGCCGAAGGTATCGGTCAGGTACGTATCACGAAGAACCTCGAAGGGTTCAAACCCGACTACGCCTATCAGATGACCGATAACGAAGCGCTACCCTACATCTTTGATCTTCTGCGCGAAGAGGGGCTGGTCATGGGCGGCTCGACCGCGATCAACATGGCCGGTGCTGTGCGTCTGGCCAAGGACCTAGGGCCGGGCCATACCATCGTGACGATCCTGTGCGATTATGGCACGCGTTATCAGTCCAAGCTGTTCAACCCCGAATTCCTGCGCGAAAAGGAACTGCCGGTGCCGGATTGGATGACCGAAGCTCCACGCAGCATTCCCGGCGTGTTCGAGGACCTATGATGCTGCGGCAGGTCCGCCTGTTTCTAACGCTCTTTCTGGTTTGCTTTGCCCTGCTGGGCGGCCCCGTTGCCGCCGAACTGACCGATCAGCAAAGCGAGTACTACCAGAAATGGCTTGCAACGGCGGACCGTGCCGAGACCGAAATCGAAGCTGACCGAACTTCGAACGCAGCGCTTGAGAACCTGCGGTCCGAAATCCACGACTATCGTGAAGATTTCAACCAAGCGCGGAGCGCCAATACCGATCGTATTCAGACCCTTGATGCCCAGATCAAGGCACTTGGGCCTGCGCCCGAAGGCGATGCGACCGAGCCTGAAGAAATCGCCAGATTGCGGGCGCATCTGGAAGATCAATTAAGCAGCCTACAGGTTCCGCGGATCATCTCGGAAGAGGCCTTCAGTCGAGCCAACGGCCTAATCAGCGAGATCGATCGGCTGCTGCGCGACAGGCAAAAGAAAGAGCTTCTTGAACGCGGCCCATCGCCGATCAACCCGGTGTATTGGGGGCCCGCCTGGACTGACATCGTCGAATCCGTGCGCAGTTTGGTCAGCGAATCTGCTTACAACCTGAAGTCCAATATTGTTCAGGACCGTCTGAGAGATCGCGGCCTGGGCATTCTGTTCCTGACCCTCGCCGCGGGTGTATTGCTGTACTACGGGCGCTACTGGTCCGAAGCCGCCGGTAATTATCTTCGGGGTCTTGGCGGACGCGGCATCGGCGTCTGGTCATTTCTGGTTTCGCTGTTACGCATTCTGCTGCCCTGGTTGGGCGTCTGGCTGCTGGTGCAAGCGGTTATAATGACCAGCCTTCTTGGGCTGCGCGGGACACTGCTGATCCAGAACGTCCCGTCTTGGGCTGCCCTGATCTTTTACTATGACTGGATTGGGCGTCAGCTGTACCTCACGCAGGCGGCGCAGAGCTTCAATCGCCTATCCCGCAAGAATGTCACCGAGCTGCGGGTCTATCTCGACATACTGGCGGTCTTCCTGATCACGTATGAGTTCGGGCTGTTGTTCGATCAGATCGAGAACATCACGGATGCGACCCGAGCGGTTATCAGCTTTCCGGTGGTTGTCGGAACCGCTCTGATCCTATTGCGCATTCGCCGAATCCGGACCAGCAGGCCCGTAACGGATGACGCCGAAGCCAGCGAAACGGCGCGCAGTGCTGGTTTAGCACAGATCTTGGAGTTTCTTCGCAAGGCCCTGTTCCTGCTGGGGATCGCCAGCCCAATCCTGGCGGCCGTCGGCTTTACCAACGCGGCCGAGGCGATTGTCTTCCCGGCAGTGAAAACGCTGGTGCTGTTTGCGGCGCTGGCGATCTTCCACCGGTTCCTGACCTCGGTCTATGGCTGGCTCAGCGGGCAAGGTGATTCCGCGCGGGACTCTCTGTTCTCGGTGCTTGCTGGCTTTACCCTCGCTATCCTGACCTTGCCAGTTCTGGCGCTGTATTGGGGCGCGCGGAAAACCGACCTGCTCGAAGTCTGGTCACGGCTGCTGCTTGGGTTCGATATCGGTGGTGTTACGATCTCGCCCAGCAACTTCTTTACTTTCCTGGTCGTGTTCGCCATCGGTTATGGTCTGACACGGTTGCTGCAGAGCGGACTTCGCAACTCGCTGCTGCCCAAGACCAGCATCGATCCGGGCGGGCAGAACGCAATTGCGGCGGGCACCGGATATGTCGGGGTTTTCCTTGCGGCCTTGATCGCCATCATGGTGGCCGGGTTCGATCTATCGTCACTGGCCATCGTCGCCGGTGCGCTGTCGGTTGGTATCGGTTTTGGTTTGCAGACCATCGTATCGAACTTCGTCTCGGGCATCATCCTGCTGGTCGAGCGCCCGATCTCAAAGGGCGACTGGATCGATGTGAACGGGATGATGGGTTACGTGCGTGACATCTCGGTGCGGTCCACGCGGATTGAGACGTTTGACCGGACCGACGTGATTGTTCCGAACTCGGACCTGATCAGCGGAGTAGTGACGAACTACACCCGTGGCAACACCATCGGGCGGGTCATCGTGCCGGTCGGTGTGGCCTATGGCACCGACACCCGCGTGGTTGAGAAAATTCTGGGCGAGGTCGCGAATGCGCACCCTATGGTCTTGGCGCATCCTGCCCCCAGCGTTGTGTTTCAGGGTTTCGGTGCGGATTCTCTGGACTTCGAGATCCGCGCCATTCTGCGTGACGTAAACTGGGTCCTGTCGGTGAAATCCGACATGAACCACGAGATCAACCGCCGCTTTGTCGAAGAGGGGATCGAGATCCCGTTTGCGCAGCGCGATGTCTGGCTGCGCAACCCCGAGGCGTTGCAGGGACGCCCTGCCGCATCGCAACAGACACCAGTGCCCGAAACCAAAAAACCGGCCTCAAAATCACAGTCCGCTGCGCCTGTTGAAATGACCGAGGCCGATCTGGATGGCGGGGACGGCGACGAGGTCTGAGTGCCTGTGTGATGGAACTGCGAAAGGTTGAATTTTCGCTTTAATCGCCCCTTGCAAATCCTTCGGCTATGGTCCACATATCGCGTCCACGGAGAGGTGGCCGAGTGGTCGAAGGCGCACGCCTGGAAAGTGTGTAGGCGGGAAACCGTCTCCAGGGTTCGAATCCCTGTCTCTCCGCCATAACACCCCAAGAATACAGCCGCTTGACCAAAGTCAGACCGAGCGCGTGATACCTCCATCCACGCGGATATTCTGGCCGGTGATATACGCGCCACCGTCCGAAGCAAGAAAGGCCACGGTCGCGGCGATTTCATCATAGGCTTTGCCGTAGCGCTCCATCGGGATGCGGGCCTTCCATTCCGGGTTTTCGGGCAGGCTGTCGATGAACCCCGGCAGTACGTTGTTCATGCGCACATTGTCGGGCGCGTATTTGTCAGAAAAAAGTTTGGTATAGGCCGCAAGCCCGGCTCGCATCACGCCAGAAGTTGGGAAGACCGGATCGGGTTCAAACGCCGCAAAAGTTGAGATGTTGACGATCGCGCCGGATTTCTGGTCGATCATGATGGGCGCAACAATTCGCGTGGCGCGCACGGCGTTCAGGAAGTAAACCTCCATCCCTTCGTGCCATCCCTCGTCACTGATCTCCAGAACCGGCGCGCGAGGACCATGACCGGCCGAATTTACAAGCACGTCAACGCGGCCCCATTTGGTCATGACCGAATCTACCAGCTTTTGCATGTCTGCGGTGGATCTGTTGGTGCCGGTTGCTCCAATGCCTCCTAGTTCAAACGCCAAGGCTTCTCCTTTGCCCGAAGACGACAGAATGGCGACATTGAATCCGTCTGCAGCCAGTCGGCGCGCGCTTTCTGCCCCCATACCACTGCCGCCGCCCATGATGATCGCGACTTTCTTTTCGGTCATGTTTTTCTCCATTTAAAGAGTGCTTTTGATCTGTGGCTAAGATGGGGTGAGATGGGGTGTTTGACCAATGAGTAAATCTGCTTTAACCCTGTAGAAAAACTATTGATTGAGTGAAGGGAAATGCGCAAAATCCCGCCCTTAAACGCGCTGAAGGCTTTTGAGGCCTCCGGGCGGCATTTGAATTTCGGTCGTGCCGCCGAAGAACTTGGTGTTACGCAGGGTGCCGTTGCGCAACACGTTCGATCCCTTGAAGAATTTTTAAATATCAAACTGTTTGATCGACGACCAAGAGGCTTGTCACTGACGGATGAAGGTCGAAAATACCTTGCCCCGATCCGTCGCGCCTTTGATTTGATGGCGGAAGCAACGGCCAGTCTGTCGCCTCAGGACGTCGTGGTCACAATCAGCACAACACCGTCTTTTGCTACACGCTGGTTGGTGCCCAGGCTTGGGGCTTTCGCGCAAGATCATCCGGATATCCGTCTGCGTCTGGATGCGTCAAACGCGCTGGCAAGTTTTCAGACCGATGGAGTTGATATCGCGGTGCGACAGGGGAAGCCGCCTTTTGGACCCGGTTTGATCTCTGAGCCTTTGTTTTCCGCCGAACTGATCGCAGTGTGTCACCCGGATTTGGCTGTAGGTAACAATCCGATCCGGGTTCCAGCAGATTTGCTTAATCATATCCTGCTTGAAGATACGCATGGTCAGTGGCCACTGTTTTTGGAAGCTGCGCTGGGAGAGGTGCCTTCAACCGGGTTGAAAACGATGGCGTTTAGCCAGACTTCTCTTGCCATTGATGCCGCTATTGCCGGCCAAGGGGTGGCGCTGGCAAATCGAGAGTTTGTCGCGGATGATCTTCAGGCTAAGCGCCTGTGCCGACCGGTTTCCTTTTCGACCGTGGTGCAAGAAGGATACCATATCGTTTCCCCACGCGAACCGAGAAATCCTCGGATCGTCGCCTCGGTTCGGGCTTGGCTCCTTGAGAACGTCTGAAGTTTGAAGTTAACAACAATTTGCATGCACCTTTGATACGCGCCACAACTGGCCGAGAGGCTCAGTTAATACCTGCGACGGCACTCAAAAATTGTTTTCGAATTTAGGGCAACCCTCTGACATCAAATGTCTAACAGAGAATCCGGTCGCTAAACACGTGGATCAATGTTCTTTCATTTCGCTACCTGCTGCCGACGGCTTTTCGTGACTTTCGCCTCTTGTCCTGCGGTCTTCCGCCAAGGCCAATTGTAACGGAAATAATAACGCTTTATGTAGGGTGCTGATTTCAGAACTCGTGCCTTGGCAGGCGTGTGGTTGTTGCGCAAAGGACCCGGTGTATATGATTGACCTGAGTGGCGTCACTCCCTTGCGGGAAAGCCGCAATTACAAGATTTTTCAACATCCAGAAATTGAAGGGGCGTTGTTGAAGGTTCGCACCGATGAGCCGGTCAGAAAGTACCTGCTGCCGCGCTATGCGGAATGGCGCTATGGCAACCTGCGGCAGTGGAACCGAGAGGCGAACGAATACCTTGCCGCGCTGAACCGGCAATGCCCGGAAATCGAGCGTCTGGCGGTGTTCATGGGCTATGCTCCGACTTCGCTGGGACCTGCTATCGTGGTGGAAAAGTTGACCGGGCCGGATGGGAAGCTTGCGCCGACTTTGAGGTCTGAACTGGCGGCGTTCAAGAAAGACCGGGCAGGGCGACAGCGGTTGTATGACGAGTTCATGGAATTGTTGAATGATCTTGAGCGGGGTCAGATCATCGTTGGTGACATGTGGGCGGAGAACGTCGTGCGCGCGCATGAGCGAGGCGGAAAGCTGGCCATTATCGATGGTCTGGGTGAAAGAGTGATGTTCCCGTTGACCCTTTTCAGTAACTGGGCTTTCCGAAGATCAATCGAACGCCGTCGGGAGCGCATGACCAAAGTGTTCAGGTTGGATTCCCCGTAACGCAGCGTTTGGCTTAGCCTGCGATGCGCAAAGGTTTGGCGCTTTCGACCTCTTTGCGGATCTCTTCGATCAGTGCCATCGCCGCGGGGTTTCGACGTTTCAGATGCGTCCGCGCTATATAAGCTATGCCGGGCGGTTCGGGGAACAGGCCGTCAATGATTTCCATATCCGGAGAGACGTGCAGGCCGTTAAGCAGTGCAACGCCTAACCCCGAGCGCACCGCCGACTGAATGCCGGCTGCGCTGGGGCATTCCAGAACGCTGTCAAATCGATGGGGCCCATGACCCATGCCCCAATGTCGGTAAAAGCACTGGCTGTCGAAGGACAGGAACGGCACGGGTGCGGACAATTCGACACGAAACTCCGGCGATTTCACCCAATGCAACTCATCCTCGAACAGGATCAGATCATCGGGCAGCACGTCCTGACGAAAGATCTGCATGACCGCTACGTCCAACTCCCCGTTCTTCAACCACGTCTGGACGTTCAGGCTTTGGCTGGTGCGCGTGCGGACGCGGACATCAGGGTATAGCCGCGTGAAACGACCCAGTATACGGGCAATATCGCTGGTGGTGGTGTCTTCGGTCATGCCCAGACGGATTGTCCCGGACAGAGGTTTTTTGCCCAACGAAGCCAGCGCCTCGTCATGCAATTCGGTGATCCGACGGGCATAGTCACATAGTCGCTGCCCAGCATCAGTAAACAGAGGGCCTCCGGTACGGCGGGCCAAAAGATCACAGTCCAGAGCTTGCTCCAACCGTCGAATTTTGTGGCTAACTGCGGATTGCGACAGCGCCAGATGTTCCGCTGCCCGCGTGACGCCGCCGTGGGCCGCGATGGCCAGCAAGGCGCGAAGGGCATCGATTTCCAGACGTTCATTCATTTTTAAGACCATGACAGAAGCGGATAGAATGATGACAATCATTCATTTGTGTCACATCCTATCGCCGGTTTAGTCAACATGAAAGACAAATCACCGGAGATCATTCATGTCACATCTCGTCACCGACCACGCCCTGATCAACAATTCCCGCATCGCCTATGGCATTCATGGCGCAGGCGAACCCGTCGTGTTGATTCACGGCACGCCATCCTCGTCTTACATCTGGCGTAGCGTTCTGCCGGTACTGGTCGAGGCTGGTTACAAGGTCCATGTCTACGATTTGCTGGGGTTTGGTCTTTCTGAACGTCCCTGGGACCCTTCGGTTGATACATCCGTCTCCGCTCAGGTGCCGATCCTCGAAGGGTTGTTGGATCTGTGGGGGTTGGATGATCTGCACGTGATCTCGCATGATATTGGCGGGGCCGTGGCTCCGCGTTTTGCCATTCAGTCACCTGACCGGGTAAGGTCGCTGACTATGATCGACGTCGTCAGCTTTGACAGCTGGCCGTCCAAGCGCACCAAGGAACAGATGCAAGCGGGTCTCCAGCACCTGATTGATGCACCGGATGCACAACACCGTGAGCATTTTCGCGAGTGGCTTTTCTCGGCCGTACAGAACAAACAGCGTCTGGCCGATACGGCGCTGGACACATATCTGAACTTTGTCACCGGTCCCATCGGGCAGGGTAGCCTGTTCCAGCATCAGGTTCGGCACTATGACGCCAAACACACCAACAGCATTGAATATTCGAAGCTTAGCGCACTGCCGGTCCAATTGATTTGGGGGGCTGATGACGCATGGCAGGTGGTCGACCGGGCGTACAAGCTGCATGACGCCATTCCGGGGTCCGAACTTCATATTCCGGAAAACTGCGGTCACTTCGCGATGGAGGACCAGCCTGAACAGATTTCGACCCTACTGGTCGACTTCCTCAAACGGAAAGGATGAGACATGTCTAAGATCGACACTTCTCGCCGTGGTCTGACGACCGTGTTTGAAGTCACCGGATCGGTTTTGGCAATGGCATATGCTCTTCTGATCGCTTCGAATACCGGGGCGGAGCTTCTGGGTTTTGCGCTTTTGCTATTGTCGGCTGGCCTATTCGCGGCCTGGGCAATGATCGACCGGCGCTGGACCTTTCTGCTGCTTCAGGGGTTTTACGCGACCTCGGCCATTATCGGGCTAATCCGTTGGGCTTGAACTTTGAATAGGGCTGCGGAAGCGTTCCTGCTCAGAATGCCCAATACCTTTGGAAAACAGGATCGAGATCATCTTTCTGTTTATAAACTCTTTACGGTGTCTGTCTGCCTTTAGTGATCGAGCCATTGCTGGCAGGCAACGCCGAGCGGTTGCTTACCACGCTAAACCTCATGGTGACTAGAAAGTTGGAAAACTGCAGAAACGGACTTTCTTCGTCAGAATTTACAATTCTGAGCCGATTGAAATCCCTCGGGTTTGAAGTTGCCTAAGTTGGATCAGACTTGGTCTTGGGTCTTTTGGCGCTGAATGTCGGCGAACCACTGCACAAAGGCGTCGACCTCGGGCGAGCGTCGCTGCACCGCCAGAAAGTACCCTTCGCTGGCCGGGGCAGAAGCCTCACTTGCAAGTACAACCTGACCGGTTTGCAGGGCGTGATCAGCGATTAGGGCGTTGACCAAAGCGACCCCATTGCCGGTTGTGGCCAGTTGAAGGGCAAGCCCGTAGGAGTCGACATAAAATGCGGGGGTGCCAACCGGCATACTGGTTGCTTCGGCCCAGGACGCCCAATTGTCAGACGTACCAACTGTTCCGATAAGCGGTAGGTCTTGCAGGCCGCCCGAAAGGTGCGGTGCTTTGACTGCGATCAGATGGTTGGGTCGCAGTGCTGTCGCATCCCGCCCCACCTGCTTTTCCGACCCGAACCGAATCTCGACATCCGCTCGAGAGGCGGCGAATTCATCCGGCCAGATCGTGCTGACGAACCGCACGGAGGTATCGGGATTCTGTTGCTGAAACCGGGTCAGGGCTGGGGAGATGACCCATTCCAGAACACTGACCGAGGCCGCAACGGTGATATGCCGCGCCCGTTCCTCGGCCAGATAGGGCGAGGCGGCAGAGTGCAGCATCTCAAGCGCGGTTTCGACCTGCGGCAGCAGCTTGCGGCCTTCATCGGTCAGGGACAGCCCGCGTGCGTGGCGGTGAAACAGCACCACGCCCAGTCGCGTTTCCAACGACCTGATCTGCTGGCTGACGGCGGATTGCGTTAGCCCGATTTCCTCGGCGGCGGCGGTCGAACTGAGCCGTCGGGCCGCGGCTTCAAACGATCTGAACCAAGTCAGCGGGGGCAGGGATTTCGACATTGGTAACCTACATATTAGAGTCACTAATACCTAAGACTAAAGTTCTTTCGTTTGTCAAAGCGGTCCCCGAGCGAGGATAGTTTGGCAACGACAGAAAAGGGGGCGCTCGTGGAGCCAAATATTCGGAAAATCGTGACCTATGACGAAGAGGTTCTGGTCGAAGGATTTCGCAAGGCCGAGCGCCCGTGGCGGATGTTTGCTGTGGCAGCAGTGGTGTCGAACCCTTGGGCGGGACGTTATGTGGAAGATCTTCGCCCCGAAATTCTGAGCTTTGCCCCAATTCTGGGCGCAGAATTAACCAGCCGGATGATCGCCTTGGCAGGTAGCGGTGATGCTATCGAGGCGTATGGCAAGGCCGCCGTCGTCGGGTTGGATGGCGAGGTCGAGCACGCCTCGGGCCTGATCCACACGCTACATTTCGGCAATCATTTCCGGCAAGCCGTGGCGGCGAAATCCTATCTGTCTTTTACCAACACGCGCGGTCCGGCCAATGCGCCGATCATGGTGCCGTTGATGGACAAGAACGACGCGGGTCGCCGGTCTCACTATCTGACGTTACAGTTTTCAATCCCCGATGCCCCGCGCGCGGATGAAGTGGTGATTGTGCTGGGCGGCGCAACGTCGGGACGGCCTCACCATCGGATCGGAGACCGCTATCAGGATTTGAAGGATCTGGGTCATGACGTGGACAACCCGGCCTCGGTCTGAATTCGGCGAACTGGCCGCGATTGATGCGGGCGAAGGGCCTTTGGTCGTTCTGCTTCACGGCGTTGGCTTGCGTGCCGAAGCCTGGGGTGGCCAGATCGAGCCTCTGGTCTCTGCCGGATATCGCGTGCTTTGTCCGGATATGTTCGGGCATGGCGAAACCCCGTTCGCTGCGGTCGATGGGCTGGACAGCTATGCCGCACCGGTGGCTGAACTGATACAAGAGCCAGCCGTATTGATCGGGCATTCGATGGGGGCGTTGATTGCGACCCAAATTGCAGCCTCGGGCAATCCGAATGTCAAAGGTATTGCCGCTTTGAATGCCATTTTTCAGCGGCCGGAATCTGCGCGTCAGGCCGTCCTGTCCCGAGCACACGCATTGGATGAGACGAAACCAAACGACGCGTCGGTCACTCTGCAACGATGGTTTGCCGAGGATGTGTCCGCGGAACGCGATGCCTGTGCGCGCTGGCTAAATGAGGTCGATCCGCGCGCATATAAAGCCGCCTATACGGTATTTGCTGAGAGTGATGGGCCGACTAAGGCGCAACTGGCCGCAATTCACTGCCCGGCCTTGTTCCTGACCGGCGCGGATGAGCCGAACTCCACCCCCCAAATGTCCCGAGAGATGGCCGGGTTGGTGCCGAAAGGGCGCGCAGAAATCATTACAAACGCCGCCCATATGATGCCGATGACCCATGCGGATGCGGTCAACGCCACCCTGTTGCGTTTTTTGCAGGAGTGCTTGCCATGACAACGCTTGACCCACGCGCCCTGCGCGACGCCTTTGGTAGCTTCATGACCGGTGTGACGGTGGTGACAACACGCGACGAGACCGGTGCGCCAGTCGGATTCACGGCCAATTCCTTTTCCTCCGTGTCCCTCGATCCGCCGCTGTTGCTGGTTTGTCCGGGCAAATTCCTGTCCAGTTACGAGGTCTTCACTGGTTGCCGACACTTCGCCGTCAATATTCTGGCTGAGGGTCAGCAGGAGGTGTCGAACACCTTTGCCGGATACAAGGGAGATCGGTTCGCGAAAGTTTCCCATCGCAACGGTGTGCAAGACCTGCCGCTGATCGATGGAGCACTGGCGCAGTTCAGTTGCGAAACGCATCAGGCCATCCCGGCGGGCGACCACACCATTCTAATGGGGCGGGTGCTTGATTTCTCTCACGCTGCGGGCGACGGCCTTGGCTATGTTGGCGGCTCGTATTTCAGCCTGGGTCTGGAACGCGAGATGGACTCGAAAGTGCCGACGCTTTGCGGGGCGATCATCTCGTCTGAGGACAAGGTTCTGCTGGAACAACGTGACGGTCGTTTCCGTCCGGTTCAGGTCGCGGGTGCAGAACCCGGTGGTCAGCGAAACAGGCTGGCGCAGGGATTGGCCGAACGGGGCATCGACGCACGGATCGATCAGGTTTATTCCGCGTTCAACGACGCGGAAACCAAGCTGCACTACACGTTCTTTCTGGCTTCCACTGAACAGGCCGCCCCGCCCGATAATACCCGTTGGGTCGCAGTCGAAGACCTGCCCAACCTGACCTATGCCACCCCCGGCATTCACCACATGATGACCCGCTTTGCGCGTGAGGCCCAGACTGGCGATTTCGCCCTCTATCTGGGTGACGCCGAACGGGGCGACATTCACAGTTTTCGCTAAAGGAGCCGGATGATGGAGTTTTCTCTGTTTGCCCATATGGAGCGTTTGACGCCCGATCAGCCTCATGACGTTCTCTACGATGAATTTGTGGGTCTGGCCAAAATGGCCGATGAAGGGGGCATGCGCGCGGTCTGGACCGGTGAGCACCACGGGATGGAGTTCACCATTGCGCCCAACCCGTTCCTGCCTTTGGTTGATCTTGCACATCACACGAAGAACATCCGTCTCGGCACCGGCACTGTTATCGCGCCGTTCTGGCACCCGATCAAACTGGCTGGTGAGGCTGCAGCGGCGGACCAGATCACCAAGGGCCGCATCGAGTTAGGGATCGCGCGCGGGGCCTATTCCTTTGAATACGAGCGTCTGGCCCCGGGCATGGATGCGTGGGAGGCCGGGCAAAAAATGCGCGAGTCCACCCCTCTCTTGCCAAAAATTTGGGAAGGCGACTGTGCGCATGAGGGTGAGTTCTATTCGTTCCCGGCAACCACTTCAGCGCCGAAACCAATGCAGGACGGCGGCCCACCTATCTGGATCGCAGCGCGTGATCCCAACAGCCACGAATTCGGTGTGCATAACGGTTTCAACATTCAGGTCACGCCGCTGTGGCAGGGAATGGAAGAGATCGAAGCGTTGATGGGCCGCTTCAACGATGCCTGTGACAGCTATTCGGGGCCGCGCCCCAAAATCATGCTGCTGCACCATACTTATGTCGGCAAAGACGACGCGGACGTGGCGAAGGGGGTGCAGGATTTGCGACGTTATTACAACTACTTCGGAGCGTGGTTCCTGAACAAACGACCCATTCAGCAGGGGTTGATCGAGCCGATCTCGCCCGAGGAAATGGACGCGAACCCAATGTACACAACCGAAAAACTGGGCCGAGACCTAACCGTCGGGACGACGCAGCAGGTGATCGATCGTATCAAACGCTACGAAGATCTGGGCTATGATGAGTTTTCGTTCTGGGTCGATAGCGGCATGACCAACGAGCGCAAACGCGCCTCGTTGGCGCGGTTCATCGACGAAGTTATGCCAGCTTTTCAGTGAGGGCCACCATGGGAAATCTTCCGCATTTTCAGCTGTTCATTGATGGCGAATGGACCGAAGGGTCGGACGCTCAGGTCATGACCTCCGAAAACCCGGCAACCGGGCAGGGGTGGGCGACTTTTGCCTGCGCCTCGGCCGGGGATGTTGATCGCGCGATTGTCGCAGCCAAACGGGTTCTGGACGATCCTGCGTGGCGGGACATGACCCAGACCGCGCGGGGAAAGCTGCTCTACCGTCTGGCTGATCTGGTGGCTGAAAACGCAACGCGTCTCGGAGAGTTGGAAACCACAGACAGCGGCAAGCTACTGGCGGAGACCTCGGCACAGACGGGCTATGTGGCGGACTACTACCGCTACTTCGCCGGACTGGCGGATAAGGTCGAAGGCACGGTGCTGCCCATCGACAAGCCAGACATGCACGTTTTCACCACGCGCGAACCGATTGGTGTTGTCGCGGCGATCGTGCCGTGGAACGCGCAGATGTTCCTTACGGCCACGAAACTGGGTCCGGCTTTGGCAGCGGGGTGCTCGGTGGTGTTGAAAGCCTCGGAAATCGCGCCTGCGCCGATGCTGGAATTTGCGCGGCTTATCGAACAGGCAGGGTTTCCGCCCGGCGTAGTCTCGGTCATCACCGGTGACGCCGAAAACTGCGCCATTCCGCTGACCCGTCACCCGGATATCGACCGGATTGCCTTTACCGGAGGACCGGAAACCGCACGGCATGTGGTGCGCAACTCAGCTGAAAACTTTGCAGTCACCTCGCTGGAACTGGGCGGAAAATCTCCGATCCTTGTATTCGATGACGCCGATCTGGATGGCGCGGCGAACGGGCTGATCGCTGGGAATTTCGGGGCTTCGGGTCAAAGCTGTGTGGCAGGGACGCGAGGGCTGGTGCATCGGTCCATTCTGGAGCCGTTGATCGAACGGATCGAACAGAAAGCCGGTGCCATTCGGCTTGGCGATCCGCTGCTGCCCGATACGCATGTCGGCCCGCTCTGTACCGCCGCGCAGGTGCGCAAGATCGAAGCAACATTGGCGACGGCTCAGGGGCAGGGTGCGGCAATTCGATTTGGCGGTGCGCGTGCGGATCGTCCGGGCAACTACATGACGCCCACTCTGGTTCAATGTACCTCACCCGAGACCGAAACGTTGAAGGTCGAGATGTTCGGGCCGGTCATGTCTCTGCTGCCGTTTGATACCGAAGAAGAGGCCATCGCGCTGGCGAATAGCACGCCTTACGGGTTGGGTTCCGGAGTTTTCACGCAAAACCTGGCGCGGGCGCATCGGGTTTCGAAACGGATCAGGGCGGGGATTTGCTGGGTGAATACCTACCGCGCGATCTCTCCGATTGCGCCCTTCGGCGGGTTCAATCAGTCAGGCTATGGGCGTGAGGCCGGGGTTGAGGCAATCCTTGACTACACCCGAACAAAAACCACCTGGATCAACACCGCGCAAGAGCCGATGGCGAACCCGTTCGTAATGCGCTAAGCCTGTGTAAACGCAGGGGAGGGCGCTGATGAAACTTGAGAAACCGAATTTCGCGGCACCTGTGGATGCGGATGAGCGCAAGGCCATTCCTCCGGTCATCTGCTACCCTCCAGAGACACTCAAGCAACCGGACCTAGCTGCTCTGGCGACGCTCAGGGCGGGTTCTAGTAAGACCGCTGAGGCCATCGCAGCGCCTCGGGATGCGGCCTGCATCGATGTGCCTGCAGGGGCGTTTGTTCGGGTCTTGTCGGTCGATGGCCCTCAGGTCGGTGACCTGAATATGTGGAACAAGCATGACCTGACCGAGCGGTTCTATTCCGGCAAGACCCGTGCGTTGCATGGAACCCACGTGTCGACCGGTGACCGCATGTGGTCGAGCTTTCCCAATATGCGCCCAATGGCGACCATCGTGGATGACACGCTGGATTGGTACGGGTTCGACGCCTTTGGCGGTTCGGTTCATGACGTGATCGGCACGCGCTGCGACCCCTATACCGGGCGGTTGCTGTCCGGTGACGACTACCACTATTGCTGCCATTCCAACCTGACCCGCGCGCTGGCCAGCCATTGCGACCTGCCGCTGCACGAGGCCGAGATGCTGGTCCATGATGTGCTCAATGTCTTCATGTGCACCGGCTTCACACGCGACACCGGCCAGTATTTCATGAAGGCCAGTCCCGTGCGTCCGGGGGACTATTTGGAATTCTATGCCGAGATTGATCTGATCGTCGGTCTTTCAGCCTGTCCCGGAGGCGATTGTTCGTCCGAGCATTCCTCGGACGCGGCCGCCTGTTACCCTCTGGTGATGGAGGTCTACGATCCGGGCGAAGCTGCCCGCGCGGCACATGTTCAACCGGAGCGATCCGCTTATGACCGTTCCCATGGTGCGGGCTAAGAGGTCAGACGGCGCCCCAAGCGGTTCAACATCCGGCAGCACAGGTCGAGTTGTTCGATCTCGACATACTCATCCGCCTTGTGCGCCTGAGTGATCGAACCCGGCCCGCAGACAATCGCGTGCACGCCCAGTTGCTGAAACAGACCGGCCTCGGTGGCGAAGGCAACGACGCCGGTGCCGTTTGCGCCGGTGAGTTCGGCCACTAATTCGCGGGCGGCGTTTTCGTCCATTGGCTCAAGCCCCTGAACCTCGGCGACGGCCTCCTGTGTGATGCTGGCTTCGGGGTGAACTGCCTTCATGTCGGGCAGCAGAGTGTGTTGCACATAGTCCGACAGGGTTTTGCGGACCAACTCGGCATCGCTGGACTGTACGGGGCGCATTTCCCACGCAACCTCGGCCTTGCTGGCAATGACGTTGTGGGCAACCCCGCCCGAGATGCGCCCGACATTGACTGTGGTCCATGGTGGCTCGAACGGGCTACCCTTGGGCGCACGTGCTTTCAGGATGTGGCGCAATTCCAGCAGCTTGCCGATATAACGCGCTGCGTATTCCGCCGCGTTTACACCATCGTCCGGGGCCGAGCTGTGCCCTTCGAGACCGACAAAGCTGGTGGTGTATTCGAAACAGCCTTTGTGCCCCTCGATCACCCGCATCTCGGTAGGTTCGCCGATGATGGCGATGTCCGGCACGATGCCACGTTCGGACAGGTCCTCCACCAGGTTCTGCGCACCTAGACAGCCGGTTTCCTCGTCATAGGTAAAGGCGAAATGCAGAGGTTGGGTCAGCTTGCTGATATCCAGGGTCTCGGCCAAGGCCAGCGCAGCGGCGATGAAGCCTTTCATGTCACAGGTGCCGCGCCCATAAAGCTTACCGTCACGCTCGACCATCTCAAACGGGTTCGTGGTCCAGTCCTGATCGGCCACCGGAACCACATCCGTATGGCCGGACAACAAGATACCGCCCGGATGATCCGGCCCCAGCGTGGCAAAGACATTCGCCTTGGCTCCGGTCGCATCCCGCGTCTCGATGCACCGCGCACCCAGTGACTCAAGCCGTTCGGTCAGATAGCGGATGATCTCAAGGTTACTGTCGGCAGAGACCGTTTCAAAGGCAATTAGGTCAGCAAGGATTTCGGTGGTTCTGGTCAGGGTCATGGTTTCACAAACAGTTTGCGGGGCCGATCACAAAAGCATTCGGCGGGACCGGTTTCGGTGATCAGGATCGACTCGGTGATCTCAAGACCCCAGTCGTCCATCCAGAGGCCGGGCATGAAATGGAAGGTCATGCCGGGCCCCAAAACGGTTTCATCCTCGGGGCGTAGGGATATGGTCCGCTCTCCCCAGTCCGGCGGATAGCTTAGACCCACCGGATAGCCGCAGCGTGCACCGCGTTCGATCCCGGCTCGTACCAGCGGAGCGGCCAGCGCCAGCGCGATGTCGCGTGCCTGATTGCCTGCACGGGCGGCGTCCAATCCGGCCTCGAGTCCTTCGACCAGAGCTGCCTCGGCTCGCAACAGGTGATCGGGTGGCTGGCCTAGGAAAACGGACCGGCAGAAGGGCGTGTGATAGCGGCGATAACAGCCGGACAATTCGAAGAACGTGCACTCGCCGGATTTGAAGGGCGCACCATCCCATGTCAGATGAGGCGCGGCCGCGTCCGGACCCGAAGGAAGTAAAGGTACGATGGCGGCATAGTCCCCCCAATCGTCCCCAACACCCGAGATCGCATCATGGTAAATCTGGGCGACCAGCTCGTTCTTGCGCAGTCCCGGTTCGACCCGTTCCAGAACGCCGTCGATCACGTGTTCCGAGATACGGGCTGCTTTGCGCATCAGGGCGATCTCTTCACCCGACTTCACTGCGCGCTGCCAGTTCACCAGCGCGTTCGCATCGATCAATTCAGCCTGCGGCAATTCAGCCAGCAAGGTCAGATGGGCCTTGGCCGAGTAATAATAGTTATCCAGCTCAACCCCAATTCGGCCCGTTGCCAATCCGCAGTTTCGGATCAATGCCGCAAGGTCCTGCATCGGATGACGGACGGTCGATTGTACATAATGGTCCGCATAACCGTAAACTAGGTCATCCGGCATCCAGACCGTGCGCCGTGCGCCATTGGCGTCTTGTTTTCGACCCCACCAGATCGGGTCGCGGTCATGCAGCACCAGAACGCCCTGATGTACGTAGAAAGACCAACCCTCATACCCCGTGAGCCACGCCATGTTTGACGGGTCCTCGACAAACAGCGCGTCCAGACCCGCAGCCGCCATGGCGTTGCGTGTCTTTGCTAGCCGACGGTCATATTCGGCCTGGCTGAAAGCCGGATCGGCATGGGCCATTGGCTACTCCTGCAATGACTGAGTTTTGTTGACAGAACTAGACGAATCCGATCACGTCAATGGGCAACACAGGGAAGACGCTCAGTTGAAAATCACATCTAACCCGTACCGCGCCGGTCAGAAATTGATCGAGGACGCGCCATTTCCATCCACGAATGTAGCGCGCGCCTCGGAATTGATCGCGCGTTGCCTGTCGGCTGACGAAACCCCATTGACCGACGTGCAGGGGCTGGCGGATGTCGCCCACCTGTGGGTCAAGGATGAGCGCGGACGGATGGGGCTGGGGTCGTTCAAGGCCTTGGGCGCGGCCTATGTTATCGCGCGCCATGCGGCAGAGATTTCTGAGATGCCGGACACCACAACATTGACCGGTCGAACCTATGTTACGGCCAGCGCGGGGAATCACGGGCTGAGCGTGGCCTCAGGTGCGCGAAGGTTCGGGGCCGACGCGGTGGTCTATATCGCCGACACTGTGCCCGAGAGCTTTGCCGAGCGCCTGCGCGAACAAGGCGCGAAGGTCGTGCGCGAGGGCGCGGATTACGCGCCTAGCATGGATGCCGCCAGCAAAGCTGCACGGGATAACAACTGGATTCTGCTCTCGGACAGTTCGTGGGAGGGGTACTACGATCTGCCGCATACACTGATGGAGGGGTACTTGCAGATGGCGGCTGAGGCCACCCGGCAATGCCCACAGGTGCCGACTCATATCATGCTGCAGGCCGGTGTTGGCGGGATGGCAGGGGCCGTTGCGGCGTATGCGCGGACCGTCTGGGGGGATGCGCCGCAGATCATCGTGGTCGAACCCGAAGCGGCCCCGGCGTTGCAGGCCAGCATTGAGGCTGGCGCCTGCATTTTCGCCGACGGCCCCGACAGTGTGATGGGGCGATTAGATTGCAAGGAGCCTTCGTTGATTGCTCTGAACGGTCTTGCGCGCGATGCAGACAGGTTCCTGACCCTTTCCGATGAGCAAGTAACCGAGCATCTTCCGGCCATGGCCGCAGTGGGTATCGCCACCACCGCGTCTGGGGGGGCAGGGGTTGCCGCTGTTATGAATGCCGGCGTGCGCGAGGTCCTGGATATCGGTCCTGACGCTCGTGTTCTGTGTTTCCTGTCCGAGATCGCTGAATGAGGGGCTTTGAGACGTCCGAATTCCGTGCGCGAGCGGAACGCGCGCAGCGCCGGATGGAGCAGGCGGGTCTGTCGGCGTTGTTGCTGACGACCGAGCCAGAAGTCCGATACTTCACCGGCTACCTGACCCGATTCTGGGAAAGCCCGACACGTCCTTGGTTCCTAATCCTTCCCGCCGCGGGCAAACCGATTGCCGTGATTCCATCGATTGGGGCGGCCTTGATGGCGCAGACTTGGGTGGATGACATTCGCACCTGGAGCGCGCCCGACCTGAGCAACGACGGTGTCAGCCTGCTGGCCGATACTTTGTGCGAGTTTTGCCCTGAGGATGCGGTCATTGGCTTGCCAGATGGGCACGAAACGCATGTCCGTATGCCGTTGGCTGACTTGAACCGATTGCAGCAGGGGCTTGGCGTGCGTCGTTTGGGCAGCGACGAGGGGATTATCCGCGCTCTTCGGATGGTCAAATCTCCGGCCGAGATTGCCAAGATCGAAACCGCCTGTGCTATTGCCGGTCGGGCTTTTGAACGCGTGCCGGAGATTGCGCAAGAAGGTGTAGCTTTGGATGAGGTATTCCGCCGGTTCCAGATGGTGTGCCTGGACGAGGGCGCGGACTGGGTGCCGTACCTAGCAGGCGGGGCCGATCAGGGCGGGTATACCGATGTGATCTCTCCGGCCCGCGCCGTGGCGCTGACACCCGGTGATGTTCTGATGCTGGATACAGGGCTGGTTTGGGACGGGTATTATTGCGACTTCGACCGCAACTGGTCGATCGGAGCAGCTAGTCCGCAGGTGCGCGACGCCTATGCAACCCTGATCGAAGCCTCAGACACCGCATTTGAGGCTGCGCGCCCCGGAGCAACAGCGGCAGAGCTGTTTCACGCCATGAACAAGGTACTGTCCCGCACCTCGGGCGAGACTGGCGCAGGGCGATTGGGGCATGGCTTGGGGATGTCGCTGACGGAATGGCCGTCTTTGATACCCACCGATCACACGGTACTTGAACCGGGAATGGTCCTGACGCTGGAACCCGGCATAGCGGTCGGCGACAAAATACTCGTTCACGAGGAAAACATTGTGATCACCGAAGGGGCACCGCGCTTTATCAGCCCCAGAACCGGCCCGGAGTTGCCCGAGATATGAGTTATCTGCCTTACACGCTGGACAGGGACGATCCCGACGCCACGCCTATGGGTTTGATCGTTTTGCAAACCGACGAGACGATTGAGCCCGAGTTCAACGCTTATTTCGCTGATAGGCCCGCGCCGATCTACGTCTCGCGTATTCCCAGCGGGGCTGAGGTCACGAAAGACACGCTGGCAGAAATGGAAAAAGCCTTGCCTGCTGCAGCGGATCTGTTGCCCAAGATTCGTCCCTACAAGGTGGTCGGGTACGGATGCACGTCGGCCAGTTCGGTTATCGGGTCCGACCAGATCGAACGGATGGTCCGAAAAACCTGCAATACGGCCGTGGTCACGAACCCTTTGCGCGCAGCGTCCGCCTGTGCGGCGTATTTAGGGGTTTCGAAATTTGCGCTGTTGTCTCCCTATATCGAAGAAGTGAACGATCCGCTGCGTCGAGCGTTTGCCGAAAACGGGGTTTTCATGGATGTATTCGGCTCGTTCGGAGAGGCGGAAGAATCAAAAGTTGTGCGTATTTCGCAGCGTTCCGTTGTTGATGCAGCGCTGAAACTCGGGGCTGATCCATTGGTTGAAGCTGTCTTTATAAGCTGTACGAATTTAAGAACTTTTGATGCTATCCCTGAGATCGAAAGCCGCCTGAAAAAGCCGGTTTTGTCCAGCAATCAAAGCCTTGCATGGCATATGCGCGAACTGAATTCCGCTTAATGGTGATGCAGGCGTAATCGAAAATGTCTGACCTTTGTCACATTTTGGTTGCACGCCGCGTCTCGCATGTCCTTTAATGAGGCCAATAGGTCTTTGAGACCCGGATAAACCGGGCAAACAACAGACCGCACAGGGAGCCAAGTCGGTATATGTCCAATGACGCAGCGTTCGTCGAGTTTCAGCGTGTCCAGAAGTCTTATGATGGCGAAGTACTCGTTGTAAAAGATCTAAACCTCTCAATGCCAAAAGGTGAGTTTCTGACAATGCTGGGCCCGTCGGGGTCCGGTAAGACTACTTGCCTGATGATGCTGGCCGGGTTTGAAACCGCCACTCATGGCGAAATCATGTTGGACGGGAAGCCGATCAACAACATCCCGCCGCATAAGCGTGGTATCGGGATGGTGTTCCAGAACTACGCCCTGTTCCCGCATATGACTGTGGCCGAGAACCTCTCGTTCCCGTTGGAAGTGCGGAAGATGGGCAAGGAGAAGCGCGAGGAAAAGGTAAAACGCGCGCTGGATATGGTGCAGATGGGAGCCTTTGGCAGCCGTCGTCCGGCGCAACTGTCCGGTGGTCAGCAACAGCGGATCGCTCTGGCGCGGGCGCTGGTGTTCGAACCTGAACTGGTTCTGATGGACGAACCGTTGGGCGCGTTGGACAAACAACTGCGCGAGCACATGCAGTTCGAAATCACTCGTCTGGCGCATGAGCTGGGGATTACCACCGTTTACGTGACCCACGACCAGACCGAAGCCCTGACAATGTCGGACCGTGTAGCCGTGTTCGATGACGGTCGTATTCAGCAGTTGGCGCCGCCTGATCTTCTGTATGAAGAGCCAGAAAACAGCTTTGTTGCCCAGTTCATCGGTGAAAACAACACATTGGAAGGCGTTGTTAAGTCAATCGACGGCGACTCTTGCGTGGTGGTTCTGGATGACGGGTCTGAGATTGATGCCAAACCGGTGAACGTCCACAACGCGGGCGATCGCACCAAAGTTTCGATCCGCCCCGAGCGTGTTGAATTCAACAAGGACCGGCTGCATGCTGATGCGCATACGCTGAAGGCAACGGTGAAAGAGTTCATCTATATGGGCGACGTTTTCCGCTTCCGCCTGTCCGTGGCGGGCAATGATGATTTCATCATCAAGACCCGGAACGCGCCGGATGCAGTCAGGTTGCGCCCTGGCGAAGAGGTCGAGATCGGTTGGCTGGCCCACGACTGCCGGGCGCTGGACGCCTGATACAGGAAATCCCCGTGTGATCCGCCCGGGTGCGCGGGACATCAGATGATCGGGTTGCCCCGTGATCCGGTCTTCAAAGTTAAAATTAACGGGTATAACAGGGAGTTAACTATGAAAGTTACCAAAACCACTCTGATGGCGAGTGCGCTTGCCGCGGTTGCCGGTGGCGCAATGGCCCAAGAGATGACGATCGTCTCGTGGGGCGGCGCATACTCCAAATCGCAGCTGAAAGCTTATCACGAGCCCTATTCGGAAAAGACCGGTATCACCATCCTGAACGATGACAGCTCGAACGAAGCAGTCGCCAAGCTGCGCGCAATGAACGAAGCGGGCAACATCACCTGGGATGTGGTTGACGTTGTGGCCTCGGACGCGATCCGCCTGTGCGATGAAGGTCTGGCGATGGAAATCGACCATGACGCGATGCTGGAGCCTGCGCCCGATGGCACGCCGGCATCTGAGGATTTCGGTGAACTTATTGTCAGCGACTGCTACATCCCTAGCATCGTGTATTCGACCACCTTCGGCTATCGCACCGACCTGGTTGGCGACACGCCTCCGACTGAAATCTGCGCGGTGTTTGATCTGGAAACCTATCCGGGTAAACGCTCGCTGGAAAAACGCCCGATCAACAACATGGAATGGGCGCTGCTGTGTGATGGTGTAGCCAAGGACGACGTCTATGACGTGCTGGCAACCCCGGAAGGGCAGGATCAGGCGCTGGCAAAGCTGGACACTATCAAGGACAGCGTCGTCTGGTGGTCTGCAGGTGCCGACACGCCGCAGCTTCTGGCCGATGGCGAGGTTATCATGGGTTCGACCTATAACGGCCGTCTGTTCAGCGTGATCGAAGAGCAGAACCAACCGGTTGCAATGCTGTGGGACGCGCAGGTGTTTGACATCGACGGTTGGATTATTCCCGCCGGTTTGGATGACGAACGCAAACAGCGCGCGCTGGATTACCTGAAGTTTGCGACCGACACGCAACGTCTGGCGGATCAGGCCAAGTACATCTCGTACGGTCCGGCCCGTGCCTCGTCGGCGCCGCTGGTTGGTCAGCACGCTGATCTAGGCATCGATATGGCACCGCACATGCCGACTGATCCGGAAAACGCCAAGAACACGTTCCTGTACAACTACGAGTTCTGGGCTGATTACCGCGACGATATCGACGCCAAGTTCCAGGCATGGCTGGCACAATAAGCCTGTCTTGAAACGCAAGATCGGGGCCGCCAATGGCCCCGATCCACCAAAGACCAAGGGACGCAGATGACTGACGCTACTCAATCCGGTCCGATGCTGGCCGCAGATGGCACGCCACTGAAGAAATCACTGGCGCGATCCCTGCGCCGCCGCAAGCTTAGGGCACTGGCCCTCGTTGCTCCCTTGTTGCTGTTTGTAATGCTCTCGTTTGTGATCCCGATCGTGTCGATGTTGCTACGGTCGGTTGAGAACAGCATCGTCGCAGAAACGCTCCCGCTGACTGTGGTTGAACTGAAAAATTGGGACGCCGAAGGTGGAGAGCTACCCGACGAAGCCCTGTATGCAGCCTTCACCAAAGACATGGTTGCAGCCGTTGAGGCGAAAACACACACAAGACTTGGTACGCGCCTGAACTATGAACAGACCGGCATGTCTTCGATGTTCCGTAAGTCAGGGCGTAGTATCAAGCGATTGGATCCGGAGGCTGACGCACCTTTCAAGGAAAAGCTGATTGAGATTCATGACGGCTGGGGCGATGTTGAAACTTGGCGCACGATCAAAACCCATGCGGTTCCGATCACCAACGGCTATTTCCTTAACGCCGTTGACATGCGCCGTACACCCGAAGGCGCACAGGCGCAGCCCGAGGACAAGCAGATCCTGATCAAGCTGTTCGGGCGCACGCTGTTCATGTCGCTAATAATCACCGGGTCCTGCATCTTGTTGGCTTATCCGGTCTCGTACTTACTGGCGACGCTACCGATGCGGGTTTCGAACCTGCTGATGATCCTGGTGTTGTTGCCCTTCTGGACGTCGCTTCTGGTGCGGACTTCTGCGTGGAAAGTGATGCTGCAACAGCAAGGCGTAATCAATGAAACGCTGGTCTGGCTGGGACTTGTGGCAGATGACGCACGACTGGTGATCATCAACAACCAGTTTGGCACGATTATCGCGATGACGCACATTCTGCTGCCGTTCATGATCCTGCCGATGTATTCGGTGATGCAGACGATCCCGCCATCCTACACCCGCGCAGCCAAGTCGATGGGCGCGACCAACTGGACGACGTTCTGGCGGATCTACTTCCCGCAATCCATCCCGGGCATCGGGGCGGGGTCGATCCTCGTGTTCATTCTGGCCATCGGTTACTACATCACGCCCGAGATTGTGGGCGGCACCAAGGGTGTCTTCATCTCGAACCGGATTGCCTACCATATCTCGTCCTCGTTGAACTGGGGTCTGGCGGCGGCGTTGGGGACGATCCTGCTGGCGGTCGTTCTGTTGCTCTACTGGTGCTACGACAAGATCGTGGGCATTGATAACGTGAAACTGGGATAAAGAACATGGCAGCACTTACACCTATATCCCGCAAACCGTTGTCGGTCGTTCTGCCCGCAGTCGCCATAGCCGGAGGGTTTGTCGGAATGTTCGTCGGAGCCGGGCAGGGCAATGTCCTGCTGGGCATCGTGATCGGTGCCGCGCTGATGGCGGCGCTGGCCTGGGTCTATATCACCGTTCTCGACAACGAACGTGTCGCGCGCTGGATCACCGTTCTAGGGCTTGCTGCCATCGGGTTCTTCTTCGCCGGGATGACCGGATTAATCGTCGGGCTGCTGGCGGGGTGGTTCTTTGCCTTCTTCATCTTTTGGCTCTACGAGGGGCGTTATCGGCAAAAGCTGTTGCCCTATCTGACAGGTCGGCAGGTGTTCGAGCATTACCTGTTCCGCGTGATTTGCGGTGCCATCTTTGTCTTCCTGATCACGCCGATCCTGGTGGTTCTGCCGCTGTCGTTCAACGCACAGGACTTCTTTACCTTCACGCCCGAAATGCTGCGGCTGGACCCCGAGGGGTATTCGCTGAAGCATTACCGCGACTTCTTCACCAACAATGAATGGCAACGCAGCTTCAAGAACTCGCTGATCATTGCGCCGATTGCGACGATCATTTCGGTGTCTTTGGGGACGCTGGCTGCCATCGGCCTCAGCCAATCGCATGTGCCGGGGCGTCGGGCCATTATGGGTATCCTGATTTCGCCCATGATCGTGCCGCTGATTATCTCGGCGACCGGTATGTTCTTTTTCTACAGCGATATCGGCCGGTTCCTTGAGGGTACGCTGGGAATGGACAAGAACTTTGTGGGCTATGTGAAGGTCATCCTCGCACATGCTGTTTTGGGTATTCCCTTCGTGATCATCACGGTGACAGCGACACTGGTCGGGTTCGATCAGTCGCTGACGCGGGCCGCCGCGAATATGGGGGCAGGGCCGGTACGGACCTTCTTCAAGATTCAGATGCCGCTGATCCTGCCGGGGGTTATCTCGGGCGGGTTGTTCGCCTTCATCACCTCGTTTGATGAAGTTGTTGTGGTTCTGTTTGTTGGCTCTGCCAGCCAGAAAACGCTGCCTTGGCAGATGTTTACCGGCCTGCGGGAACAGATCAGCCCGACCATTCTGGCAGTTGCTACGATCCTCGTGGTCATCTCGATTGCTTTGCTGACCACGGTTGAACTGCTACGGCGGCGGTCGGAACGCCTGCGGGGGCTTAGCCCGGCTTGACGCGACTCGAAAGCTGATTTAGCGATTTCACCATGCACTCCGGTCACGATGGCGTCGTGACGCAAGGCGGGGTGCATGGCTCTCGGTTCCCGAGGCCGCTTGTCCTGAACGCCGGGACTTGTGGCCGGGCGGTGCCTGTCCGGCATTGAGGAGAGACCAAATGACTGACCTGCAAAATCGCCCCGAATTCTTCACCAGCCACAATGGCGACAAGGCCCCGCTGCCCTTCAGCAAGGCGGAATACTCCCGGCGTCTGGCCCGCCTGCGCGCAACAATGGCGGCGCGCGACATCCCGGCGGTGCTTCTGACGTCGATGCACAACATCGCCTATTACTCGGGTTTTCTGTATTGCTCGTTCGGCCGCCCGTATGGCTGCGTTGTGACGCAGGACGCATGTACAACCGTGTCGGCGAATATCGATGCGGGTCAACCGTGGCGACGCTCGGTCGAGGAAAACGTGATCTATACCGACTGGAAGCGGAACAATTACTGGCGCGCGGTGGCCAGCCTGATTGGCACGGTAGGCCGGATCGGTATCGAAGGCGATCACATGACGCTGGCGATGCGTGACACCGCGCTGGATATGCTGGGCGGGCCGGAACTGGTGGATATTGCTCCTGATACGATGGCCGCGCGGATGGTGAAATCCGCCGAAGAGATCGATTTGATCAAGGACGGCGCACGCACAGCGGATGTGGGTGGTGCGGCCATCCACGCAGCCATCCGCGAAGGCGCGACCGAGATCGAGATCGCCATGGCCGGACGCGACGCGATGGAGGCCGAGATTGCGAGAGCCTATCCGGATGCGGAATACCGCGACACCTGGGTCTGGTTCCAGTCTGGACTGAACACCGACGGCGCACATAACCCGGTCACCAAACGTGCGTTGCAAAAGGGCGATATCCTGTCGCTGAACACGTTTCCGATGATCTCAGGCTATTACACAGCGCTTGAGCGCACGCTGTTCCTCGGCGAACCCGATGCGGAGAGTCTGCGCATCTGGAAGGCCAACGTAGCCGCGCATGAGCTGGGGCTGAGCCTGATCAAACCTGGCGCGACATGTTCTGGCATCTGCGATGAGATCAACCGGTTCTTCGCAGATGAGGGTTTGCTGCAATATCGATCCTTTGGCTACGGTCACTCCTTCGGCATTCTCAGCCACTACTATGGCCGCGAAGCCGGTCTGGAACTACGCGAAGATATCGACACGGTTCTGGAGCCCGGTATGGTCGTCTCGATCGAGCCGATGCTGTGGATTCCCGAAGGCCAGAAGGGCGCAGGCGGTTATCGCGAACATGACATTCTGGTTGTTGAAGAAGACGGTGCAGAGAACATTACCGGCTTCCCCTATGGGCCCGAACATAACACGATCAACGCCTGATCTGATCGGCAGGAGGGTAATTATCCCTTCTGCCGACCTCCCTATAAGCGTTAACAAAACTGTCAATGTGATATAAGATTGCAGTGTTGTTTCTAGTTTATGCTTGGGTGTGTGGTGTGGGTCAGACAATCTATGAAAGATATGGCGGGTTCAAAACGATCAGTCGGATCGTAATGACATTCTATGAAATGGCCTTGGAGTCTGATCAGATTGGCGGCCATTTCGAAGACATCGAAATGCCGCGCCTCATCGACCATCAGACTAAGTTTGTCTCTTCTCTGGTTGGTGGACCGGCTTCCTTTAGTGATGATCGAATAGAAGCTGTTCACAGGAATCTGAACATCTCTCATGGTGATTTCGATGAAATGGCCGAGTTGTTTGCCGAGGCGCTTTCAATGCACGGAATGCGGGAAGATCATATAAAGATTGCCTTGCAAGCCATTGAATCAAAGCGCGCCATTATTGTTGCACGAGACGCGGCATGAGCATTCTGGCAATAAACGAACAGTTGCTGCGCGCTATCGGAGTCGGCGTGGCTGTCGTGCGCGCGTCGGATCTGACCTTTGTTTTTCACAACGGACCTTTCGCTGATTGGTTTGGTACTCCGTCCGAGGGGCAGACTTTACTGGATATTCTGCCCTCATTGGATCAACGTGAATTGGATGACGTCAAGCAATCTGGGCTTCGCTATACTGTCGAACTGCAAATCAAACCAAAACGTAGAACGCTGATATTCGCGACGGCTGTGTCGTTGGCAAACGGTTTGTCCGAGCAGGTTTTGGTCGTTGAATGCCAGAATATTACACGCATTCGAGAGCTCGAGAGTATGATCGATAGCTATTCGACTATGGTCGAGCGGAATACACGAGAACTGGAGCGCGAGAAGGAACGGGTTGAAAGACTGTTACTGAATGTGATGCCGAAAGCTGTGTACGAAGAGTTCAAAGCTTTCGGGGTTGTTACGCCGCAGCTCTATGATCAGGTATCCGTGGTGATGTTGGATTTCGTTGGGTTTACGGATTTCGCAGCCAAAACAGACCCTACCGTCACACTGAGTGAGTTAAACGACATCTTCACTGCCTTTGATCGCATCGTTGAACAATTCGGTTGCGAGCGGATTAAAACCATCGGCGACGCTTATTTGGCGGTGTCTGGTATGCCGGATCCGACACCGGATCACGCGACCGCCGTGGCCCATTGTGCGGTGCGTTTTCTGCGTTATCTGGAGAGGCGCAATGAAAGCCATCCGCACAAATGGCTGGCTCGCATTGGGTTGGGGACGGGGGCTGCGGTTGGGTCTGTAGTTGGAATCCAAAAATACGTTTATGATGTATTTGGCCCGGCGGTGAATATCGCTTCGCGTCTGCAAGTGTTTGCCAACCCTATGAAAATCGTTGCTCCGGAAGAAATGAAATATGCTCTGATCGACGAGTTTCAGGTCTCGGATCTGGGGCGGGTGGATATCAAAGGCATGGGGGAAATGGAGCTTATCAATGTGACTTCTGGGCTGAGTGCGCCGCAGCCATTGCCCAGGTTCTGATCTTCAATCGTCTTGCGGAACAAGTCCCAGACCGCGCAGGTAAATACCAATTCCAGACTCCAGCAAATCCTCTGGAGGGAAGGGCGAACTTGCACCGGTGTTGCGGGCGAACAGTTCAACTACACCGTGGCTCATCGCCCAGATATGTGCGCTGAACATCGATGCGGGCGGGCGTTTTTCCGGCGGGATGTGCTGCGACAGATCCGAGGCCGCTTTTTCGAGCACTGCTTTCGCCCGGTTCGCCGCCAGCGCCAGTTCGGGTGTGCGGTTGATGGAAATACCGCTTTCGAACATGGCGATGTAATGGCCCGGATGCTTGCGCGCAAAGGCGAGGTACGCGCGGCCAGTTGCCTCGAACGCGGCTAAGGCGGAGGGCTGGCCCTTGTCATAGGCGTATTGCATCAGGTCCGCGAACATCTCATACCCTTGCCGCGCCGCTTCGGCGATCAGATCTTCACGCCCATGGAAATGCCGGTAAACTGCAGCCGGGGTGACCCCAGCGGTTTTGGCTGCCTCGGACAAGGTGAAGCCGGTCGGGCCTTTTTCCTCGATCAGAGACAGTGCAGCCTCGATCAAAGCCTGTTTCAGGTTGCCGTGGTGATACCCGCGTTTTGTCATCCCTGTTTCAGGTGCCTTTGTTGTTTAAGCCGCAGAGATACATGACATAATCCGTCCAGGGGTGTTCGTCCACTATTGGTTACGCATCCCAGATTTCCGGCCCGCCGCAGATTTTGGGATCATTGTCGCCGATGGCTTTCTCGTCCTTTTCATCATAGTCCAGCGCGTGCAACACAGTGCGAATGGCGGCCAATCTTGCGCGTTTCTTGTCGTCAGACCGGACGATAGTCCACGGGCAATGCTCTGAATGGCTGCGGGTCAGGGTTTCCGAGATCGACTCGCTGTATTCATCCCATTTGTTCAGGCCTGCAACGTCGATTGGGCTGAGCTTCCATTGCTTCAGTGGGTCAGTTTCGCGGGCCAGAAACCGGTTCAGCTGCTCGGCGCGGCCGACATTCAGCCAGAACTTGAACAGCGTAATCCCATCATTCACCAGCCCGGTTTCCAACGGTAACACCTGGCGGAAGAACCGCTCTCGCTCTTCTGCGGTACAGAAACCAAAAACGTTTTCAACGACGCCGCGATTGTACCAGCTGCGGTCGAAGAACACGATCTCACCGGCTGCGGGAAGGTGCTGGACGTAGCGTTGAAAATACCATTGGCTGCGCTCGGTGTCCGAAGGTTTGTTGAGCGCGACGTTACGCGCGCCCCGAGGATTCAGATTCTCGCGGAACCGCTTGATCGTGCCACCCTTGCCAGCCGCATCCCGACCCTCGAAAATCAGCGCCACTCGTTGATCGGTTTCCTTGACCCAGGACTGCATCTTGACCAGTTCAATCTGCAGGTTCTCCATTTCCTTGTCGTAATCCTTACGCTTCATGCGCTCATCGTAAGGGTAGGTCGGGTTTAGAATGTCGCCCTTGCCGGATTTCTCGATAGCCGAGCGCACCTCTTTTGGGGCGTCTTTCTTGAAGTATTTTTCGATGGAACCTTTTTCGGAACGGGCCATGTGTCACCTCGCCATAAAATCCATATCCTACTATGGATTAGCAGCGAGCTTAACGCAAACCCGCACGTTGCGCGGCGCGGTCGATGGCGGCAGCGACTTCGGGCGCGGCCACAACCTGCGGCATATGCCCTATACCCGGCAGTTCAATCAGTTCCGCCCCCGGAATTTCATCGAGCAACCGGTGCGAATGCCATTCGAGGTCAACTGTGTCATCAGCGGTGCCGTGAACGATTTCGGTTGGGACGTCGATCTCTCCATACAGAGGCCGCAGGGCGCGGACCTCTTCCAGCAGGTTGGCACGCTGTTTGGCGTTGGCATGCATAGAGGCGCGGCGCATGGTTAGACCCGGCCCAAAGTGATCTGCATAACCGTCAGGCGTGGTTTGAGGCGCAAACACTTGGTCCAGCGTTTTTTCAACAAACCACTCGGGCACAAAAGCGGTTACCAAGGGCAGGGCCGCGACATTGCCAACTGATGTCGATGCCATTTGATTGAATCCGTCCAGCGGAGTTTCCCACGGTACAGCTGCGGGCGCGATCAGGACCAGCGCCGAAATATTGTCAGGCCGTGTCACCACCCAAGCAAGAGAGACGGACCCGCCATAGCTTTGGCCAGCCACGATAGGTTTGTCGGCACCAAGCTGGGCCGCGGCCTTTTGCAGGATTTCCGCCTGCTCCGTAATGGTTTCTCCGTTCGGGTTGAAGCTGTCACTATAGCCCAACCCAGGCCTGTCAAACACGATCACGCGGTAGTTTTCGGCCAAAATCGGGGCCAGCGCAAAGGTCATGTCGCGCGTGTTGCCGCTGGAACCGTGGAGCAGCACCACGTTCGGTCCTTCGCCCATCACAACGGCATGGACAGCGATTCCATCGACCTCGACGATCTGACCTTCGAGGGGGAAGGCCGCCTCAGCGCGGGCTTCGCTCCGGGCCGCGCGCCAGATTGCGACGGCCCATAGCGCGACCATCAAGGTCAGGACTATGATACCGACGCGCAGCACAGGATCAGGCCCTCAGATCGGTTTTTTCTACACCGATCCGGCTGATGTCGTACGGGGTGGTGCCGTAGATTTCACTGATCCAGTTGCCGTAAAGCAGGTGTGCGTGGCTGCGCCATCTGTTCTGCGGCGTCTGGGCCGGGTCGTCATCCGGATAGTAGTTCATCGGCACGTTGATCGGCGTGCCATTTGTAACGTCGCGATCATACTCCTGCTTCAGGGTATCGCTGTCATACTCGAAATGGTTGAAGATATAGAGCGCCCGATGCGCCCGATCTTCGACCAGACAGGGACCGACATCATCACTGCCCAGCAAGGTCACCAGCCCATCGGCCGCATCAATCTCGGCCTGTTTCATCTCGGTCCAGCGGCTGACCGGGATCACGCAATCATCCGAGAACCCGCGCAGGAACGGCGAGGCCGGGTTGAGGTTCGAGTGGCGGAAACAGCCGAACGCCTTGGCGTCCAGCATGTGTTTTCGCACGCCATGGAAGTGGTTGATCATCGCCATCCCGCCCCAGCAGACGCCAAAGGTGGAATGCACGTTCGTCTGTGTCCATTCAAAGACCTCGCGCATTTCATCCCAATAGGTGACATCGACAAAATTCAGATGTTCGATTGGCGCACCGGTGATGATCAGGCCGTCGAATTTCTCGTCCTTGACGTCCTGAAAGGGGCGGTAAAACTCGGCCATATGTTCGGCAGCGGTATTTCTGGTGCGATGTTCGGTCATGCGGATCAAAGATAGATCGATCTGCAGCGGAGTCGCGCCGATTAAGCGCGCGAACTGGTTTTCGGTCTGAATTTTCTTGGGCATCAGGTTCAGCAACCCGATGCGCAGGGGGCGAATATCCTGACGCATCGCCTGATCCTCGGCCATGACCGAGACGCCCTCTTTCGTGAGGACGTCAAATGCAGGAAGGTCGGCGGGAATCTTGATCGGCATCAGGTGCAAGCCTTTGGAGTTTCAGTATAGAAGCGGTAGTTAAGCGCGGTTTGCGCGGGTCTCAAGGGTGCGTTCGATCAACTCATCGAAATCAGCAGCGTCGCGCACCTTGTGCATGTCGTCGGCGGTGACGGCTACACCCCAATTCTCGGCCATCGCCTGATAGCGCGGCTGACGGTGCGCCAGCGCCTGCGCATAAGTCCAGCGGATAAAGGCGTCGGGGTCCACGTCCTCGGCCCGGCACTCGTTCTGGGTCAGGTAGTCGTTCCAGACGCGGGTCAGAAATTCGGGTTGGTAGGACATCGGCTTGGGGGCCTTGTCAAAGCGGCGGATCAGTTCGGCGGTGTGGTCTTCATCGCCCTGAATCCAGATCATTAAAGTTTGACGAGACAGTTCGGACAGCACGTGGTCGGCTGGATCGTTGGGATCCACCCATTCACAAATCGACCCACCCGTATCGCAAATGAAATGCGGGTATTGGTAGAGGCGTTGTGCGCGGTCGATGAAATACTCGGTATCCAACAGGGCGTGGATTTCTGCCAGACGGAACTGTTCCTGCCGGCGGCGGTATTCGTGCAGCTCCATCCCGTCTAAAGCCGGATTGCCCGGCTTACCCAAATAGGCGGCCACAGGGGTCAGGTTTTCGAATGTTATATTCGAGCCGATATAAATCGAATCCGACAACAGAAGATCGCGCAGAAACGGGACCTTCATCGCCTCGGCCTTGGCATTGTCGGCGATGTATTCCCCCATGTAACGCGTTCCGATGCGGTAATCGATGGAATAGTGGAACCAGTCACCAGAATCGCGCAGGACGTTGGACACATAGGTTTTGCCCAGCCCCGACATGCCGAAAAACAGCACCTTTTTCCGCGTCGCGTCGCGCCAGTCTTTTGCCGAGCCGTAGATCATCGTCCGCTGTCCCTTTTTCTGACCTAGCTAAAACGGGCAGCGGGCGGCGTCAATCGCGTGCGCCTGCGCGGTTGAGGATCAGCAACCCAATCGCAAGGATGGCAAAGCCCAGAAAGGCTTGCGGGGGCAGGGCCTCATCGCGCACAACCGCGCCCAGTACGATGGCAACTGGAGGGATGACCAAAGTGACCAGCAATAGATTACCCGCACCTGCCATGGCTAATACTCGGTAATACAAAAGGTAAGCTCCCGCAGTTGCGACCAAGGCATAATAACCAATCGCAGCCCATGTAATCAGTGGCAGATCCAGACTTGGCACACCATCGACCACCAGCGTGATCGGAAGGATCAGCAGGGTCGACCCAGTCAACATACCGGCTGCTGCGACGACAGGAGGCAGGTCAGACAAGGTAACCCGCGCCCAAGCACCGGCCAGCGCATAGGAAACCGTGCCTGCGATGACGGCAAGTTGCGCCATGCTCTGCAGATCGAAACTGGCGAAGTTGCGCAGCCCGATAGCAATTGTGACCCCAAGAAACCCGAGCCCGACACCAATCGCGCGGGTTCGGCTAAGACGTTCGTCCTTGAAAAACATCGCTGCGACGATGACACCGAAAATGGCCGTCATCGCATTCAAGATCGAGGTGAGGCCGGTCTCGATGTAAAGCTGCCCCCAGGACATCAGGGAAAACGGGATTGCATTATTGAGCAACCCCATAACCAGAAATGCCAGCCAAACGCGAGGACTGGACGGAACAGCTAGCCGTTGAACCCGAACCACTATCCAAAGTACCAACATTGCCCAGAAAACCCGATGAAACACAGAGGTCATCACTGGGATCGTGTCCAGTGCGATACGGATTGAAAGGAACGAAGCGCCCCAGATCAGGCCCAGCAAAAGAAGCTCGGCCCATGCTTTAGGAGAAAGGTGTTTTTGCTTTGTCATGGTTCTTTGTCGCAGTTGGGTTACTTTCGTGCGACCCGGAACTTGCGCAAAGAAAAACCCCGCCAAGATAGCGGGGTTTAACGTGAAAGAGTATTTTTGCTTAGCTCAGCGAGTAGGTGATCTGGAAGCCAACGCTCCAGGCGCTATTGCCTGAGAATGTAGCGCGGTTGTCAGGGCCAGCACCATTTGCGGTTGCGTCACCGATGTCGGTGTATTGTACACCGCCCGAGATTTTCGCACGTTCCAGCGAGTAGGTACCGCCAACGCCAATGCTCCAGAACCCATCTGTCGGGCCGAGGTTGGACACAGGATTACCCTGTGAACTTTCGTAGCCCACTGTAACTGCACCCGAAAACTCTTCGGAGAACTGATAGCCGAGGCCGAGCGAGTAGGTCCAGGTGGCCTCTTCGTAGTCGACGAGGTTAATACCTGTCAGACCGGTATAAACCGGTGGAGCATATACGGTTTGCGGCCAGTCAACCCAACGAACAGAACCGAACAGCAAGGTTTTGGGCGCAACGCCAGTCTGAAAGTCGAGGTTGACCGATTGCGGCGTAACCACTTCGGACGTTGAGTCAGCGCTGGTTCTTGCGATTTCCGGGAACGGAGTAAACGCCAGCGAGTCATTTGCCTCTGTCTGCGAAAGATCATGTGTGATTTTCGAGTTATAAGTCAAAGATACCCGGGCCGCGATGTCAGGCCGTTCCCAAGCAACACCAACAACATAGCCAAAGTCGATTTCAGCATCTGTTTCAACGCGGTATCCACCGGACGGGATCGGTTGAAGGCCGGCACCCGCAAGGGGAACAGAAACGCTTGCTTTCAGGCGTTGGGCGCGAACGCCACCGATGGCGCTCCACCCGCCTTCGAATTTATAGCGCAGCAGTGCTGTTACGGCATCTGTGTCAGCCTTCGCGCGCAAGACGTCTTGGTTCGCACCAGGGGGAAATGGAGGGGAAAACCCGAGCACATTCTGTGAGATCGGATATTCAGAGGAATACTCAACATCAGCACCAAAGGGCTGATCGTAAACCAGTGCGAAATCGAGGTTGTCGGTCAGCGCGGCTTTATACGCGAGATGTGGCGTGAAGAAGTCGTTCGCGATGTTACCCGAGTCAACTCTTTCGCCAAAGGTTGGGCTACCGGGTATCTGGTCGATCATCGACCCGCTGACATCCGGTGATGTGTAACCCAGACGGAATTGAGCCACAGAGCCTTCTTCGAACAGAATGTTCACACCCTGTCCACTGCGGTCCAGACCGCCAGCATAAGCACCGGTTGCCCCTACGCTCAGTACGCACGCCTGTAATAGCGCTTTTTTCATTGTGTCCTCCCTAAAGGTGTTATTCAGGTCTGATCCAAGTTTGGAGTGGTTGCGACCGACCTGCCTTATGGTGCTCGATACTTTCTTTACCCGTGTTTAACCGTCAACCGGTGACGGTGCGTTACTACTTATGAGAGTGCCGGGATTCTGTTGCCAAACTGTTACGATTTTCGGCCTGAACGTTCAAAAATATACCAGAGAATATCACTGCAGCGCCCAAAAGGGTCCAAAGATCCAGCGGTTCTTGATACAGAATCGTTCCCACCACCGCGATCGTAGGCAGACGGGCAAAATCGAACGGAACCACGACAGTGGCGGGGGCGATGGCCAGGGCGTTTGTGATGCAATAGTGGGCCAGCAGGCCTGCAAACCCTACAAGCAAAAGGAAAGGTGCAGTGGCCGGAGTGGGCAGGGCAATTTGCCCGTCGATGCCCGCCGCGATCAGGCCCAAAAATGCCTGCATGACGGTCAGCCAGAACATGATGCAGCCAATGCTGGCAAACCGCGTCAGGGTCTTGGTGGAGATGGTTGTCAGAGCGAAGAAAACCGCCGAAAGTGCAGCCATAACAACGCCGGTACTTATTGGTACTGCTCCGGGACGCGCGACGATCAGGATACCTGCGAAACCGATCAGCGCAGACAGGACGCGAACTGGGGTCAGGCGTTCCTTCAGCAGCAGCGGAGACAGCAGAATGACCCAGATGGGCTGGGTAAACTCCAGCGCAAAAACCTGCGCCAGAGGGATCACCGAGACGGCGTAGAACCACAGGTTCTGGCCGGTGAAATGCATAAGGTTCCGAATACCATGCAGCCCCAGCCTGTGTGTAGAGACCTGATGCCACTTTCCAGACAATGTCAGGACCAGCGCCACGACACAGATGCCGACAAGGCTGCGGTAGAACATGATTTCGAAAGTATCATGCGTTACGCTAAGCTCTCGTCCAGCGACGGCCATGGATGAGAATGAGGCAATTGCCCCGGTCATCCAAAGCGCGGCTTTGCCGATCTGTGGTTTACTGCTGTCCATTCACCTGCCTGCGGGAATCGCTGGTTTCTCGCTGAACTTAAACAAAAAAGCCGGGACAGTGCCCGGCTTTTTGTCATTCCCACTCGATCGTTCCCGGAGGTTTCGAGGTGATATCGTAAGTGCATCGGTTGATGCCCTTGACCTCGTTGATGATCCGCGTGGCGGTTTCGCCAAGGAATTCGTGAGTAAACGGGTAGTAATCGGCAGTCATGCCATCGACCGAGGTCACCGCCCGCATGGCGCAGGCGTAGTCATAGGTCCGTCCGTCACCCATCACACCCACGGTGCGAACGGGTAGAATTGCGACAAAGGCCTGCCAAATCTCGTCGTACAGTCCGTGTTTGCGAATCTGGTCGATATAGACCGCATCGGCCTCGCGCAGGATTTCCAGTTTCTCGCGGGTGATCTCGCCGGGGCAGCGGATCGCCAAACCCGGTCCGGGGAAGGGGTGACGACCGATAAAGCTTTGCGGCAGTCCGAGTTCACGGCCCAAGGCGCGGACTTCGTCCTTAAACAGTTCACGCAGGGGTTCGACCAGCTTCAGGCCCATTTTTTCTGGCAGGCCACCCACATTGTGGTGCGATTTGATGGTGACCGACGGACCGCCCGAGAACGAGACCGATTCGATCACGTCGGGATAGAGTGTGCCTTGCGCCAGGAACTCGGCGCCTTCGATGGTGTCGGCGTGTTTCTGGAACACGTCGATGAACAGCTTGCCAATGATCTTGCGCTTGGTCTCGGGGTCAGACTGGCCGTCCAGCTCACCCAAGAACAGGTCGCTTTCATCCGCATGGATCAGCTGAATGTTGTAGTTGTCGCGGAACATGCCGACGACTTCCTGTGCTTCGTTCTTGCGCAGCAACCCATGGTCGACAAACACACAGGTCAGCTGATCGCCAATCGCCTCGTGGATCAGGATCGCTGCGACCGAGCTGTCGACACCGCCGGACAGCCCGCAAATGACCTTCTTTTCGCCGACCTGCTCGCGGATTTTGCGGATCATCTCGTCGCGGTAGGCGCCCATGGTCCAGTCGCCATCGAACCCGGCCAGTTTGACGAAGTTCTCATACAGCTTCGCGCCCTTCGGGGTGTGGTGCACCTCGGGGTGGAACTGAACGGCATAGAAATGGCGGCTGGTGTCGGCGGTGATCGCAAAGGGCGCGTTGGGTGAGGTGCCGAATACTTCAAACCCCGGGGCGATTTCGCTGACGTGGTCGCCGTGGCTCATCCATACCTGCTCGTCACCGTCGGCGAACCAGCCGTCCAGAATGTCCAACTGACCTTTCGGCGTGACAAAAGCGCGGCCGAATTCGGCGGTGCCGTGGCCGCTTTCCACCTTGCCGCCCAACTGGTGCATCATCACTTGTTGGCCATAGCAGATGCCAAGGATCGGCACGCCATAGTCAAAAATCTCTTGCGGGGCGCGGGGAGAACCCTCGCGCGTCACGCTGTCCGGCCCGCCCGAGAAGATCACGGCCTTGGGCGCCATTTCGCGCACAAAGTCCATCGTGACATACTGGTAGGGGTGGATTTCACAATAGACATTCAACTCGCGCAGGCGGCGTGCGATCAGCTGCGTCACCTGGCTGCCGAAGTCGATGATCAGAAGGCGGTCATGGGATGTCTGGCTCATGACTGGCTCTTAGGTCGCGCGGCGGCTATGTGCAAGCGTTATGAAGGTGTTTCCTGACAGATACAGAGGGAGATCGGATCAATGACGGACATTCGCTTCGTGAACGCGACACAGGAAGATGCAGAGGCGATCACTGAGTGTATAGCGGCGGCTTATTCTAGTGCGCGCAAAACTATAGCCGATTTACCAGATGTGACGGCGGGTATTGAGCAGGATATTTCGGATCACCGGGTGGTTTTGGCCATTACAGATGCCGGGTTGGCAGGGGTTGTCATCTTCGACAGGCTGGATACCGAGATGAAGATTTTCAATCTGGCTGTTTCGCCAAAGGAACAAGGGCAGGGGATTGCCGGAAAACTGTTGGCAAGGGCCGAGGCCGAAGCGCGTGAGGCTGGATGCATGCAAATGGTTTTGCGAACCCACCGTCAGATGTGGGATACACGCGCGATCTATGCGCATCTGGGTTGGTTTGAAACGGAAATCAGCGGCAATTCAGTCGAGATGAAAAAAGCAATCTGAACTTGCTCCTAGCCCATTGATTCAGACTTTTCTCTCCCGCGGTGTGAGGCGCGGCTGGCGTCCGCCCGGTAGCTCCAGATTGCGATCACGGACCAGCACAGGATATAGAAAATACCGGTTACAATGAGAACCTCACCGGGAATTGGTCCTACATCCGCACGGTCGATGGCCTGAGAGAAATTTGCAACCGGAGTAGGGTGAACTGAGATTTTGACGCAGAAAGCAAGACTTTGGATCAACAGAATCCAAAGATAGTTCCTGCGAATTCGGCGACCGATCGCGATTATCAGACTGACGTGGTAGCGCGGATGCAAATAGTCCTGTGCCAGAACTTTTTGCCAGTTCTCCTCCATGTGCAGGTCGCCATCATAAAGTAATGGTGCATAGAAATGGGTCTCAAGCCAACGGGCCCGCGCGCGCCAAACGTTGAAATATCGATAGCGTCGCGCTTCGAGCATGAGGAACAGGATGATAAGAACGCCGACAAGCACCAGTGGCAGGGGGGAAGCTTCGGGTGAGGAAAAGGAAATAGACAGTGCGACACCCAGCGTAACAACTGCCCAGTTCGTCGTTGTATCCAAGCGCGTGCGCCAGATGGTGCTTCGGTAAACCTCGCCTCGGTACAGGTGCGCAACGGCACCAATTTCGGCCGCATCAAGGGTTTTTCGCTCAATTTCGGTGGACGGTAAATTTTGCGATTCCGATTTCATGTCTCTATCATGAGCATCAAGGAAGAAGGGTCAAAACAAAACTGAACGGACGATCATGTCGCTTTTACCCCTATTGCGCCGCAATCCACTTCTGATGTGATCTGGTGTTCCGGTAACACAATCTGCAACGTGAACATTACAACGGGGCTATCTCATGGCAGAGGCAAACCGACGCAGAGCCAGAGGCGGTGGCGGAGCCGCCCGGCGGGCCGAGCGCACCGCGGTTCGTATCGAAACCGCGAAATACATCGAACGGAACATTCCGAATTTCGAAGTTCTCAACGAAGAGGCGTTGGAGATCATCGAGGCCAATGCGGAAACCATTCTGGCCGAGGTTGGCGTCAACTTTGTTGACAACCCGGGTGCGCTGCAGCGTTGGAAAGACGCTGGCGCCGATGTCGACGGTGAGCGCGTGCGCATCCCGCGCGGCCTGGCGCGTGAGCTGATCAAGACGGCGCCCAGCCAGTTTACCCAGCACGCCCGCAACCCCGAGAAATCGGTTGTCATCGGCGGCCGCAACCTGGTTCTGGCGCCGGTCTACGGTCCTCCGTTTGTGCGCGATATCCATGGCGGTCGACGTTATGCGACCATGGACGACTTCAACAAGTTCGTGAAACTGGCCTATATGTCCAAGTGGCTGCACCACTCGGGCGGAACTGTTTGCGAGCCGACCGACGTTCCGGTGAACAAGCGTCACCTTGACATGCTGATGGCGCACATGACCCTGTCGGACAAGCCGTTCATGGGCTCGGTCACCGATCCCAGCCGCGCGCAGGATTCGGTTGATATGTGCGGGATCCTGTTCGGCAAAGAGTTCGTGCAGGAAAACACTGTCATGACCTCGCTGACCAACATCAACTCGCCGATGACCTTCGACGACGTGATGATGGGCTCGCTCGAGGTTTATGCGGCAAACAATCAGGCCTGCATCATCTCGCCCTTTATTGTCGGCGGCGCGATGGCACCGGTTTCGGTGGCAGGTACACTGACACAGGTTCTGGCCGAGGTTCTGGCCGGTGTGGCATACAGCCAGATCATCCGTCCAGGTGCTCCGGCAATCTTTGGTGCCTTCGTGTCGTCTATCGACATGAACTCGGGCGCGCCGACCTTTGGGACGCCCGAGGCGTCTCTGGTTACCTATGGCGCAGGTCAGTTGGCACGGCGTTTGAATCTGCCTTTCCGTTCGGCTGGCTCGTTCTGTGGATCGAAGCTGCCGGATGCGCAGGCGGCCTATGAGACCGCGAATTCGCTGAACATGGGCCTGATGTCCGGTGTGAACTTCATGCTGCACTCATGCGGCTGGCTGGAAGGCGGTCTGGTTGCAGACTTTGAGAAGTTCGTCATGGATGCTGATCAGCTGGGCGTTCTGCACGGTCTGGCCAAAGGCATCACCTATGACGAGAACTCGCAGGCCATGGATGCAATCCGCGAAGTTGGCCCCGGCGGCCACTATCTGGGTTGCGCGCATACTCAGGCCAACTTCAAAGAGGCGTTCTGGAAGAGCGAAGTGCTGGACTATAAGCCGTTCGAGACCTGGGAAGACGAAGGCGGGCGCGACACGCGGACTTTGGCCGCTGCGCGGGTCGAGCATCTGCTGGCCAACTACCAGCAGCCGCAACTCGACCCGGAAATCAACGCCGCGCTGAACGAATACGTGGCGGAAAAGAAAGCATCCATGCCGGATGCTTTCACCTGATCACTGATATTGCGAGGCGCGGCTGGCTTGATACAGCTGCGCTTCGCCCAACAACGCGATCAACAGATCCAGATGGCGCACCAGGGAATAGGCCGCGTCTTCCTCTAATCTCTGCGCGTTAACCTCTCGTTCCATTTCCATCAGTCGAACCAGTGCTGCGCCGGTGCCTGGCAGCGAGCCGTATCCCAGAATACGTTGCAGATGACGGTCCCGATCATAGTCCTGCGCCCCAAATTTCGCGGCCCGAGCCAACAGGCGGGGACGGCGGAGGGTGCTAATCATCGTCATCAAGTCTTGCATCTCGGGGGTTCCTTGTTCGAGTGGAAGTCGCTCCTTTTGTCACACAACCTAAGCGAGTGTAGCCTTGATTGGGCTCGCGCCGAACTCTGACTTCATGAGTGTTTATGTTTTTGAATCAAATCTGGTTCTTGTCCCCGTGGGTTAACGAACGAGTAACGAAAGCAACTCTAGTTAGAATTGGTTAACAAACTCATCGGGGGCGATTGAGAACAGATTTTTGTTTCGACGAGGGCAAGGAACTATGGAAAATAACATGGCTTTCACCATTCCGGCTTGGGTACCTGAGGGGGCGCAGAGATATCTTGCTCACACAGAGACCGGCCAGTCGATCCGCGACATCGCGCGATCCGCGGGGTGCCATGCTTCAACCATTCTCAGACAGATTAGACGGATCGAAATGCGCCGAGACGATCCTTTGGTGGATGCCGCCCTGCAATCGCTGGCCGAGACGCATTTTACCGATCCGCAAGCGGGCGCGGGTGGCACGTTCACAGCCACTCAAGAGGAAACCGCAGCCGCCAGGGACGAGGAATTCAACCGTGAAGCCCTGCGGATTCTACGCCGGTTGTGTGAAACGGGATCGGTCCTTGCGGTGGCCGAGGAAATGGACAAGGCCGTTGTGGTTCGTGACACCGGCGACACCGGGGCCACCAGAACGGCCGTAGTGGAATGCAGGATCGCGCAGGCGCTGGCCTTGAAGGACTGGATTTCCTGTGACAATCCGGGGCGAATTTCGCGCTATCGGATTTCGTCGGCAGGTCGGGCCGCGCTGAGCTGTTTGATTGCCGAGGCCGAGAACAAGGCGCGCGAGCGTAGTGAATTTGGCATGGCCGAGGCGCAGGCGCCATTTCAGGCGCAATTGGCGCCGGGGCAGAGTACGTCTGCAAAAGCGGATCGGCCAAAGCGTATTCGCTACAGTGCGGCTGAAAGCCCTCTGATCGCCTTGGCACGCCGACGGGACCGGGATGGCAAGCCGTTTCTGGATGAATCGCTGGTGGCAGCGGGTGAACGTCTGCGTGAGGATTTTGAGTTGGCGCAAATCGGCCCAAAAGTCGCGCAGAACTGGGACCATTTCCTGACCGCCGGAGGGCGCGGTAGCTTCAAAAGCGAGGCGCATGGCGGGCGGGGCTCGTCCGATGCGCGGGATCGCGTGGAGCGTGCGCTGTCGGATCTCGGGCCGGGACTGAGCGACGTGGCGCTACGCTGCTGCTGTTACCTCGAAGGGTTGGAGCTGGCAGAAAAACGAATGGGCTGGTCGGCGCGGTCGGGTAAGATCGTGCTGCGGATCGCGCTGCAGCGACTCAAGCGGCATTACGAATGCCAGTCAGAGCGTAATCGCATGATCGGGTGATATGTTTTGGTTGCGTTCGTGCAGCCAAGTGATAATCACAGGTTATGAATTTCACCCTCAGACAGTTGCAGTATTTCAGCGCCGTCGCCGAACAACGAAATTTCGGCCGGGCGGCGCAGACCTGCCATGTGTCTCAACCTGCTTTGTCCGTACAGATCAAGGCGCTGGAAGAGAGCTTGGGTGGCCCGCTTTTCGAACGTCAGGCCCGCGACATCCTACTGACTCCGTTGGGGCGCGATGTGCTGGACCATGCGCGTCAGGTTCTGGGAGCCGCCGACAGGCTGGACCAATTTGCCAGGGATCGCTCGGGTGGGCACAGATCGCTGGCGATTGGGATCATTCCAACAATTGCGCCGTATTTGCTGCCCGGCGTTCTGGCTGGGTTGCGCGCCTCTGACGTGTCGCTGCGAGTGCAAGTACGCGAGGCCAGGACCGAGCGGCTACTGAATATGTTGCGTGCCGGGGAAATCGACGCTGGGGTCGTGGCTCTGCCGGTTGGGGGAAATGAGCTGTTCGAACTGCCCCTGTTTCAGGATCGGTTTCTTCTGGCCGGTAGCACGGCGCGCCTGCAGGGAATGGCAACAAACCCCGAGGCCCTTCGGCCACTGGACCTGAAAACCGCGCAGTTGATGTTGCTGGATGATGGCCACTGTTTGACGGATCAGGCGCTTGAGGTCTGCGGGCAGGACCGCAGCAGCGGGTTGATCAATATGGGTGCGTCGTCGCTGGCGACCCTGTCCCGACTGGTGGCCGAAGGCTTTGGCCTGACCCTGATGCCCGAACTTGCGGCGCGGTCGGAATCCGAAGCTGTGCCCGGGTTGAAATTAATGCGTTTCGGCACGCCGCAACCCGCACGGACGGTTGGTCTGGTGCGACGTGTGTCATCCGGTCGAGAGGGTTGGTTCGACGGTCTGGCTGAGGTCATTCAGCGGGTCGGCGAAGACATCGTGACCGCGACTCGCGCCTGAAAAAGAAAAGACCCGCCGATGGCGGGCCTTTTGTTTTGGATCGTAGAAAAGCTTAGGCCAGAGCCGGTTCCTTGACTTCGTCTAGGTGCTTTTTCAGGTTTTCCGGCGAGGACACGCCATAGGGGTCTTCCGGGCAGTTATCCATCAGGCCGGGCTCTTCGAACCATGCCTCGACGACGCCGTTGTTGACGATGGCAGCATAGCGCCACGAGCGCATTCCAAAGCCCAGGTTGTCTTTGTCGACCAGCATGCCCATCTTGCGGGTGAACTCGCCCGAACCATCCGGGATCACCTTGACGTTTTCCAGGCCCTGATCCTGCGCCCATTTGTTCATGACAAAGCTGTCATTCACCGACATGCAGTAAATCTCGTCGATGCCTTTTTCCTTGAATTCGGCATGACCGTTTTCAAAACCGGGCAGCTGGTAGGTCGAACAGGTGGGGGTGAACGCACCGGGCAGCGAGAACAGGATCACCCGTTTGCCGGCAAAGTAATCTGCAGTGGTCTTGTCTTCCCAACGGAACGGGTTGGGGCCTTCGACGGCCTCGTCACGGACGCGGGTGTGAAAGGTTACGTCAGGCAGTTTGGTACCGGATTTCATGCTCAAGTTCCTGTGATTCATGTGTGAACTGCCGCAGATTTAAAACAGTTCTAAATTGGCTTCAACGCTATTGTTGCCGCAAACGCGAATTCTGGCGGATACTGCAAAGCGGACTGTTTTCAATAGGATTTAGCCGGGATTTGTCTGGTGTTTTTCTGCAATTGCATAGTGCGCTGTTATGGCAGCTATGCATGGGTGGCGTAGCAATCTGTCACTGTTTATATTATGTCGTAGCAAAGTGACCAAAAGTCAGGAAAGCCGACCGTGCGTGATCTGAAGATCCCCGAACAACGTCATCCCGAAAAGGCGCATCGCCAGGACAATGCGCAGCCGAAAAAGCCGAAATGGATTCGGGTTAAGGCTCCGGGTGGAAAAGGGTATGCCGAAACCCACAAGATCATGCGCGAGAACAACCTCGTGACCGTCTGCGAAGAGGCCGGTTGCCCGAATGTCGGCGAATGCTGGAGCCAGGGTCACGCCACCATGATGATCATGGGTGAGATCTGTACCCGTGGCTGTACTTTCTGCAACATTGCGACCGGTCGCCCCGACGATCTGGACGCGTTCGAACCCGGTCGGGTAGCGCATGCCGTGCAAAAGCTGGGGCTGAACCACGTGGTTATCACCTCGGTTGACCGGGACGACCTGAAAGATGGCGGGGCAGAGCATTTTGCCCAGACCATCCGCGCGGTGCGTCACCGCTCGCCCAAGACAACGATTGAAATCCTGACGCCTGACTTCCTGAAATGTGATCCTTTGGTTCTGGAAACTGTGGTCGAGGCGAAACCGGATGTGTTCAACCACAACCTCGAAACCGTTCCGGGCCTTTACCCCGAAGTGCGCCCCGGAGCTCGGTATTTCCACTCGCTGCGTCTGTTGCAGCGGGTCAAAGAGATGGATCCGTCGATCTTTACCAAATCGGGCATCATGGTTGGCCTTGGGGAAGACGAACAACAGGTCCGGCAGGTCATGGACGATATGCGCGCTGCCGATATCGATTTCTTGACCATCGGTCAGTACTTGCAGCCCACGCCGAAACACCACGGCGTCGATCGCTTTGTCACGCCCGAGGAGTTCGCGTCCTACGAAAAGGCGGCTTACGGCAAGGGATTCCTGATGGTGTCCGCGACGCCTCTGACCCGGTCGTCCTACCATGCAGGCGATGACTTTGCCCGTCTGCGCGATGCGCGTCAGAAAAAGCTGGAGCAAGGGTGACCCCTGACACACTTTCGCGGCTGACTCGGCTGCGCCACGAATTGCATCAATACCCTGAGGTCTCTGGGCAGGAGGAACAAACCGCTGCCCGGATCTCGAATGAATTGCACGCCCGTGGTGCCGATCAGGTGCTGACGGGTATTGGCGGTCATGGGGTGGCGGGCGTTTTTGACAGCGGACAGGCCGGGTCAACCGTTGCTATTCGGTGCGAGCTGGACGGGTTGCCGATTCAGGAAATCTCTGACTCGGATTATGCTTCGCGTGTTCCTGGAAAGGGGCATTTGTGCGGGCATGATGGCCATATGACGATGGTTCTGGGTGTGGCCGAGCAACTGGCCCAATCCCGCCCGCAAACGGGCCGCGTGGTTCTGATCTTTCAACCGGCCGAGGAAACCGGGCAAGGGGCCATCGCCTTTCGGGCCGATCCAAAGTTTGCCGAAATCGCGCCGGATTTTGTGTTTTCCCTGCACAACCTGCCGGGCTTGGCGCAGGGGGACGTGCTGCTGTGCAAGGGGCCCGCGAATTGTGCCTCGCGTGGGATGAAGATTGTTCTGACCGGCAAAACCTCACACGCGGCGGCGCCACAGGACGGGGTGTCACCAGCTGGGGCGCTGGCGCTCCTGATGCCGCAATTGACGGGGTTGGGGCAGGGCGGGGCTCTGGATGCTGAGTTTGCCCTGACCACGGTGACACACGCTAATCTGGGCGAACCGACCTTTGGCGTTGCCCCCGGTAGGGCCGAGCTTTGGGTGACCTTGCGCACTGTCGCCGATGCGCGAATGCAGAACCTGATGAACGAGGCCGAGGCGTTGGTTGCGCAGGTCGCTTCAGATCAGGGGCTGGGCTATGAGATCGGTTATGAAGACGTGTTCGAGGCCTGTGTGAACGCGCCCGAGGCTGTCGATATCCTCAGCAGGTCCTGTGATGAAGCGGACGTGCCATGTACGTTGGCATCCAACCCGCAAAAGTTTTCGGAAGACTTTGGACAGTTCGGCAAAGGCGCCAAGTCTGCAATGTTCTGGCTTGGGTCGGGGGTGGATCACCCCCAACTGCACAACCCGGATTACGATTTCCCGGACGCTCTGATCCCGATCGGAACCGGGATTTTCGTCGGTGCGATTCAGCAGGTGTTGGGGCCGCTTAGTCCTCGGTAAAGCGGACCTTGCCGATGAAAGGCAGGTTGCGATTGCGTTGGGCGTAGTCGATTCCGTACCCCACAACGAATTCGTCTGGAATTTCGAAGCCGATCCAGTCGGACCGGAAATCGACCTCGCGCCGACTGGGTTTGTCCAGCAGTGCGATGGACCTCAGCCGCGCGGGTTTGCGGCTGCGCAGCAAGTTGGTCACGTGGTTCAGAGTGTGGCCGGTATCGACGATATCCTCAACGACCAGAACGTCGCGCCCTTCAATTGCACCGCGCAAGTCCTTGAGAATACGCACCTCTCGGCTGCTTTCCATCGAATCGCCGTAGGATGATGCTTCAAGAAAATCCACTTCGATCGGCAGGTCCAACTCGCGTACCAGATCAGCGATAAAGACGAAACTGCCACGCAGCAGGCCGACCACGACCAGTTTGTCGGTGTCGGCAAACTCGGTGCTGATCTCGCGGCACAGCTCTTCGATCCGGGCGGCGATGGCCTTGGCCGAGATCATCTCATCTATCACATATGCACGGTCGCTCATCGCTGCCCCCTTGATCTTTGGCGCGCAACATACGAAATCACGCGCCATTGTCACCTGTTAATACCGGACGCCATGCCTACTCATTCGGAAACCCGCCACCTGCCGTATACGGCGCAGCAGATGTACGACCTGATCGCGGATGTGGCGAAGTACCCCGAGTTTCTGCCCTGGTGTGCTGCCGCCCGTATCCGCCGGACCTACGCCGCCGGTGAAGCGCAGGTGATGGAGGCGGATCTGGTCATTTCGTTCAAGGTGTTCCGCGAACGGTTCGGCAGCCGGGTGACGCTGTTCCCCGATCAGATGAAGATCGACACCGAGTATCTAGACGGTCCGTTCAAATACATGAAGTCCGACTGGCAGTTCGCGGACGCGCCCGAGGGCGGGTGTAATGTGTCTTTCCACGTGGACTTCGAATTCAAGAACGCCATCCTGCAGGGCATCATCGGCGTCGTTTTCAACGAGGCCATGCACCGGATCGTTCAGGCGTTCGAGGCTCGTGCCGCGGATTTGTACGACTAGGTCTTTACCCGCAAATGGCGCACGCTAGACTGCGCCTATGAGCGATTTTTCCACTTCACTGGCCGCATTCGCAGCAGGCTCGGTCGAGACAACCTTGCAGACGCGGGTTGTCACCTCACTTTCCGCATTGGACTGGATTGCCGTGGGACGCGCCGGAGTTGATGAGCCGGTTTCAAAAGCCGTACGTGATCTTGTGTTGGGTGAAGAGGGCGCGGCGCAGGCGCATCTGTTTGGTGGCGGAGCGGCTCCGATGCGCGGGGCGGCCCTAGTCAACGGCACCGTGTCGCATGCGCTGGACTACGATGACACCCATTTCGCCCATATCGGCCATCCTTCCGTTGCTGTATTGCCCACGGCCTTGGCGCTGAGCGAATGGGATGATCGCATTCTTGTTGATTTTCTTGAGGCCGCGCTGGTGGGGATGGAGGTCTCGATCCGCATGGGCCTGTGGCTGGGCCGCGATCATTATCAGGCGGGGTTTCACCAGACCGCCACGGCCGGTGCATTTGGGGCCGGCGTGGCGGCGGGTCGCGTTCTTGGTTTTGACGTCACACAAATGCGGAAAGTGTTGGGGCTGACGGCGACCCGGGCCGCAGGCCTCAAAGCGCAATTCGGCACCATGGGTAAACCGTATAACGCGGGTCTTGCGGCCTCGACCGGGGTTGAAACCGCTTTGTTGATCGCAAAGGGTTTCGAGCCCAACATGGACGCGTTGGAGGGGCCGTACGGCTTTGGCACGACGCATAAAGGCGAGGGGGATGCGCCAGCCGCTTTGGCTGGGCTGGGTGAGGAGTGGTTGTTCGAAAGCATCAGCCACAAGTTCCACGCCTGCTGCCACGGCCTGCACGCCGCGCTTGAGGCCGCGCTTGATCTGGACATCGCCGAACCCGAGGTGGCCGAGATCAAGATCAAGACCCATCCGCGTTGGATGAGCGTGTGCAACCAGATGTCTCCGACCACCGGTTTGGGGGCCAAGTTCTCGTACAGAACGGTGATTGCGATGCAAGCTCTTGGCTATGACACGGCGCTGCCCGGCAGCTACACCGACAAGGTCTGCGCAGATCCGCGCCTGAAATCCCTTCGGGATCGGGTGTCTGTAGCGGCGGATGAAACGCTTTCAGAAACGCAAGCGCATCTTACCCTATTGCGCCGTGACGGCGCTCGGCTTGAGGCAACTCACGATCTTTTGACACCGATGACTCTATCGGACCGTGAAGACCGGGTGCGCGGCAAGGCCGCCAAGCTGATCGGAGAAGAAGAGGCGGACGCGATCTGGTCGATGCTGCGCACCGGTGGTCGCGCCCGCGATCTTGCACAAAGACTGGCGGTTTAAACCACGCGCCAGTGCAGCGGAAAGCCCGGCTCGAAGACAGTCACCGGACCATCTTCGGACTCGATTTTGTCGGGGTATTCAACCGGCGCGCCCTTGGTCAGGGTGATGCTGTCCTGGTTCACCGGCAGGCCGTAGAACGCAGGCCCGTTCAGCGAAACGAACCCTTCCAGCTTGTCCAATGCGCCTTCTCGGTCAAACATCTCAGCCACCAGCGACATGGTGTTTGTGGCCGTAAAGCAACCGGCGCAGCCACAGGCCATTTCTTTATTCGCATCAGTATGCGGCGCGCTGTCCGTGCCCAGGAAATACCGCTTATCTCCTGAGGTCGCAGCGGCCAGCAACGCCAGCCGGTGCTCTTCCCGCTTGGCGACGGGCAAACAGTAGTAATGTGGCTTGATGCCGCCCACCAGAATGTGATTGCGATTGATGATCAGATGGTGCGCGGTGATGGTCGCGCCCAGATCGGTCTCGTTGGCCTTTACGTAGTCTACGCCGTTGGCAGTGGTGATATGCTCCATCACCACACGCAGACCCGGAGTGGCCTTGCGGATTGGGTCCAGAACGCGGTTGATAAACACGGCCTCGCGGTCAAAGATGTCGATCTCAGCATCGGTGACTTCGCCGTGGACACACATGGGCAGACCGATCTCGGCCATCTTTTCGAGGACCGGACGCACTTTGTCGAAATCCCGCACACCCGAGGCCGAGTTTGTTGTGGCACCCGCCGGGTACAGCTTAACCGCCTTGACCAATCCGCTGGCGTGGGCGGCGGCTACATCATCCGCATCCGTATCCTCGGTCAGGTAGAGGGTCATCAGCGGTTCGAACGTCATGCCCTCGGGCAGCGCGGCCATGATGCGGTCGCGATAAGCGGCGGCCTGATCACCGCGCACCACTGGCGGCACGAGGTTGGGCATGATGATCGCACGGGCAAAATGGCGCGCGGTTTCGGGCAGGACGGCCTGCAACATCGCGCCATCGCGCAAGTGCAGGTGCCAGTCGTCGGGGCGGCGGATCGTGATGCTATCGGTCATGGCGCCTCCGCTATCACACAGGCCGCCGCCGGGAAAGACCTTGTCAGCGCGCCGGATCGTCGTAAGTCCCGGAAAGACCATGGCCTTGACGTGCGTGCGCTGCCGTGACCTTTTGTGGCGAGGGAGAGATTTGAATATGACGCAGCCAAATTCCATCGACGCCGTGCAGAACATGCTGGATGCGCAGGGCTATGTCTGCGGGCGCGCTCTTGCCACCGTTGTGTTCTTGTCGCTGAAACTCGGGCGCCCGCTGTTTCTTGAAGGTGAGGCAGGGGTGGGAAAGACCGAGATCGCAAAGGCGCTTGCCTCGGGCCTGAACCGCCGCCTGATCCGGCTGCAGTGTTACGAGGGGCTGGATGCGTGCTCGGCCGTCTACGAATGGAACTTTCCCGCACAGATGGTAGCGATCCGTACAGCGGAAGCTTCTGGCGGTGCAGACCGCAACGCGTTGCAAACTGAGTTGTTCTCGGATGAATATCTGATCGAACGCCCGTTGCTGCAGGCCATGCGCCCGGATGAAAGCGGTGCCCCCGTTCTGTTGATTGACGAGTTGGACCGTACGGATGAACCGTTTGAAGCCTTTCTGCTGGAGGCCCTCAGTGATTTTCAGGTCACTATTCCAGAACTCGGAACCGTCAAAGCACCAGAACCGCCAATTGTCATCGTCACCTCGAACCGAACGCGCGAGGTGCATGACGCGCTGAAACGCCGCTGCTTGTACCATTGGGTCGACTACCCCGATTTTGAACGGGAAATTCAAATCCTGCACGCCCGCGCACCTGAGGCTGCTGAGGCACTCAGTCGCGAGGTGGTCGCCTTCGTTCAGCACCTGCGCACCGAAGACCTGTTCAAAAAACCCGGCGTGGCCGAGACCATCGACTGGGCCAAGTGCCTGTTGGCGCTGGACGTGATCAACCTCAGCCCTGAAGTAATCGGCGACACGCTGGGTGCGATCCTCAAATACCAGGACGATATCCAGAAACTACAAGGGTCCGAGGCAAAACGGATTCTGGATGAGGCGAAAGCAACGCTGGAGCCCGCCTGATGCTTCAGCTTTTTCCAAATACTCCGAGGGTATGGGGGCAGCGCCCCCATGAACGATAGTGGCTGAACAACTCCCTATCGATATCCCGGACAACCCCAAACTCGCGCAGAACATCACCCATTTTGCCCGAGCGTTGCGGAAAGCCGGGTTGCCGATTGGAACGGGCCGGGTGGTTGATGCGATTCGGGCGGTGCAGGCAGCAGGCTTCACCGAAAAGCGGGATTTCTACTGGACCTTACACGCCTGTTTCGTGAACCGGCCCGAGCATCGGACAGTGTTCGCACAGGTCTTTCGGCTGTACTGGCGCGATCCGCGTTACATGGAACACATGATGGCGATGATGCTGCCCGCCATTCGGGGTGTACAGGAAGAGCGCAAAGCCGATGCCGCCGAAAAACGCGCGGCTGAGGCGTTGCTGGACGGTGTCGAACGTGACCTTTCGGAACCTTCCGAGTCCGAGGAAGAAACCGAACTTGAGATTGATGCCTCACAAACCGCATCATCCGAGGAACGGTTGCGCAGCCTTGATTTCGAACAGATGAGCACCGCTGAGATTGCTCAGGCAAAACGTATACTGGCGCGGATGACCCTTCCGGTGAAACCCATCGAGTCGCGCCGGGGACAGGCCAGTCACCTTGGCCACCGTATTGACCGTGCACGTACTTTGCGCTCTGCCATGCGTCAGGGTGGGGAATTGTACGAAATTGCATGGCTAAAACCTAAACCCCGTTGGCCCAACCTTGTGGTGCTCTGCGATATCTCGGGGTCAATGAGCCAGTACAGTCGGATCATCCTGCATTTCCTTCACACCGTTTCGAACGCCAAAGGGGCCGGATGGGCCAGGGTCCATGCTTTTACCTTTGGAACCCGTTTAACAAACATCACGCGCCATCTGAATCAACGGGACGTCGATGCGGCTTTGGCTGCGGCTGGGGCCGAAGCGCAGGATTGGGAAGGCGGCACGCGCATCGGAGAATGCCTGCATGCCTTTAATCGCGACTGGTCACGGCGGGTGATGGGGCAGGGTGCGGTGGTGCTGCTGATCTCGGACGGTCTGGACCAAGGTGATCCCGAGGCACTTGGGAAAGAGATTGAGCGGCTACACCTGTCTTCGCGCCGTCTGATCTGGCTCAATCCGTTGCTGCGCTGGGACGGGTTTGCCCCGAAGGCTCAGGGTGTAGCGGCGATGCTGCCGCATGTGGACAGCTTTCGCGCAGGTCACTCGATCGCGTCTTTAGAGGACCTTGCAACCGTTATCTCAAAACCTGACGACGTGGGAGAGAAAGCGCGGCTGATGACCGCGCCTTCGGGGTGATTAGCCAGCCACCTGTTCTTCGTTGCACTTACGCGCCATTTCCATGGCCTTGTAGGTGCCAGTCAGATCGACGGTGAAGGCAAACTCTTTCTCAGGAAACACGACCATGACCTTCTGCTTGGCGATGTCATCCGCGAACTGAGGATCGTCAGACAGAACATATCCGCCAGAATACCCTTTGGTGATATTACCTTTCATGCCGGTGGCTTCACCCAGATAGATGTTGTCTCCCAGCAGGATGGCTACGGCTTCTTTCTCGCCGCGTTTAATGTCGGTCTTGGCCTTGGTGAAAACGCCGACATAGCCAACACTGCGGTCTTCGGTCAGACCCATCTGAACCACGTTCTCAGCGTCATCCACCGCCTCGATCAGGCAAGACTTCTTGTCTTGGTCGATGAAGACTTTCCATCCTTCAACCTCACCATAACGCAGGAAAGTATCCGCGCTGACTGCGGTTGAAGCCAGCAGTCCGATTGCCGTTCCGAGTGTAAAAATGCGTTTCAACTCTCTGTCTCCCTTGTGAAATATAAATATGCGCATACCGGAATGCACCGTATGTGCGTGTAGGCTAGAATCAGGTTGATTGACAATCAATCCCTTGCGGCAATACCAGAAATCCAAGCGGGTTTGCACCAAAGTTTCAACTAATTAGCGCGGTTACAAAGATCCGGCGGTATCGGTTCCTTTTCATCCGGCCAAACCTTCCTATGTTGGGTCTGTACACTCCGGGAGGGTGCAATGGACAGATTCGACAACAGCTCAGAAACGGCCTTGCGCTGGTACAGCGAAGGAAGACCTGTTGCCTTGGCCACGGTGGTCGAGACCTGGGGCAGCGCGCCTCGGCGTGTCGGGGCTCAGCTGGTCATCGGTGGTGACAGTCGCATCGAAGGGTCAGTCTCAGGTGGATGTGTCGAAGGCGCGGTTGTGGTCGAGGCCCTAGAGGCGATCGACGAAGGCGAAGCGCGGCTGTTGGAGTTTGGCGTCAGCGATGAGGACGCCTTTGCCGTTGGGCTGGCTTGTGGCGGTACTATTCGGGTTCTGGTCGAACCTGTTGGAAGGGTGCTGCCCGAAACCATGTTGCGCGAATTGGTCGAGGCTCGTGCCCGGCGTGAGCCCGTGGCCTATGAGGTGAATATCGAAACCGGACACCGCGCGCTGCGGCGCAATGTATATGCCGATCGATTGCGTATGGATCGGTCAGGGTTCGAGGAAGACGGACAGACGTTCGTCGCGGTGCACAACCCGCCGCTGCGGCTGATTATCGTCGGCGCGGTGCATATCGCGCAGGCCTTGGTGCCAATGGCGCGGATCGCCGGATACGACCCGGCCATTATCGATCCGCGCGATGCCTTTGCGTCCAGTACGCGTTTTCCCGGTGAGACGATCCTGACAGACTGGCCGGACGAAGCGGTTGCCAAACTGGGGATGGACGCGCGCACTGCGGTGGTATTGTTGACCCATGACCCCAAGCTGGACGATCCGGCGCTGCAATCTGCGCTGAAGGCAAATGCCTTCTATATTGGTGCTCTCGGCTCGTCCCGGACCCATGCCAAACGGGTGGCGAGGATGAAAGAGGCGGGTTTCACCGACGAACAGATTGCGCGCATTCACGGGCCTATCGGTCTGGATATAGGCGCTGCGGACCCGTCGGAAATCGCGGTATCCATTCTGGCTCAGATGACCGCCGTTTTGCGGGGCAAAGCGTGAAATTCGGCCCCGTTCCCGTTGATCAGGCAGCCGGTGCAATCCTCGCGCACTCCGTAAAGGTTGGAGAAACCAAGCTGCGCAAAGGTCTGTTGTTGACAGCCGAGCATCAGAAGGCATTGGCGGATGCTGGGCACAGTTCCGTCACGGTTGCCCGACTTGATCCCGGTGATTGCCACGAAGACAAAGCGGCCGGGATGCTGGCCGACGCTCTGGTCCCTGATCCCAAAGCAGCAGCCTTGCGCTTGACGCAACCCTTCACCGGACGGGTGAACCTGTTGGCAGATGGTCCGGGTGTCGCGGTGCTGGATGTCGCGGCACTTGAAGCGTTCAATCAAGTCAACCCGATGATCACTGTAGCCACCGTGCCGCAATACCAGCAGATGAACGCGGGCGGCATGGTTGCGACGATCAAGGTGATTTCCTACGCAGTTCCGGGGGGCGACGTTCTTGAGGTGTCGCGACTGGCACAGCGCGCGATCCGTCTGGCCACACCCGTCTACCGAAACGCCGGTCTTGTGGTGACCGACATCCCCGGTGGACCGCCGAACGAGAAAGGCATCGCCGCCATTCAGGGGCGGGTAGAGGCGCTTGGGTTAGAGTTGGCCGATGTGCGTGTTGTACCACACCGGACTGAAGCACTTGCGACCGCAATCAGAGAAACGCGGGGCGATGTGTTGATGATCCTCACCGGCTCGGCCACCTCGGATGTTTCTGATGTCGCCCCCGAGGCGGTGCGCGCTGCGGGTGGGCAGGTAGATCGTTTCGGTATGCCGGTTGATCCGGGGAACCTGCTGTTTTTGGGGTCACTCGGCGAACGTCCGGTGATCGGGTTGCCGGGGTGCGCGCGGTCTCCGGCGTTAAACGGGGCGGATTGGGTCCTGTCTCGCGTGGCCTGCGGCATCAAAACGACTGGCGGGGATATTGCTGCAATGGGGGTTGGCGGACTGCTCAAGGAAATCCCGACGCGACCGCAACCAAGGGCAGGGCGAAAAGGGTAAAGCTGCGGTTATTTGCCTTTCCGGTTCAACGAAATAGATATTGGCGATCGTCCGGATGACCGACCAAAACAGTCGCTAAATATTTTTGTTCTCAAACAAATTTTCCCGTGTTTAACTCGGCGCAGGGAGAGTTTCATTTTGGGAGGAACATATGACACAGGTCTCAATGACCGTGAACGGAAAATCCGTGAGCGGTGATGTCGAGGGCCGGACGCTTCTGTCCAGCTTTCTGCGTGATCACCTGTCGCTGACCGGAACCCATGTGGGCTGCGATACCGCGCAATGTGGCGCGTGTGTGGTTCACGTGAATGGCGAGGCAGTCAAATCCTGTAACATGCTGGCGCTTGAGGCGGATGGGGCCGATGTCGGCACGATCGAGGGTCAGGCGAATTCGGATGGCTCGCTGAACGTGATCCAACAGGCGTTTCAGGATCATCATGGTCTTCAGTGCGGCTTCTGTACACCGGGCATGGTGATGAGCGCCGCAGCGCTGCTGAAGGATAACCCGCGCCCGACCGAAGCAGAGATCCGCAAGTATCTGGAAGGCAATCTGTGCCGCTGCACCGGCTACCACAATATCGTCAAGGCGATCATGGCCGCATCCGGTCAGGACGCGGGCAGCATCGCTGCAGAATGATGCCACTGCGGGCGTAAGAGGAGACGCCCGTGGGATGACATAGGGTGCATCAGCATCCGTTTATGGGAGGAGAACAAGCAATGCCCAAAGACAGTGGCATCGGAGCCAGTTCCAAGCGGCGCGAGGACGTACGCTTTCTGACCGGAGCGGGCAATTATACCGACGACATTAACGTGGCTGGACAGGCTTATGTGTATTTTCTGCGCTCGGATATCGCGCATGGTCGTTTGAACAACGTGGATACATCGGCGGCTGAGGCCATGCCCGGCGTGGTCAAGGTGTTCACCGGCAAAGATTTCGAGGGCGTGGGCGGGATGCCCTGCGGCTGGGAAGTGACCGACAAACACGGCGCGCCGATGCAAGAGCCGCCGCACCCGATTCTGGCGCAAGGTAAGGTACGCCATGTGGGCGATCCAATTGCAGCCGTTGTGGCCGATAGCCTCGAACAAGCCCGCGACGCGGCCGAGGCGATCGATGTGGACATTGAAGAACTGCCCGCCGTAATCGACATGAAAGCCGCCGCGCAAGATGGCGCGACGCTGGTCCATGACGATCTGAAGAATAACATCTGCTATGACTGGCAATTGGGCGAGGCCGATGACGCCAAGGTGAATGAGGTCTTTGTTAACGCGGCGCACGTGACCACTCTGGATCTGGTGAACAACCGCCTGGTCGCCAACCCGATGGAACCGCGCGTGGCGGTGGGTGAGTACAAGCGTGGGACGGATGAGTACACGCTTTATACCACCTCGCAAAATCCGCATGTGATCCGCCTGCTGATGTGCGCCTTTGTGCTGGGCTTGCCTGAGCACAAAGTGCGTGTGGTGGCCCCGGATGTAGGTGGCGGGTTCGGCACCAAAATTTTCCACTATGCGGAAGAGGCGTTTTGTACCTTTGCCGCCAAGGCCTGCAACCGCCCGGTCAAATGGACATCAAGCCGGTCCGAGGCGTTCATGTCGGACGCCCACGGTCGAGACCATGTCAGCAAGATTGAGTTGGCGCTGGATGCCGACAATAACTTTATCGGCCTGCGTACCAACACCTTTGCCAATCTGGGGGCCTATCTGTCGACCTTCTCCAGCTCGGTTCCGACCTGGCTGCACGGTACGCTGATGGCGGGCAACTACAAGACGCCGGTCATTCAGGTGAATGTGAAGGCGATGTTCACCAACACGGTGCCGGTGGATGCCTATCGTGGCGCTGGCCGCCCCGAGGCGACCTATCAGTTGGAGCGTGTTGTAGACAAGGCCGCGCGTGAGCTGGGGGTCGATCCGATTGCGCTGCGCCGCCAGAACTTCGTCACTCAGTTCCCCTATGACACACCGGTCGCGCTGACCTATGACACCGGGGATTATAACGGGACAATGGACAAGCTTGAGGCCGCCGCCGATCTGGCAGGCTTTGCCGCCCGCCGGGCGCAGAGCGAGGCCAATGGCAAGCTGCGGGGTCTGGGCATCAACTGCTATATCGAGGCCTGTGGCATCGCACCCTCGAACATCGTTGGTATGCTGGGGGCCCGCGCGGGTCTCTATGATGCGGCGACCGTTCGGGTGAACGCCACCGGCTCGATCAGTGTCATGGTGGGTGCGCACAGCCACGGGCAGGGGCACGAGACCGCCTTCCCGCAGGTTGTGGCCGACATGATCGGTATCGACGAGTCGATGGTTGAGATCGTGCATGGCGATACTTCAAAAATCCCGTTTGGCATGGGCACCTATGGGTCCCGGTCATTGGCGGTTTGTGGTTCGGCCATGGTCAAAGCGACCGAGAAGGTTATCGAGAAGGCCAAGCGGATCGCGGCCCACCTGCTAGAAGCGTCCGAGGCGGACATCGAGTTGAAGGACGGTCAGTTCAGCGTCGCGGGCACCGACAAGTCGGTCGCTTGGGGCGATGTGACTCTGACTGCCTATGTGCCGCATAACTATCCTCTGGAGGTCGAGCCTGGGTTGGAGGAAACCGCGTTTTATGACCCGGCCAACTTCACCTTCCCGGCAGGTGCCTATGCCTGTGAGGTCGAGGTTGATCCGGAAACCGGTCAGGTCACCATCGAGGCCTTCACTGCCGCCGATGACTTTGGGAACATCGTCAACCCGATGATCGTGGACGGCCAGGTGCATGGAGGCATCGGTCAGGGCATCGGCCAGGCGTTGTTAGAGAACTGCGCCTATGACGAAAACGGCCAGCTGTTGAGCGCGTCCTATATGGATTACGCCATGCCGCGTGCTGATGACGTGCCGTTTTACGGTGTGGACCATTCCAGCCAGACGCCCTGTACGCATAACCCGCTGGGTGTGAAGGGCTGTGGTGAGGCTGGTGCGATCGGCTCGCCGCCAGCGGTGGTCAACGCGGTTCTGGATGCGATGAATTCGGGCGGTAAGGCGATCGATCACATCGACATGCCGGTAAGCCCGTCGCGCGTCTGGGCGGCGATGAACAGCTAAGTTGAGAGGTTGGAGTGCGAGGGGCCAGCCCCTCGCGCTCCCCGGAGTATTTCCAAAAAGATGAAGGGCAAAGGAGTGCCTTTCGGAAAGGAAGACGAAATGTACAATTTCGAATTTGAGAAGCCCTCGACCATTGCTGATGCGGTTGCCGCATTGGGGAGCGAGGATGCTCAGGCGTTGGGGGGCGGGCAGACCCTGATCCCAACGTTGAAACAGCGGCTGGCGGCACCGTCCAAGCTCGTGTCAGTAAGCGGGATTGCAGAGATGCAGGGCGTTTGTGTCGAAGATGACGGCTCGGTAGCCGTTGGCGGGGCGACCACTCATGCCTCGGTCGCGTCCGAAGCCGCGGGCAGCTATCCCGCCCTTGCGGCGTTGGCGGGTCAGATCGGTGATCCGGCGGTGCGCAATCGCGGCACCATTGGCGGGTCGATTGCCAATAACGATCCGGCGGCCTGTTATCCGGCTGCAGTGTTGGGATCGGGTGCGACCGTCGTCACCAATGCGCGGCAGATCGCGGCGGACGATTTCTTTGAGGGGATGTTCTCGACCGCTTTGGACGAGGGTGAGATCGTCACCTCGGTTCGGTTTCCGGTACCACAGGCGGCAAGCTACCAGAAGTTTCTGCAACCGGCCTCGCGGTTTGCTTTGGTAGGCGTCTACGTGGCGCGTTTTGCCGACGGTGTGCGAGTTGCTGTCACCGGGGCAAGCGAGGATGGCGTGTTCCGTTGGTCTGAGGCAGAGGAGGCGCTCAACAAAGAATTCCGTGCTGATGCACTGATGGATTTGCGTATCAACCCGGCCAACATGATCGCCGATCTGCATGGTAGCAAGGAATACCGTTCGCATCTGGTCGGCGTCATGACCAAACGAGCCGTCGAAGCCTGCATGTAAGGCGCAGTGAATGAGCAAAGCCCCGGTGAAAGGCCGGGGCTTTTTATGTGCGGCGCAGTCTTGGGGGTTTGGCGGGTTGCCAGTAGGCCCCAGTGTCCTCGCGCGCTTTTTCATAGGCCTCGATCCGCTGCCGCGCCGCGTCTCCTCCGGCATCGAAGAGGTGACCCAGCAGGCATTCCAGAACAGCCATCGCTCCGGTGAAGCAGGAAAACGGGTACAGAGCGCGGGTGCTGACGGTGAAGGCGATGTCGGGCTCGACCCCAGGGGCGATCACGTTGCTGTCCGAGATCTGGATCAGGCGCAGACCTTGTTGTTTTGCAAACCGCATCGACTGAATGGTGTCCGCCGAATAGGGGTGGACGGTGATAGCGACGAGACAATCGTTTTGGTCAGCATCCAACAGGTCGTCGGCGGCGGACCCGATATGGCGTGGCACCAGTTGTATGCCCGGGTGCGCCATTCGACCCGTATAGGAAAAGTAATAAGCCAGCGCGTAGCTTGCGCGCGTCGCCGTGACGAAACACCTGCGGGATGTCGTGATGTGCCGGACGGCCTCGCGCGTCTTTTCGGGCTTCATCAGACGCAAGGATCGAGCGACTACGTTTTGTTCGTTCTGGGCAAGTTTGGCCTGGGCGTTGCTGAAGGCGTCCTCGGTTTGCATGGTGGTCAGCCAGTCCTGCCCCAGTTCGCCTTCGCGATCCGTGACCAATGCGTTGCGGAAAGGGGTGCGCAAAGCTTCGAAACTGTCAAAACCCATGCGATGCGCCAAGCGGACCAGAACATTCGAACTGACGCCGATTCTGGTCGCCGTAGTGCGGATCGGGTCCAGCCCGAAATCTCCGGGATGGTCGATGACGTACTTGGCGGCGGCTTGCAGGGCCGATGGCATCCGCCCGATGTCCTGGCGTAGCCGATCGGTGATTTGGTTTGGTGTGTTTTCCATTGGAAATGAAAAACAAATGTTATGAAAATAACAAGTAAAAAACGAAACGCGCTGGATTAGATGGCAAATGTTATCCAAGGTATGAGCATGTCAGACACGCGAATAAAAACTGAAACTTCCCGTCGCCCCTATGTGCTGGTCGCGCCGAATGGTGCGCGGCGGGGCCGGTCGGATCACCCGGAATTGCCAGTCTCGATTGATCAAATCGTGGACACTGCGCGCGCCTGTTTTGAGGCCGGGGCGCAAGGGCTGCATTTGCATATTCGCGACAAGCAGGGGCGGCATTCTCTGGACGCCGGTCAATACCTAGAAACGATGACCGAACTGCGCCGGGCCGTTCCGGGAATGGATATCCAGATCACGACCGAGGCGGCGGGCCTGTTCGATGTGCCTGCGCAGTTGGCCTGTCTGGAACAAGTACGGCCGAGTTGGGCCTCGGTGTCAGTCCGGGAAATCGCGCAGGTGCCCGAACTTGCGTCGCATGTTTATGGGCTGTGCGCCGAGCAGGAAACGCGGGTGCAGCACATCTTGTACGATGCCGATGACGCCACGCTGTTGGCGCAGTGGCAAAAGACCGGGATTGTACGGGACGGTCAGGTGGATCGCATTCTGGTTTTGGGGCGGTATACGTCCGGTCAGCAATCCTCGCCGAAGGATTTGGATCAGTTTCCGACAGGTACATCGCCCTGGATGGTTTGCGCCTTTGGTGCGCAGGAACATGCCTGTTTGGTGCACGCAGTCCGGCAGGGTGGAGACGTTCGGGTGGGCTTTGAAAACAGTCTGACCGACCAGAACGGAAATCTTTGGAAAGACAACGCCGCGTCGGTGACGGCGCTTATTGCCATGTTGGAAGGGGCAGTCGAATGAGTCACGTATTCCCACGCCACACGAAATCGGACCTGCCGGTCGTTGCAGGCGGAGACGGGTGCTATCTGATTGATACACAGGGTCGCCGGTATCTGGATTGCGGGGATGCGGCTGTGTCCTGTCTGGGCCACTCCGATCCGGCGGTGATCCGGGCCGTGCAGGAGCAGGTTGAAAAGATCGCCTTTGCCCATACAGGTTTCATGACCTCGGAGCCGGCCGAGGCGCTGGCAGATTTGCTGGTCGAACAGGCCCCGGGCGATCTGGATCGGGTGTATTTCGTCTCGGGCGGGTCCGAGGCGACCGAGGCGGCGATCAAACTGGCGCGGCAGTATTATCTGGAGATCGGTCAGCCCGAGCGGCGTCATGTGATTGCCCGTCGGCAGAGCTATCACGGCAACACTTTGGGCGCCTTGTCAGCCGGAGGGAACGCATGGCGACGGGCGCAATTCGCGCCGATGTTGATTGATATGACCCACATCGCGCCTTGCTATGAATACGCGGAAAAGCCGGATAACGAAAGCAGCCATGACTACGGGCAGCGCGTCGCCAATGAGTTGGAGGCCGAAATCCTGCGGTTGGGGCCCGGGACCGTGATGGCTTTCATGGCCGAACCGGTCGTCGGGGCGACTCTGGGCGCGGTACCTGCCGTCGAGGGGTATTTCAAACGTATCCGAGAAATCTGTGACCAGTATGGCGTGATGCTGATTCTGGATGAGGTGATGTGCGGTATGGGCCGGACGGGGCACCTGTTCGCCTGTGATCACGATGGAGTGGCGCCGGATATCCTGTGCATCGCCAAAGGGTTGGGGGCCGGTTACCAACCGATTGGTGCGATGATGTGCACGCGCAGAATATACGAAGCCATCCGCGACGGGTCTGGGTTCTTTCAACACGGTCATACTTATATTGGCCATCCGGTTGCGACGGCTGCTTCACTGGCCGTTGTGCGTGAGTTGACCGAGCGTGATTTGCCTGCAAGGGCGGGTGTCATGGGTGAGAAGTTGCAATCGGCGCTTGAGGCTGCATTGGGGCAACATCCGAATGTTGGAAACATTCGGGGCCGTGGATTGTTTCGAGGCATAGAATTGGTCGCAGATCGCGACACCAAAACGCCGTTCGATCCGGCGCTTGGTGTGGCGGGGAAGATCAAGAAGGCCGCCTTGGCCGAAGGTCTGATTTGCTATCCGATGTCTGGCACCCGTGACGGTCGGTTGGGCGACCACATCCTGCTGGCACCGCCGTTCATCATCGAAGAGGCGCAGATTGACGAGTTGGTCGGCAAGCTGAGCAAGGCAATGTCAGCGGTGATCTGACAGCACATAGAAAAAGCCCCCTCAAACGAGGGGGCTTTGACTTTGTGGTCGATTAAGACCTTATTTCTGCGGTAGAGGGCCGATCATCATGATCATCTGACGGCCTTCCATCTTGGGCATGTTCTCGACCTTGCCCAGCTCCTTGATGTCTTCAGCAACACGTTCCAGCAGCTCACGGCCCAGATTCTGGTGCGCCATTTCACGACCACGGAAACGCAGAGTGACTTTGACTTTGTCACCCTTTTCCAAGAACTTGAAGACGTTCTTCATTTTGACGTCATAGTCATGGGTGTCGGTGTTGGGCCGGAACTTGACCTCTTTCACCTCGATGACTTTTTGCTTCTTGCGGGCTTCGCTTTCGCGTTTCTGCTGTTCGTACTTGAACTTGCCGAAGTCCATGATCTTGCAGACCGGTGGGTTCGCGTTGGGCGAAATCTCAACCAGGTCAAGGCCGGCATCGGCCGCAAGTTGCATGGCTTTGGCGGGATGAACCACCCCGACGTTGTCACCATCAGCGCCAATCAGGCGAATTTCGGGGGCACGGATCTTTTCATTGACGCGCGGGCCTGTATCTCGTTGCGGCGGCGCGTTGTGAGGTCTGCGGGCTATGGGTTCATTCCTTTGATAATTGCAGAATTTCGAGCCCGGAATTTAGACTGCTGCGCGTCTTGATTCAAGCGCCAACCTTGCCGAAAGGGCTCAATAAATCAGGTTTAACAGCAGGTTTATGCGCGGGCCACGGTTATTCCAGAGGCCCGCGCGATTGGATCAGCCGACAAAGGCCTTTTCGATCACGAATTCCTTGGGCTCGGAATTGGCGCCTTCGCGCAGGCCGAACTCTTCCAAAATGGCCTTGATGTCCAGGTTGAAGGCCAGCGAACCACACACCATGGCACGGTCGGTGTCCGGCTGGATGCCGCCCTCGATGCCCAGATCGGCAAATACGGTGCCGTCTTTCAGCAGGTTGGTGATGCGGCCCATCTTGGGGCTCTCTTCCCGGGTGGTGGTCGGGTAATAGCGGATTTTGTCAGCAAAACCTTCGCCAATCAGTTCGGCCAGCATCTCGTCCTGACGGATGCTTTCGATCAGCTGACGGCCATATTCCAGTTCAGCCACTTCACGGCAGGTGTGGGTGATGATGACCTCGTCATAATCTTCGTAAGTCTGCGGTTCTCGCAGCAACGAGGCGAAGGGCGCAAAGCCGGTGCCGGTGGCAAAGAACCACAGGCGCTTGCCGGGCAGCAGGGCGTCATGGACCAGTGTTCCGACGGGCTTGGGCCGCAGGATGATCTGGTCGCCGGGCTTGATGTGTTGAAGTTTCGATGTCAGCGGGCCGTCTTGCACCTTGATCGAGTAGAACTCCAGCTCTTCGTCCCACGACGGCGAGGCGATTGAATAGGCGCGCAGCAGCGGTTTGCCATTGTCGCCCAGCAGGCCGATCATTACGAACTCGCCCGAGCGGAAGCGCAGCGAGGCAGGGCGCGACACCTTGAACGAGAACAGGCTGTCGGTCCAATGTTTCACTTCTTGAACGGTCTGCGCATCCGGCAGAACGGGGGCCTTCACGGCGGTAGCTTCGGTCACGGGCTTCATCTCTGTCATCGTTTCACAGTCGGTGAGGTAAACCGACATCTCCGTTTAATCTTTGATCCAAGTCAGGAAAAGGGGGCAGTTGCCCACACGTCCTTTTTTAAGGCTGGCAATGGCGGTCTTAACCGCGCAGGCGGGCCTGATAGCTGTGGTCTTTCCAGTTGGCGCGGGCCAGCCATTGATCCTCGGGTTGACGGGCGGCCAAGGCGTCGTCGATCTCGACCTCGTCAAAGCCGCTGCGGCGGGCCATGGCATATTGGTCAGCCAGCACATGCCCTTTGGCACGCAGGCGGCCGGTAAAGCCTTTCAGGCGCAGAACGCGGGCGATGGTAAAGCCGCGACCGTCCGCCGAAGACGGGAAGTTCACGCGCACCATCTGCGCGCTGCCCAACCGCTCAATCAGTTCATCCGGGTCGGTGTCCGAGGCCACATCCAGCGCGACCACATCATTGGCCGCGTCTTCCAGCGTGACAAAGCCGTCGGTCCAGTCATCGGGGGCAAACCCCGTATCCGATACGATTACGTTCATGTTTTCTCTCCGGCGCGCACCATCTTGCCATCGACAAAATGGATGCCGCATTCTTCTTTGTTCTGATCGCGCCAGCGTCCGGCGCGGGGGTCTTCGCCCTCTTTGACCGGCGAGGTGCAGGGCGCACAGCCGATCGAGGGGTATCCTTTGGCCACCAGCGGATGCCGGGGCAGATTGTTTTCATCCATATAGGCGCGCACGTCCTCGGGCGCCCAATGAGCCAGCGGGTTGACCTTGATCCGGCCTGTGCCGTCCTCGACCTCAAAGAAATCGAGCGCAGCGCGACTGCCCGACTGGAACCGTTTGCGTCCGGTGATCCAGCCATCGTACCCCGCCAGAGCTTTTTGCAGCGGGAAGGTCTTGCGCAGGTTACAGCACGCATCCATATCCCGCAGGCGCAATGCGCCATAAGGGTCGTCGCGCTGCACGTCCTCATCCTCGGCGCGGATGACGTGGACGTTTTTCAGGCCCAGACGTTCGCTCACCTCCTGCTGGTACTCCAGCGTTTCGGTGAACAGCATCTGCGTGTCTACAAACAGCACCGGGGTCATCTTATCGACCACCGCTGCCATATGCAGCAATACCACTGATTCCGCACCAAAGCTTGAGACCAGAGCAAGCTCCTCGATCTCTTCAATGGCGCCGTGCATCACGTCATGCGCACTGTGGTGGCGGAACTGGGCGTTCAGCGCGTTGACCGTTTCGGTCAGTTCAGCGCGATCCTTACCCAGTTCCGTCTGGATCAGGTCAAGCGGCATTGGCCTGCGCCTCGGGGTAGAGGGCCGCCTTGAACGGCGCCATGCCCACCCGACGATAGGTCTGCAGGAATGTTTCCTCGCTGCTTTCGCGTTGTTCCAGATATGTATCGACGACGCGTTCCACGGCGGGCACGATTTCGTCATAGGCAAAGCCCGGACCGGTGCGGTCGCCAATGGCCGCGTTCTCGGTGCCGTCACCACCCAGAGTGATCTGGTAGTTCTCAACGCCTGCACGATCCAAACCCAGGATGCCGATATGACCCACGTGGTGGTGACCACATGCGTTGATGCAGCCCGAGATCTTGATCTTCAGGTGACCGATGTCGTGTTCCAGCTTCAGGTCTTCGAACCGGGTCGCGATTTCCTGAGCAACCGGGATCGAACGGGCCGTGGCCAGCGCGCAGTAATCCATGCCGGGGCAGGCGATGATATCGCTGATTAGGCCGATATTGGCGGTTGCCAGTTCGTATTCCTTCAGCTTCGCGTGGATCGCAGGCAGGTCCGACTTGTGGACATGCGGCAGGATCACGTTCTGCTCATGGCTAATGCGCAGCTCGTCATAGGCGAACTCTTCGGCCAGATCGGCCATCACGCGCATCTGCTCGGCAGTCGCATCACCTGGCGTTGCGCCGTGTTTCTTGATCGAGATCGTGACGATCGCGTGGTCCGCATTCTTGTGCGGTGCGATGTTGGTGTCGACCCACGACCGGAAAACCGGATCGTTGGTGTAGGCGCTTTCGAACGAGGCAACCGAGCCGTCGCGGAAAGCAGGTGCCGCGAAGTGGCCCTTGATCTCTTCCAACAGGTTCATGTCCGCACCTTTGAACTGCGGGCGAACCTGCAGGAAGCGCTCGTTGACCTTGGCGCGGATGGTGTCGATACCGTTCTCATGCACGGTGATCTTGATACGCGCTTTGTATTTGTTGTCGCGACGACCGATCTGGTTCCACACGGAGACGGTGGCTTCCAGATAAGCCAGCAAGTCGTCAAAGGCGACGAATTCGGACAGCTCTTTGCCGATCATCGGGGTACGACCCAGACCGCCGCCCACGATGACGCGGGCGCCCAGAACGCCGTCACGTTCGACCAGTTGCAGGCCGATGTCATGCGCCTTGATCACGGCACGGTCGTTATCGGACCCCGTGATGGCGATCTTGAACTTACGCGGCATGAACTGGAATTCCGGGTGGTCTGTGGACCACTGGCGCAGCAGTTCGGCATAGGGGCGCGGATCGGCGACCTCATCCGCAGCAGCACCGGCGAAATGGTCGGCAGTCACGTTGCGGATGGTATTGCCCGAAGTCTGAATGGCGTGCATCCCAACCTCGGCCAGCGCGTCTAGCATATCCGGAACGTCGTTCAGCTTTGGCCAGTTGTACTGGATGTTCTGACGGGTGGTGAAGTGGCCATAGCCCTTGTCCCACTTTTCAGCCAGCAGTGCCAACTGGCGCATCTGCGCGCTGTTCAGGGTTCCATAGGGAATGGCGACCCGCAGCATGTATGCGTGCAGTTGCAGATACAGGCCGTTCATCAGGCGCAACGGCTTGAATTCGTCTTCAGTCAGCGAGCCGTCAATGCGGCGCTCGACCTGCGCGCGGAACTGCGCGTTACGTTCTGCCAAAAATGCTGTGTCGAACTCGGAGTAGCGATACATGATTAGCTGTCCTTGGTTGCAGCCCCGAACCTTGGGGCCATGAAGGGGAGAGAGAGGGCCGAGGGTCAGGCCCGGGGCTGCGTTGCTGTTTCCTGCTTGCCATGGGCATAGTTCGAGGGTCCGGTGCGGCGGAACTCCTCGCGGAAATGTGTGGGTTCGGGGCCGTTGTCGCCTGCGACGGCATCGGCCAGATAGGCACCGACGATCTTGCTGGCCTGACGTGAAGCGTCCAGCAGGCGAACCTGCGCGTGTGCTTCGTCCGTGATCAGTTCGGCGTCAGCCAGTTCGCGCGACCAGCGGTCGTCTTCGGTCTGGTAGATAACGTCGCCTTCCAACAGGTCGTTGGCGGTGACCACTTTAGGGGTAAAAGCGCGGGCCATCAGGCGTGCTCCTTCTTGAATTCGGTCAGGGCCTTGGCCGCTTGGCGCGGTGCGAGGCCGTAAAAGGTTAGGGTGGGGCCGTCCATTTCGGCGGCGCTCAAATCGGTGGGCAATTGGTCCAGATTGGTGGCCAGAACGCGTTGATCGGTGCGCGAAGCGTTTTCTACCAGCGTAACCGGTGTTTCGCGGTCGGCACCGTGCATGATCAAGCGGCCCTGAATGAAACGGGCGGATTTCTTGCCCATATAGATCGCCGCGACAGAACCGGGGCGTGCCAGCGCGATCCAATCGTGATCGGCAAACCCTTTCATGTCGTGGCCGGTCAGGAACCGAACCGAGGAATTCCGACCCCGGCGGGTCAGGCTTTGACCGATCCCTGCAACCGCAGCCGATGCCGCGGTGATGCCCGGAACGATCTGCCACGAGATGCCTGCGGCCTCGACCGCTTCGATCTCTTCATCCAGACGGCCAAAAACAGTGGGGTCGCCAGATTTCAGGCGCACGACGTGGTGGTCTTTTACTGCGTAGTCGACCAGCAGTGCGTCAATGTCTTCTTGTTTCCACGAGGGACCAAAACCCGCTTTGCCGACATCGACCAGAACAGCGGACTTACCCGCCAGCGCCAAAACCTCGGCGCTGATAAGGCGATCATGCAGCACGATATCAGCGCGCTCAAAAGCATTCAGCGCCTTGAGCGTCAGCAATTCCGGATCGCCGGGACCCGCGCCGACAAAGTCGACGTGCCCTGTGCCATCATATGATTGCGTTGCTTGCATGTTCCGTTCCGCTTGGTTTGACTTGACCTGCAATATAGGAAATATTCCCAGTATTGCGCCATATGGGTGCTTAAATAAGAACAAACGTTCCGTCGATGGCTCCAAATGGGACGTGAGTTTTGAAACGAAGGGAAAAATGGAATGTCGGTGCGGATTGATGACACGGATCGGAAAATTCTGGTCGAGCTACAGCGCGACGCCAGCCAATCGCTGGACGAAATAGCAGCCCGTGTTGGCAGTTCCAAGACCCCGGTCTGGAATCGCATTCGCAAGCTGAAAGGGGCCGGAGTCATCGGCCAGCAGACCGTTTTACTGGACGCCGAAGCGCTGGGATTCGAGGCGACCTTCTTTGTTTTGATCCGCACCTCTGAGCACGAGGCCGACTGGCAGCGCAGGTTCCTCAAAGCTCTGCGCGATCGCCCTGAAGTGCAAGAGGCACACCGATTGGCGGGCGACATCGATTATATCCTCAAGGTGCGGGTAAAAAACGCGCGGGCCTATGACGAATTCTATCAGACCCTGATTTCCGAGGTGCGTGTCCACAACGTGACCGCGCTACTGTCAATGGAGGAGATCAAGTCCACCACCATGCTGCCCCTGAACGCGCTGATCGAAAGCTGAGGCCAGTCAGACCTGAACCATCAGCCGGGTCAGCCCGTGGAAGTGATAGGTGTTCGAGTATTCCGGGGCGCCGCTGAGGCACAGGTTCGGGCAATGGGTGAACAGGATCCTCAGCGCAATCCGCATCTCCAGCCGCGCCAATGGGGCGCCGACGCAGAAATGCAGCCCGCCGCCGAAACTGGCGTTAGTTACGATCGGGCGGGTCGGATCAAAACGGTCTGGTTCGGCCCAGACCGAGGGGTCTCGGTTTGCAGCCCCCAACAACAGCGCAACCTCATCACCCCGTTTGAAGGTATGGCCGAACAGTTCGACCTCTTCATAGGCGTAGCGCATGAACATGTGCAGTGGTGGATCGTAGCGTAGGATTTCTTCCACCAGTTTGTCCGGTGCATATCCTGTCGGATCAAGCCCCAGTTGCAGCACTGTTTTAACCCCATTGCCAAGGGAGTGAACCGTTGCCTCGTGCCCTGCGTTCAGCACTAGAATGCAGGTGGCGATTAGCTCGTCATGCGTGAGTTTCTCGCCGTCTTCTTCTGCGGCGATCAGGCGGGTGATCAGATCGTCGCGCGGATCAGAGCGGCGTTGCCGGATGTAATCGTCGAGAAAGGCAGTGAAGTCCTTCGCAGCGGCCTCTGCCGCGTCTTCGGTCTGGCGTGTGCGACCGGCTTGATACATTGCGACCATCGCGTGCGACCAGTGCAACAGATCGGGCGACATGTCCTCGGGCACGCCCAGAAGGCGGCAGATCGTTTTGACCGGAACCTGTGTGCAATAGGCGTTAAGCAGATCAAACGGTGCGTCGGGGAACTTGTCGATCAGCCTGTGGCTGAGGTCTTGAATGAACGGTTCCAGAGCGGTGATTGCCCGCGATGTGAAAGCCCGCATGACAAGGGACCGAATGCGTGTGTGCCGCGGCGGTTCGACTTCAAGCAATGAGTTTTCTTCGGTGACCAGCCATGCCTCCAGATGCGCAGGGCAGGGGCTTTTCAGTTCGGCGGGTGCTTCGCGGCCGAAACGACGGTCTTTCAAAAGTGTCTGAACGGCCCTGTGCGAAACCGCCGCGACCTTGTCGTACTCGTCCCAGAAAACAAAATCTCCTTCGGCTCGTGCCCTGTCATAAAACGGATAGGGGTTTTGCACGAAATCCTGATCAAGCGGGGATTGGGACAGTGTCTTCATGCGCGGCAGACTTGCCATGTGGCGCGCTGAATGCAAGACCCTATACCATGCAACGGGTTTGGGTGATCCTTGGATTTCTGTGTGCCGTCGGGCTGTTGTCCGCCGGAGTGTGGTCTTATGGCTATCGGCAGGCGCTGTCTCAGCTGAGCGAAAAGGCCGAGGCCGACCTTGAACTGGCCGCTGACCGGCTAAGCACGCAGATGCAGGTCTATCAGGAACTGGCCGTACTGATGGCAAATCATCCGACACTGCGAGCGCTTGAAACCCCGGTGCAGAAACAGACCGCCCGCGCGATATTGCTGGACGTGGCGGACAAGACCGCAGCCGTGAACATGATGTATCTGGACCGAAACGGTCAAGTACTGGTCTCGGCACAACCCGTTGAGCAGGATAATATGGCCGAGCACCTTGCCTTTCAGCGTGCTCTGCAGGGGGCTTTGGGCAGCGCGCATGGCGTCCTGCCGATCAGCGGTGACAGGATTTATTCCTACGCGGCCCCGGCCTTTGATGCCTCGGGCCAGGTTGAAGGCGCGCTGATGGTTATTGCTGACGTGCAAGACGTTGAGCAAACCTGGCGAGGCAGCACCGAGGCGGTGTTTTTCATCGATGGCGACGGTGTGGTCTTTATCTCGAACAGGTCTGATTTGTTGTTCTGGCGCCGTGCCGAAGGACAACAAGGGTTGACGCCTCCTGAGGGCGGTGAGGTGGATTTCGCCGCAACCCGGGTTGGGCCGCACGAGCTTTGGAGCCTTAACTGGGGCCGCTACTTGCCCAGCCGTGCGTTGCACTTAATGCTGGAGCTGCCTGTTATCGACATGACGGCTGAGGTGCTGGTCGATGTCGCTCCTGCTCGGCGTTTGGCCGGTTTGCAGGCGGCAACTGTTGCGGCGATCTGTCTGGCCTTTGGTGCATTGCTGTTTCTGGCGACAGAGCGCAGGCGTACTCTGGCCGAAGCCAACGCGGTGCTGGAAAGTCGCGTTGCCCAGCGAACCCGGGCCTTAACCGCCGCAAACACCGCTTTGCGCCGTGAGGTACATGAGCGCCAGGAGGCGGAGACAGCGCTGAAGCACGCGCAAGAGGAGCTTATTCAAGCCGGTAAACTCAGTGCTCTGGGGCAGATGTCGGCGGGTATCAGTCATGAGCTGAATCAACCTTTGATGGCGATCCGACAATTTGCCGACAACGGGGCGGCCTTCCTGTCGCGGGGGCGTGAGGAAAAGGTCTCTGAGAATCTCACGCGCATTTCTGACATGGCCGCCCGGATGGCGCGGATTATCAAGAACCTGCGCGCCTTTGCCCGCAACGAAAGCGAGCCTATGGGCAAGGTTGATCTGGTTCAGGTGATCGACACGGCTGTGGAGCTGACCGAGGCGCGGCTGCGTGCCGAAGGGGTTACGATGGACTGGCAGCCGCCCGATGGGCCGGTCTATGCGTGGGGCGGCGAGGTGCGGCTGGTTCAGGTCTTTGTGAACCTGATCAACAACGCCGCCGACGCGATGAGCCAGCAGGACGAACGACTGATCCGCATTGCGATTGAGGCCGCAGACAGGCTGACCGTGACAGTGCGCGATATAGGACCAGGCATTGAAAACACCGAGAAACTGTTCGAACCATTCTATTCGACCAAAGCGGTTGGGTCGTCTGAGGGGATGGGGCTGGGTCTTTCGATCTCGTATGGATTGGTCCAGAGTTTTGGGGGGAATATTCGCGGTACGAACGCGCAGACCGGCGCGACGTTCACTGTAGAACTTGAGTACTATCGGGAAGACGAGGTGGCATGACTCGCAAGGTATTATTGGTCGACGATGACGCCGCCGTGCGCGAGGCCTTGGCGCAGACATTGGAACTGGCCGATTACGCACCAGTCACAGCGGGGTCGTTTGTAGCGGCCAAGGATCATATCCGCGCTGATTTTCCTGGCGTTATCATCTCGGATATTCGGATGCCGGGGCGGGACGGGTTTCATCTGCTGACCTACGCGCATGAGATCGATCCGGACCTGCCGGTCATCCTTCTGACCGGTGAGGGCGACATTCCGATGGCTGTGCGCGCCATGGGACAGGGGGCGTTCGACTTTCTGGAAAAGCCCTGTGCTGCCGCCGACCTTCTGGAGGTGTTGGGCAAGGCCTTTGCAGCGCGCACTCAGATTCTGGAACAACGCGCGTTGAAACACGAGCTGGAACGTGGCGACCCCGCTGCTCGGCTGTTGTTCGGCCTATCCGCTCAAGCGGAAGCTTTGAGGGAGCGCGTGAGAAGCGTTGCACCCACCGGGGCCGAGGTTCTGGTTACCGGCCCTGCGGGCAGTGGGATTTCCAAGGTGGCCGAGGTAGTGCATCTGATGTCGCCGCAGGGGCAGGGACCATTTGTGAAACGACCCTCGGCCGGTTTGACGCCCGATGCGCTGGTTCAGGTTTGCGAGGATGCGGCCGGAGGATCACTGTTCCTTGACGAGATCTCGGCAATGCCCGAGGCGACGCAATACGCCGCGCTAGAAGCGGTCGAACAGGGCATCGGCGCGCGTATTCTGGCTGGCACGACGGCCGATCTGGCTGCGCTGTCGTCAGAGGGGCGGTTTCATGCGGACCTATTCTATCGGTTGGACGTGATGCGGGTGCGGATTCCTTCGCTGGCCGAGCGCCCTGAAGACATTCCAGTGATCTTTCGACACTACGTGGCGCAGGCTGCCGAACAGGCAGGTATCGCGGAGCCTGAGATTTCATCGGAGCATCTGGCCTCGCTGATGGCCAGTGATTGGCCGGGGAACGCGCGATCGTTGATGTCGGCGGCCATGCGTTTTGTGCTGGGGATGCCGGAAGAGGTTTCGCAGGCCACCGATCTGGGGTTGGGCGAGCAGATGGCGCGGGTGGAGCGATCATTACTGATTGCGGCTTTGGGTCGGCACAACGGCAAGGCCTCGGATGCGGCAAAAGCGCTGAAACTTCCGCGCAAAACGTTCTATGACAAGCTGGCCCGGTATCAGATTCGCCCCGAAGATTATCGCAGGTGATCAGAACCGCTCCCGCCCCCTTTGACCGCATTTTCATGCGGTTAAAGTCGTTGGGCCGGGCAGCCCGCTGATGCGGGCTGCGGATGGTACGACCTTTCAACGAAGTGATTCTGCGGAGCTGATTCGAGAAGAGTGCGGATTTCCGCACAACGGGCGCGGGGGTTGTGCGGAATTTCGCACAGCGGGTGCCGGGGTTTAAAAGAGGAGTTTAACCTGCTCCTTTTAATCTTTTGTTTTAAAGCAAAAAAATCTGCAAATGCGCGACAGGAAACAAAACGTTGAGCCGTAACCTCCGATTCGGTTCACTTCGCCTCATACGGTGCCAAGCAGGTGCCTATTGAACGACAAAGTAAGTCTGGGAGGAAAAGACTGATGAAATTCCTGACAACGGCTGCAACGGCAGTTGCACTGACCGTAACCGCAACCGCAGGCATGGCGGCCTGCGAGGATGGTGAGATCGTCGTGAAGTTCGCGCATGTGACGAACTCTGACAAGCACCCCAAGGGCATTGCGGCATCACTGCTGGAGCAGCGGGTGAATGACGAGATGAACGGTGTGATGTGCATGGAGGTCTATCCGAACTCCACGCTGTACAACGACGACAAGGTGCTTGAGGCGATGTTGCAAGGCGACGTGCAACTGGCCGCGCCCTCGCTGTCGAAATTCGAAAAGTTCACCAAACAGTTCCGCCTGTTCGACCTGCCGTTCATGTTCAAGAACATCGATGCTGTGGACGCGTTTCAGGCGTCAGATGACGGTCAGGCGATGAAGGACAGTATGCAGCGTCGCGGTCTGCAGGGTCTGGCCTTCTGGCACAATGGCATGAAGCAGATGTCGGCGAACAAGCCACTGGAAAGCCCGTCTGATGCGGACGGTCTGAAGTTCCGCGTTCAGTCCTCTGACGTGCTGGTTGCGCAGATGGAAGCCATTGGCGGCAGCCCGCAGAAAATGGCCTTCTCGGAAGTGTATGGCGCGCTGCAACAGGGCGTTGTTGACGGGCAGGAAAACACCTGGTCGAACATCTACGGGAAGAAATTCTTTGAGGTTCAGGATGGCATCACCGAGACCAACCACGGGATCATTGACTATCTCGTCGTGACCTCGGTGGACTGGCTGGACAGCCTTGACCCGGAGGTTCGCGATCAGTTCATGACCATTCTGGCCGAAGTGACCGAGACCCGGAACAAGGAAGCCTTTGCGGTGAACGAAGCAGCCAAAGCCTCGATCACCGACGCAGGCGGCATCATCCGTGAGCTGAACCCAGAACAGCGTCAGGCCTGGGTCGATGCGATGAAACCGGTTTGGGACAAATTCGCGGACGACGTAGGTCAGGACAAGATCGACGCCGCTCAGGCCATCAACGCCGGGTTCTAAACTCGGAACAGGCCGCGCGTCCGGGACTGGGGAGTTATCGACGCGCAGGCCGGGCGGGCCGTGAAAGGCCCGCCCCAATCACTCTCATCTCAAAAAATGCGGGGACAGAATGATGTCTGGTGCGAAACCCGGCCAAGGCGGGCTGGTCGACCATATCGAAGAAACCCTGATTGCGTTGTTGCTGGGCCTTATGACGGCCGTGACATTTGCCAACGTGATCGCGCGGTTCGTATTTAATTCCAACATCCTGTGGGCGCTTGAGCTGACAGTTTTCACCTTTGGCTGGCTGGTACTGCTGGGCGCGTCTTACGCGGTGAAGAAACACGCGCATCTGGGTGTGGATGCTATTCTGAACATGCTGTCCCCGGCGCCGCGCCGGATTTTGGCGTTGATCGCTGTGGCTTGCTGTTTGGTGTTCTCGCTGTTGATGCTGAAAGGCGCCTATGACTATTGGGCCGTGTTCGCCGACCTTCCACCCACCTCGGGCCGCTGGTTCCCGACCGGGTTCAATTTCGACGCCCGTAGTCAGAGCTTCTACGAGGTTGACGACATCCCCATGGTCGCACCGCTGCGGTTCCTGGAAGACATGATCAACTACGGCGAGTATTACGAGAAACTGCCAAAGGTCGTTCCCTATTTCATTCTACCGCTGTCGATGTTGCTGCTGGTGATCCGCTTTGCACAGGTCGCGGTGGAGATTTGGCGCGGCGAGACCGATCGTATCGTCGCCAGCCATGAGGTTGAGGACGAAATCGAAGAAGTGCGCGCTCAGCAGGGGGAGCATGAATAATGGACGTAGTACTTCTTTTCTCGATGGTCATTGGCCTGCTGTTGATCGGGGTTCCGATTGCGGTGGCTCTGGGCCTCAGCTCTACCCTGTTCCTGCTGATCTATTCCGACAGTTCGCTGGCCTCGGTCGCGGGTACGTTGTTCGAGGCGTTTGAGGGGCACTTTACCCTGCTGGCGATCCCCTTCTTTATTCTGGCCTCGTCATTCATGACGACGGGCGGCGTGGCGCGGCGGATCATCCGGTTCTCGATTGCTTGTGTGGGGCACTTGCCGGGCGGTCTGGCGATTGCGGGTGTGTTCGCCTGTATGTTGTTCGCAGCGCTGTCGGGCTCATCTCCGGCGACAGTGGTGGCCATCGGTTCGATCGTCATCGCCGGGATGCGTCAAGTTGGCTATTCCAAGGAGTTCGCCGCAGGTGTGATCTGTAATGCCGGTACGCTAGGCATCCTGATCCCGCCGTCGATTGTGATGGTTGTCTATGCCGCAGCCGTTGAGGTTTCGGTTGGACGTATGTTCCTGGCGGGCGTCATTCCGGGTCTGATGGCCGGCCTGATGCTGATGGTCACCATCTATGTCATGGCCAAGGTCAAGAATCTGCCGAAAGGAGACTGGAAGGGCTGGGGCGAAGTATTTACCTCGGCGCGCGAAGCCGGTTGGGGTTTGTTCCTGATCGTGATCATTCTGGGTGGTATCTATGGCGGTATCTTTACCCCGACCGAGGCCGCTGCGGTGGCTGCAGTCTATGCCTTCTTCATCGCCAGCTTTGTCTACAAGGACATGGGGCCGCTCAGCACTGACGAGGGTACGGCGAACCTTTCGCTTTTGAAGAAACCCTATGCGCTGCTTACGGCTTTTTTCCACCCCGATACCAAGCACACGCTGTTCGAGGCTGGTAAACTGACCGTCACGCTGCTGTTCGTGATTGCCAACGCGCTGATCCTCAAACACGTGCTGACGGACGAACAGGTGCCGCAACATATCGCGAACGCCATGCTGTCGGCGGGGCTGGGGCCGGTGACCTTCCTGATTGTTGTCAACGTGATCCTGCTGATCGGCGGTCAGTTCATGGAGCCCTCGGGCCTGTTGGTGATCGTCGCGCCGCTGGTGTTCCCGATTGCCATCGAACTGGGCATCGACCCGATTCATCTGGGTATCATCATGGTGGTGAACATGGAGATCGGGATGATTACGCCTCCGGTTGGTTTGAACCTGTTCGTGACCTCGGGCGTGGCCGGGATGCCGATGATGAGCGTCGTAAAGGCGGCGCTGCCGTTCCTGGCGGTGTTGTTCGTCTTCCTGATCATGGTGACGTATATCCCGTGGATATCGACGTTCCTGCCCAACACCTTCATGGGGCCAGAAATTGTAACGAACTAGCAGGGGTATCCTGCGTTCAGGCCGGGCAGCGCGATCTGCCCGGCCTTTTTCTTTGTAGGCCACTTGAAGATTCGCCTCGCATTCCCACGTTAAAGGCTGAGGACGACCTCCCCATACCGGGTGATCATTCGGGACGACCCGAACGTCAATGAGGTGTCCTTATGTCCTGGATATTTCTGTTACTCGCTGGCCTGCTGGAAATCGTTTGGGCCGTTGCAATGAAGCAATCCGCCGGTTTCACCCGGCTTTGGCCGACCGTCATCATGGGCGTGTCTATGATCGGATCATTCGGCTTGTTAGCCATGGCAATGCGGACGCTACCGCTGGGCACGGCCTATGTTATTTGGACGGGAATCGGCGCGGTGGGCGCGTTTCTGGTCGGCATCATGCTGTTGGGCGAAACAGTAAACGCCGCGCGTATTATCGCGGCGATTCTGATCGTGACCGGTCTGGTGACAATGAAACTGGCCTGAGCGTGTACTCAGGCCTTTTGCAGGGCGTTGATGATGCCAGAGAAATCCTGCGCCTTCAGGCTGGCACCGCCGACCAGCGCACCGTCGACGTTCGAAACGCCAAATATATCTTCTGCGTTCGACGGATTGACGGAGCCGCCATAGAGCAAACGCACGGACCGACCGACGCCTTCACCAAAACGCCGTTCCAGGCGGGTACGGATAAAGTCGTGAACCTCTCCGATTTCGTTCAGCGTGGGTACCTTGCCGGTGCCAATGGCCCAGATGGGTTCATAGGCGACGACTAGGTTCTCACCGGTCGACTGGTCGGGGATCGAGCCTGACATCTGGCCGCCGATGATGTCCAGAGTATTGGCGGCCTCGCGCTGTTCCAGGCTCTCTCCGACGCAGATGATAGCCTTCAGACCGGCTTCCATTGCGGCGCGGGCCTTGACACGTACATCTTCGTTCTGTTCGCCGTGATCTTCACGGCGCTCGGAATGGCCTAGAATGACTGCGTTTGCACCGGCGTCCAACAGCATGTCCGCACTGATATCGCCGGTGTGTGCGCCAGACGTCGCCGCATGGCAATCCTGACCGCCGACTGTGATTCCCGTGTCACGCACAGACTCAGCCGCTCGGTGCAGAAGGGTGGCAGGTGGGCAGATCAGAACGTCTACAGTTGGATTGGGGAATGCGCGGACCAGAGCCTCCAATTCGCTCAGTGCCGCCGTGGTTCCGTTCATTTTCCAATTGCCAGCCGCCAGCTTACGCCGCATGTCCCAATCTCCCTGAAGTATAGTTGTTCTTCAAACCCGATAGCACCGCCAGCCCGGGCTGACAATTCCGGTTGCAGAGCGGGCTGCAAAACGGCAGTGTCCGCGCGCGGAAAGGAACGGGCGTATGATCGACAACCTTGATCTGACAAAGCTGGACCAACGTGATCCAGTCGAACTTGCCAAGCTGCTGCGCGCGGTGGGTGAGGTGGGTTTTCTGACCGTCTCAAATACCGGGCTGGATAGTGACCGTGTGCGTCAGGTTTTGGGCGCGTATCGTGAGTTCTTTCATCTGCCAGAGGTCGAGAAGAAACGGGTTGATATGGCTCTGACCGGATCCAATCGCGGCTGGGGCGCGTCGCGATCCGAGCAGGTTGATCCAGAAGCGAACCCCGATTTCAAAGAGGTGTTCGATTGCGGTTATGAATTGCCTGCGAACAGCCCATATGCGGCTGCGGATCTGGGTGTGTATGCCCCAAACCTGTGGCCGGATCGTCCGACCGCGTTCAAGGGCACGATCCAGACCTATTACACGGATGCCTGCGCGGTTGCGATGCGGGTTCTGCGCGCGATTGCCGTTGCGCTGGGGCGCGAAGAGAATAGCTTTGACACCGCGTTTGATACTCCGATGGCGTTGTTGCGCGGCAATTTCTATCCGCAACGCCCGGATTGGGCCGGAGAGCGCGACTTTGGCATCGGTGCCCATACGGATTACGGCTGTCTGACCCTGCTGGCGACTGACGGCACCTCGGGGCTTGAAGTTCGGATGCCCGACCACAGCTGGGCAAAGGTCGAGGCCGCGCCGGAGACCTTCATCATCAATTTTGGTGAAATGCTGGAGTTCTGGACGGCGGGTCAAGTCAAGGCCACTCTACACCGCGTTGTGGGAGGTTCGCAGGAACGCCTGTCCGTGCCGCTGTTTTTCAACCCGTCCTACGATACCAATGTGGCACCGCCGAACTCTGATAAGACCATTCGCGCCGGCGATCATCTGACGCGCCGGTTCAATGAGACCTACGTCCACCTTCAGGCATCTTAGGATTGGGGCGTCAGCCCTTCGTCGAACTTGATCGACTCGCCGCAACCGCAGGCATCGACAACGTTCGGGTTGCGGAACTTGAAACCCGATTCCAGCAGAGAGACTTCATAATCGATCTCAGTCCCGAACAGGAACATCTGGGCCATCGGTGCGATTATGACCCGCGCGCCGTCCTGTTCGACGACCTCGTCATTCGGGTCAGCCTGATCGACATAGTCCATGGTGTATTCCATGCCGGCGCAACCGCCTTTTTTGACTCCAATGCGCAAGCCAGCGTGACCACCTGATTTCATCAGGCGGACAATCTGCTCTGCCGCTTTGGGCGTCATAGTCACGGCCTGTTTGCCGGGAATGCCGAACATTGTGATCTCCGTTGTCGCGCGTAAATCCCAATTTAGTGCTGACAGGGCGATGGCTCAAGGCATAGCAGTGCTGCTTACCTAACTTTTCTGCCGTCCAAGGAATGGTGCTTGCCTTTTGAAAGCAGGTGACCTTAGCTGAGCGTATCGGTTTTCAGACGGTCTGGAATAAGGTGAGGTGGGATGGTTAAAGGCAAAGTTATGCGCAAAAACATAGTATTGGCGTCTATTCTTGCGCTGGCTGCAGGTGCGGCGTTGGCCGAAACTGCGCAAAAAACGCATCCGGTCAATTGCGCCACCGCGGAAGGTGATTTACGCGCGATTGCGGCCGAGAAAAAACACGCGCAGGATCAACAGCTTGAAAGTGTAGCTGCCCTTACTCCCGCCGGGGCGCTTTTGGGATTGGTGACCGGCACTGAAAACAAGAGGCTGTCCATGTTAGCCGGCGATTATGTAAATGCGCTGGATGAGCGTGCCGCTAAAATCAAGTCTGAGTGTGGCGTTCAGTAACCCTTTCAATACAATAAGAAAAGACCGCTCCCGGGCAAGAGCGGTCTCTTATTCATGTCGTCCGGCCGGGGACCATGGGGGACGTGAAAATCCTCCCGGCCTGTGCTGTGGCGCAATGGGATGCAAATAACAGCACGCCAGGACTATTCCCAGAGTTGGTAACGGTTTTCCGACGGGTTAGTAACAGAAAGATAAATCTTTTGCGACAGGGGGTTATTTCGCCAGGCTTACATAAAGCCAAGTTCCAGTCGCGCCTCGTCTGACATCATCTCCATGCCCCAGGGCGGTTCCCATGTCAGTTCGACGTCAACTTCCTTGATACCTGCGACGGGTTCAATCGCTTCGACGATCCATCCGGGCATGTCCCCGGCAACCGGACAACCTGGGGCAGTCAACGTCATGATGACCTTCACCGCGTTTTCCTGCGTGATGTCTATCGTGTAGATCAAACCCAGATCGTAGATATTGACCGGTATTTCAGGGTCAAAGACCGTACGGCAGGCTTCTACCACTGCGTCGTACAGGGGATGCTCAATGGACGAAGGCGCAATCAGCGGTGTGCCTTCCAGATGTTCACTCGGATGAGTCATTCGTGCCTCGGGTCTGGTTCCTGAGCAATTATATAGGGAAAGCCTGAGGCAGCGTCCAGAGGTGCAATGACGCCCCCTGAGGGGCGCCTGCATGTCTTAGTCATTGATGTCGTGCCGGAAGGTTTTCACCTGACAATGGGGCAGGGAGTAGACACGCCGCAGCACCAACCACGCGATCAAGGACAATGCCGCGAAAATCAGCAACAAAACCGGCAGCGAGGGTACCATTCCCGGGATGACCAGAAGCAACCCGGTGATGGCTGCCCCGATTGCAAAGCCCAAAAAGATAAATCCGGGCAGGACAATCTCGAGAATCCCAAGCGCCAGCGCTGCGGCCAGCCAGATCCACCAGGTCAGCCAGAAGGGATCGGCCATTATTTTCCTCCTCTCAGCATCTTGAAGGCATCGCCAAAGGCCTCAAGCGCGTTGGCGGGCACAACGATGGTTTGCGATCCGGTGCCATTGCCCAAGGCGTTCAGTGCCTCGACCTGTTTCAGGGCAACCTGGTACTGCGCGGCCTCGATGCCGTTGTCCTGAATCGCCTTAGCAACGACGCCGGTTGCATAAGCCTCAGCCTCGGCCTGGATGCGGCGGGCCTTTGCGGTTTGCTCGGCGGCATACAACTCGGCATCGGCGCTGAGTTCAACTGCACGCTTCTGGCCTTCAGCTTCGGTCACCTGTGCGCGGCGGGCGCGCTCGGCGTTCAGCTGTTGCAACATCGCGTCACGGGTTGCCTGATCCAGGTTCACGTCCAGAATCTCGGCGCGGGTCACTTCGATGCCCCAGTCATCAACGGCGGTTTCGACGCTTTCCTGAATGCGGGTGATCAGCTGCGCACGGTTCGATTGGACCTCATCCAGATCCATTTTACCGATTTCCGCCCGAACGATACCAGCCACGGTTGTCGCAATCGCACCATCTACGTCACGAATACGATACACCGTCTTTTCAGGTTCGAGAATGCGGTAAAACACCGAGGTGTCGATCTGCACCAAAACGTTGTCTTTGGTGATCGCATCCTGCGTTGCATTTGGTAACTGGCGCTCAAGGATGGATATCTTGTGGCGGGCAACATCCAGAAAAGGAACGATAAAGTTGATGCCCGGACCAAGCACCGAGTGCAGGCGTCCGAACCGTTCGACCACGTATTTCTCAGATTGCGGAACGATCTTGATGCCCTTGAAAATGACAACGATGATCAAAACCGCTGCCAGCAAATAAATGATGTTTGACGTCAACAATCCAATAATCTGGTCTTCGTTAATGCCTATCATATCTGTCCTCTTTTATTGTGTACTATAGTATACATGTGGGGATTGAGTCGCCCGATTTCAATTCTGGTATGGGGTGAAAGATCATAGAAGCAAATCTATGAAGTTACGGATGCAAGTTGGATGTTACGGAATGTGACCGCTTTGCATCCTATCGTGTTTGCGGTATCGGGCAGGGATGAAACTGATCCTCGATACAGACCCCGGCATCGACGATGCCATGGCGATTGCTTATGCCGTTGCCGCGCCCGAAATTGACCTGATTGGGCTAACCACGGTGTTCGGCAACACCCATGTACATCAGTCCAGCCGCAATGCACGGTTTTTGTTGGATAAACTGGGCCTGGACGCTCCGGTGGCCGAGGGTGCCTCACACGCGCTGGGGCAGAGTCATCACGCCCCGTCCGAACACGTGCACGGCCCAGAGGGCTTTGGCGACATTAGTGAAATTCCTGAAATCGGCGCAAACCACGATATGTCTGCGGCCGAGTTTCTGGTTGATACGGCGCGCCGCCAAAAAGGCGAGTTGGTCGTCTGTGTGGTTGGCCCGTTGACTAATGTCGCGCTGGCGATGCAGTTAGACCCTGAGTTTGCTCTCAATATCAGTCGGTTGGTTGTCATGGGTGGCGCGGTTTTTTGTCCCGGCAATGTGAATCCACACGCTGAGGCCAATATCTACCACGACGCCCGGGCCGCCGATATTGTCTTTGCCGCGCCGCCGGAAACCATTCTGGTGGGGTTAGATGTGACGTTGAAAACCCTCTATGAAACCGCCGATTTCGAGGCGCTGGCCAAAAGGTCCCAAGATATGGGTGGGTTTCTGCGCGATATCTCAAAGTTCTATCTGAATTTCTACAAAGAGGTCGGCGGGCTGGAAGGCTGCGGCCTGCACGATTCAACTGCGGTGATTGCCTGCACACACGAGCCGATGTTCGAGATGGTTGAAACCGGCCTGAGCGTGGTGACTGAGGGGCCAGAGATGGGCGCGACCCGTCCCGATCTGTCCCGGCCCGCGATCCGCGTGTGCCGGGATGTGGACGGGGCAGGGGTCGTGCATCTGTTTACAGAGCGCGTCGCGTCACTGCCCTGACGGGTTGCAATGGTCCGACAGATCAGGCACATCCCACCCGTTTCAGCGACCCCGAGGCAACCCCATGACCGAGCGTTTTTCTTTTGACCTGAAAGCCACCGACGGCAAGGCCAGAACCGGCGTGATCAATACACCGCGTGGCGAGGTGCGGACGCCCGCCTTTATGCCTGTGGGTACTGCGGCGACGGTCAAGGCGATGATGCCAGAAAGCGTACGCGCCACCGGGGCGGATATCCTATTGGGCAACACCTATCACCTGATGCTGCGGCCCACGGCGGAACGCATCGACCGATTGGGCGGTTTGCACAAGTTCATGAATTGGAAACGTCCGATCTTGACAGACTCGGGTGGATTTCAGGTCATGTCGCTGGCCGGGCTTCGGAAACTGACCGAAAAAGGCGTGACCTTCAAATCTCACGTGGACGGGTCCAAGCATGAACTGACGCCCGAGCGGTCGATGGAGATCCAGCGTCTGCTGGGCTCGGACATCGTCATGTGTTTCGATGAATGCCCAGCCTTGCCTGCGGATCGGGATCGCATCGCCGAGTCGATGCGCCTGTCGATGCGGTGGGCCGAGCGGTCGCGTGAAGCGTTCGGAGATCGCCCGGGCCATGCATTGTTCGGCATCATGCAAGGCGGTTTGGAACAGGACCTGCGCGAGGAAAGCGCCGAGGCGCTCAAGCAGATCGGGTTCGAAGGCTATGCTGTCGGTGGTCTGGCCGTGGGCGAGGGGCAGGAGGCCATGTTCGATTGCCTCGACTACGCCCCCGATTTCCTGCCGGTCGACAGGCCGCGCTACCTGATGGGCGTTGGCAAACCCGACGATATCGTGGGCGCCGTTGCGCGCGGCATCGACATGATGGATTGCGTGCTGCCTTCACGTTCAGGCCGCACAGGGCAGGTGTTTACCCGGCATGGTGTCGTGAACATCAAAAACGCCCGCCACGCCGATGATCCGCGCCCGTTGGACGAGCATTGCACATGCCCGGCCTGTTCGAACTATTCCCGCGCGTATCTGCACCATGTGTTCCGCTCGAACGAGATGATCTCGGGCATGCTGCTGACCTGGCACAACCTGCATTACTTTCAGGAAATCATGCAGGGCATGCGTGATGCCATCGCGGCGGGTACGTTCGAAGCATGGCAGGCCGAGTTCCACGCGCAGCGGGCGCAGGGAGATATCGAGCCGCTCTGACAAGCGGACCGTTGGTGACAAAACGCTGTTGTCTTGCTAGTTTAGGCTCAGATTAATCAAGTCAGTTTCAGGTTTTATATTGGTGGTTCTTATGCCTCGATTTGTGCTTTTTTCAGCCTTTTTCGCATTGTTAACGTCAGTCTCTCATGCAGATGTCTGGACGTTTGAAACGCCGTCCGAAAACATCCAATGCTCGGTCGGGCAAGAACTGAATGGATCGGACATTTACTGCACCATTATTGAACGCCGGGGCACCCCCGCCATGCCGCGCCCTGCGGATTGCCAGTCGGATTGGGGGCATGATTTCTTCATGTTGAATACCGGACCGGTTCAGATGATGTGCCAACCGCTCAACCGAAATCGCGACGGATTCAGCAGGGCCGAATATGGCGTAACCGGAGAATTTGGTGGGTTCACCTGCCATTCCTCGAAAAAGGGGTTGGAGTGTAGGAATCAAGACGGTCACGGCTTTTTCCTGTCCCGCGCGGTCCAAAGGGTGTTCTAGCGCGCGCTTTTTCAACTCGGTTGGTATGTTTTTTTAAAATCGGTGGATATGTCCACCGGACGCCTTGCAGTCCGGAAAACCTCGGGTCATTCTGAAACGCGATAAACGACGGTAAGGTTGAAAAAGGGCGATGAGGCCCCACCTTTATCGTCCAAGACAGGAGATGGCCAAGCGTTGCCTTATTCAGGGACCGGAGCCATCTTGCCAACGATAAGGATTGAGCATGCAAGAGCCTCTGAATTCCTCATACCCCGTACTTCCGCTGCGCGATATCGTGGTGTTCCCACATATGATCGTGCCGCTGTTCGTGGGTCGGGAAAAATCCGTCCGCGCACTGGAAGAAGTGATGCAGGACGACAAGCAGATTCTGCTGTCCAGCCAGATTGACCCCGGTGATGATGATCCGGCCATTGACGGTATTTACCGTTCCGGCGTTCTGGCCAATGTTCTGCAATTGCTGAAGCTGCCCGATGGCACCGTAAAGGTGCTGGTCGAAGGGCAGGCGCGCGTGCAGATTACCGAATTTCTTGAAAACGAAGAGTTTTTCGAAGCCCGCGCCGAGTATCTGACCGAAATTCCGGGCGATGTCACGACGACCGAAGCGCTTCTGCGCACCGTCGCGGATGAGTTCGAGCGTTATGCCAAAGTCCGCAAGAACATCCCCGAAGAAGCTCTGACAGCCGTCGGTGAAACCACCGAGCCTGCTAAGCTGGCCGACCTTGTGTCAGGCCATCTGGGCATTGAGGTAGAGCAAAAGCAGGAACTGCTGGAAACGCTCTCAGTCAGTGAGCGGCTTGAGAAGGTCTATGGCCTGATGCAGGGTGAAATGTCCGTTCTGCAGGTCGAGAAAAAGATCAAGACCCGCGTCAAATCCCAGATGGAGAAGACGCAGCGAGAGTATTATCTGAATGAGCAGATGAAGGCCATTCAGAAGGAACTTGGCGATGGTGAGGATGGCAGCAACGAAGTCGCCGAGCTGGAAGCCAAGATCAATGAGACCAAGCTGTCGAAAGAGGCGCGCGAAAAGGCTGAAGGCGAGCTGAAAAAGTTGCGTAACATGAGCCCGATGTCGGCTGAGGCCACCGTCGTGCGCAACTATCTGGACTGGATCCTGTCGCTGCCGTGGGGCACCAAGTCCCGCGTCAAAAAGGATTTGGGTCGCGCGCAGGACATTCTGGACGCTGATCACTATGGGCTTGAGAAGGTCAAAGAACGGATCGTCGAATACCTCGCGGTACAGCAGCGTTCGAAAAAGCTGAAAGGCCCAATCCTGTGCCTTGTTGGCCCTCCGGGTGTGGGTAAGACATCGCTGGGGAAATCGGTTGCCAAGGCCACGGGGCGCGAGTTTATCCGCATCTCGTTGGGTGGTGTACGTGATGAATCCGAGATCAGGGGTCACCGTCGGACCTATATCGGCTCGATGCCTGGTAAGATCATCCAGGCACTGAAAAAGGCGAAAACCACGAACCCGCTCATCCTGCTCGACGAGATCGACAAGATGGGGCAGGACTTCCGTGGTGACCCGGCCTCAGCCATGCTTGAGGTGTTGGACCCGGAACAGAACAGCACGTTCATGGATCACTATTTGGAAGTCGAATATGACCTGTCCAACGTGATGTTCCTGACCACGTCAAACAGTTACAACATGCCTGGGCCTCTGCTGGACCGGATGGAGATCATCCCTCTGGCCGGTTACACCGAAGAGGAAAAGAGCGAGATCGCCAAGCAGCACCTGATCGGCAAGCAGGTCAAAAACCATGGTCTGAAGGCCAAGGAATTTGAACTCACCGATGAGGCATTGCAGAAAATCATCCGCACTTACACCCGCGAGGCGGGCGTGCGGAACCTCGAGCGTGAAATCGCCAAGGTGGCGCGGAAATCGCTGACCAAGATCATCAAGAAGCAGGCGGAAGAGGTCACTGTGACGCCCGACAATCTTGATGAGTTCCTGGGCGTGCCCAAGTTCCGTTATGGTCTGGCCGAACAGGACGATCAGGTCGGTGTTGTCACCGGCCTGGCGTGGACGTCGGTCGGTGGCGACCTGTTGCATATCGAGGCGCTGAAACTGCCCGGCAAGGGGCGGATGAAGACCACTGGTAAGCTGGGCGACGTGATGAAGGAATCCATCGATGCGGCTTCGTCTTATGTCAGGTCAATCTCGCCCCGGATCGGGGTGAAGCCGCCGAAGTTCGACACGTTGGATATCCACGTCCACGTTCCGGATGGGGCGACGCCAAAGGACGGCCCGAGTGCCGGTCTGGCAATGGTCACTTCGATCGTGTCGGTGCTGACCGGGATTCCCGTGCGCAAGGATATCGCAATGACCGGTGAAGTTTCGCTACGCGGCAATGCAATGCCGATTGGCGGGCTGAAAGAGAAGCTGCTGGCAGCGCTGCGCGGTGGAATCAAAACGGTTCTGATCCCCGAAGAAAACGAGAAAGATCTGGCAGAAATTCCGGATAACGTGAAAGAGGGACTGGAAATCATTCCGGTCAAACACGTTTCGGAGGTTCTGGAACATTCTCTCGTGCGCAAGCCTGAGCCGATTGAGTGGGACGAGGCTGCGGAAGAAGCCGCGGCGGCCGCTGCTAAGGCGTCTGAGGACGCTTTGCCTTCGGCAACTGCGCATTGATCTGAAATGGGAGAGACGGGGCGACAGCCCCGTCATTCATCTATCACATTTGCTTTCTTGCGTTTTTCAGCTGCAAAAGGTGTAACCTTAGATTTTGAATAGGCTTGTTCCTGCTGCCGTGTATCACGGTTGCTCAAGAAATGATCGACCTATCTGCGCGACGTTCTGAAATTGGCTAAAGTGGATTAAGCCGTTTTACCAAAAGGCAAGGATCGCAACCATTTTCTAAGGGTGGGATTTAAACTGAGATAGGTCTGCAAAAGGCGGCTTACCATCTGCTCCAGTTGTTCATCGCTTACTTGTACAACGTCCTGAACGTCATCTCCGACCTGAGGCTTTTTAGCGAACTCACCTCTCTCAAGGCGGCTATAGTCTAGATTCGGGAAAACGATGCCATAGCGATCTCGTAGGTCTAATGGCCCAGTGCCTGAATAATCTGTATATTCGGCGACCTCAGGTCGAAGCATGGGACGAGGCAGGTTTAACCTCTTCTCTACACGGCGTAACTGATTAATGAACCTTAGTGTTTGCTTGTTAATTCGGTCATCTTGGTCCGCGTAGAAATGCCTTCGAAACTGCTGCATCAACACCATTCCTTCAGCAGACAGCGATTCATTGGTCGAGATTTTTTTTGCGGCCTTCGATACGATTCCCTGCAGGTCTGGCCTATGCAGCGACATAAAGTCAGAAATAATGTCGCCGCCGACCAAAGCTTCGCGGTTGAACAAGCGAACGGAGAATTGCGAATTCGAGAAAAACTCTGAATATGCGTCAAGATTGGCAGTTATGTTGTAGTTTCCGGGCTGTCGAAACGTAGAGGATGCTCTTAAACGCTGCTGAGTAGCGGACAAATAGTAGCTGGATGGCCCCCTGACATACGCGACGAATTCCGGATTTTCGATTCCGACCTGCTTCAGCAAAAACCGGAGCTTTTCCAGCCCGGCATGGTATTGACCCACAGGCCATAGGTATTCGGAAGAGAGAATTAAAAGATCAGAATCGTGCCCTGAAATCTGACTTTTCAATTTTTCAAGAAAAACCTCAACGCGTGAGTTGAGTTCTTGTTCCGAAAATCTTCGAAAACGTCTCGGAGCAACCTCATAAGGGCGAACTGCACCAGCAAGCAGCCCGTGGTTCACTTGTTTGCCTTGAATTGGATATAGCACACCATTTTTGGCCAACTCTTTGCGTGCACCGCAAAGGGCCTTTTGGAGCGCCGTACTGCCTGTCTTAGGCATTCCAATGTGAATGATCGTCTTCAATAAACCTGCTCGTTTGGCTCACAGAGTATTGGGCATAGCCGTAGCTCGGTCTCTGAGTAAACGCAAGTTGCCCAACGTAATGATCAAAATGGCCGAAACAGCGAGGTTCTTTTTCGAGCGTCAGGTCAATTGCCGTCTTTTCAGACCTGCGAACCAAATTAGTGGCGCTCAACAATTGCGAAAGTGATGGTGGGTGATAAGAGATTTGAACTCCTGACATCTTCGATGTGAACGAAGCGCTCTACCACTGAGCTAATCACCCGTAAGGCGGCGTATTACAGAGAGTCCTCAGCCTGCGCAAGAGGCCGGCCGACAGATTTGTCGACCGGAAAAACGCGGCACTTGCAGTTGCCGCAAATGCAGTTTGCGTTGGGAACTACCCCATGACAGCAGGTTAGAGGCCCGGAAGCTTGTCTACAACGCCACGTCGGCTAAAGGTCGTGCCGCGTTTGTTGCCGAGGTTCATGCGAACCCCCACGGCGACATAAGCTTCGTTTGAGCTACCAGACGCGATAGGGGTCGAAATATGAGCAAACCCAAGATTTCCATAGATCATGGCGTTTTCCCTCACGTAGTAGTCTGCACCAATCGTGTAGAGGTCATAGTCGAGCAGGCCGTAGAGGTTGTCTATCAAGTCATAGCTGAGAGTGAACTGCCATTGGTCGCTAACGTCCGTCGAAACGGCGATACCAAAGAGCGTTCCATCAACATCAGAAAAATCGACCACTTGCTGACGACCGAGATATGCCTCGACTTCGGCTGGCCCGGCGTCAAAACCGGCTTCGACACCATAGAATTCAAGGTCTGGTCCATCTACGTAGTCACGCCCATAGTAGGCGCCAAGAGAAGCGCTAACGCTTGTGTGCAAATTGGCATGCAGGGTCCAGCTGGACGCGTTTTCGTCGGCGTCCTGAAAACGATACCCGCCAAGGTCCAATTGCGTGCTGAATGAGCGTGAGAAGGCCAATTCGCCAGACCCGTTGAGGTTGAATGAATTTCCAAAGTCACTGTCTGTAAAAGTCGAGTACCCCAAATCCAGATAACCACCAGTTACCTCTACTGCATGGGCCGCCGTAGTTGAAATAGATGCGGTCAACATGCAGTAAATAAACACGTTTTTCACGTTTCTTCTCCGTTTGTTTTATTGTTTTGCAAAGTGTCTAAATGAGAACACTTTGCGGGTGCAGCACTACATTTCAGTATTGGGGATGTGTATTGCGTCGCAGCAATTTCACTGTGCTGTTGCGTCGGTGACACATTCGAAGGTTGAATAGGGGGCGAGGTATTTCAGCGTCGCCGGAAATGCACGGCACCTGGGGATATTGGTGCAACTCAGACCGGTACGTAGTTGCCTCTCGTCAGGGAAAATTCGCGAATTCGGAAAAAACTTCAAAACGCCGCTTGACGCTGCCCGAGCGTAGCCATAATACACCCCAACGTTCAGCAACGAACGGGCAGCGGGCGGTTGTAGCTCAGTTGGTTAGAGTACCGGCCTGTCACGCCGGGGGTCGCGGGTTCGAGCCCCGTCAACCGCGCCATCGCTGCCATCCTTGGTCCAGGATAAAGGCCATGAAATAGATGCGCGGTTGTAGCTCAGTTGGTTAGAGTACCGGCCTGTCACGCCGGGGGTCGCGGGTTCGAGCCCCGTCAACCGCGCCATTTCCTTCCGAAAGCGATGAAATTTCCACCCCTTTTTGGGGCCATGTTTTGTTTCGGGGTTTTGATGTCAGGAGATGTCGGCAATAATCCGGTAGTTCACACTTTGTTCTAACTTTTCTGTTGGAGACTCGGTGTGGCTCGCCTATTTCTAGGACACTTGTGTGTTGGGGGCCAAAATGGCTGAGCTTAAGAATATTGAGGTGCGCGGCGCGCGCGAGCATAACCTCAAGGGAATCGACGTGGATATCCCGCGCGACCAGTTGGTTGTGATCACCGGGTTGTCAGGCTCGGGCAAGTCTTCGTTGGCCTTTGATACGATCTATGCTGAAGGTCAACGTCGTTATGTCGAAAGCCTATCGGCCTATGCGCGCCAGTTCCTAGACATGATGGAAAAGCCGGATGTGGATCACATCAGCGGCCTGTCTCCGGCGATTTCGATCGAACAGAAAACCACGTCGAAGAACCCACGCTCAACCGTTGGTACGGTCACCGAGATTTACGACTATCTTCGTCTGCTGTTTGCCCGTGCGGGCACGCCCTACAGCCCCGCCACCGGTCAGCCGATTGAGGCGCAACAGGTGCAAGACATGGTTGACCGCATCAAGGGCGAAGAGGAGGGAACGCGCGGCTACCTTCTGGCGCCCATCGTGCGGGACCGGAAGGGGGAATACAAAAAAGAGTTCCTTGAACTCCGCAAGCAGGGTTTTCAGCGCGTGAAGGTGGATGGTGAGTTCTATGAACTCGACGAGCCGCCCACGCTGGACAAGAAATTCCGCCACGATATCGACGTCGTTGTTGATCGTCTGGTCGTTCGGCAAGGGATGGAGACACGTCTGGCCGATAGCCTGCGGACCGCTCTGGATTTGGCGGATGGCATTGCGATTCTGGAAACCGCACCGCGTGAGGGTGACCCCGAACGCATTACCTTCAGCGAGAATTTCGCCTGTCCGGTCAGCGGGTTCACGATCCCCGAGATCGAACCGCGCCTTTTTTCGTTCAACGCGCCGTTCGGGGCCTGTCCGGACTGCGACGGGCTGGGCGTCGAGCTGTTCTTTGACGAACGGCTTGTGGTGCCGGACCAGACGTTGAAACTCTATGACGGAGCCTTGGCCCCGTGGCGCAAAGGCAAGTCGCCCTATTTCCTGCAAACAATCGAGGCCATTGCGCGCCACTACAAGTTTGACAAGAACACGCCGTGGAAAGACTTGCCCGCGAAAGTGCAGCAGGTTTTCTTGCGTGGGTCGGGCGACGAGGAAATCCAGTTCCGTTACGACGAAGGTGGACGGGTCTATCAGGTCACCCGCAGCTTTGAGGGCGTGATCCCCAATATGGAGCGGCGCTATCGCGAGACCGACAGTGCTTGGATTCGGGAAGAGTTTGAACGCTACCAGAACAACCGACCGTGTGGCTCGTGCGAAGGGTATCGCCTGCGTCCAGAGGCTCTGGCGGTTAAGATCGCTGGTCTGCATGTTGGGCAGGTTGTGCAGATGTCGATCAAAGAGGCTTTGGCCTGGGTTGAGGATGCGCCGAACCATCTTAGCGTTCAGAAGAACGAGATTGCGCGAGCGATTCTGAAAGAAATTCGCGAACGTCTGGGTTTCCTGAATAATGTGGGTTTGGAATACCTTACGCTGTCCCGTTCAAGTGGCACTCTTTCTGGCGGTGAAAGCCAGCGTATCCGTCTGGCCAGCCAGATCGGGTCCGGCCTGACCGGGGTTCTGTATGTGCTGGACGAACCTTCGATTGGCCTGCACCAGCGAGACAATGATCGCCTTCTGGGCACGCTTAAGAACCTACGCGATCAGGGCAATACCGTGATCGTCGTCGAACATGACGAAGAGGCCATTCGCGAGGCGGACTACGTCTTCGATATCGGCCCCGGAGCCGGTGTACATGGCGGACAGGTGGTCAGCGAAGGCACGCCCGAACAGATCGCATCCGACGCGGCCTCAATGACCGGTCAATATCTGGCCGGTACGCGCGAGATCTCCGTTCCGTCGAAACGGCGCAAGGGGAATAAGAAAAAGGTCTCGGTGGTCAAGGCGACCGGGAACAACCTGAAGAACGTTACCGCAGATTTTCCGCTGGGCAAGTTCGTCTGTGTGACCGGCGTGTCCGGCGGCGGTAAGTCGACCCTGACGATTGAAACGCTGTTCAAAACCGCCTCGATGCGCCTGAACGGTGCGCGGCAGACACCTGCGCCCTGTGAGACAATCAAAGGGCTGGAGCATCTGGACAAGGTCATTGACATTGACCAGCGCCCGATTGGGCGGACTCCGCGTTCGAATCCAGCGACTTACACCGGGGCCTTCACCCCAATCCGTGACTGGTTCGCTGGTCTGCCCGAGGCGAAGGCGCGCGGCTACAAGCCCGGGCGGTTCAGTTTTAATGTCAAAGGTGGCCGGTGCGAAGCCTGTCAGGGCGATGGTGTCATCAAGATCGAGATGCACTTTCTGCCCGACGTCTATGTGACCTGCGAAACCTGCAAAGGTGCGCGTTATAACCGCGAAACGCTGGAGATCAAGTTCAAGGGCAAGTCTATCGCCGATGTCCTTGATATGACAGTGGAAGACGCGCAGGAGTTTTTTAAGGCCGTGCCGTCGATCCGTGACAAGATGGACGCATTGGCACGAGTTGGTCTGGGCTATATCAAGGTCGGTCAACAGGCGACCACACTGTCCGGTGGTGAGGCGCAGCGGGTCAAGCTGTCCAAGGAGTTGTCGAAACGTTCAACAGGGCGGACGCTGTATATCTTGGATGAACCGACCACTGGGCTGCATTTCGAAGACGTTCGTAAGCTGTTGGAAGTGCTGCACGAATTGGTGGATCAGGGGAACACGGTTGTTGTGATCGAACACAATCTGGACGTCGTGAAAACCGCCGACCATATCATCGACATCGGACCCGAAGGCGGTGATGGCGGGGGCGCGATCGTGGCGACCGGAACGCCCGAGGATGTGGCCGCCGTCGAACGCAGTCATACCGGCCGGTATCTGAAACAAATGCTGGATGGGGCGCGGGTCGCGGCGGAATAGGGGCGCGATTCTCAGTATAGGATGTCGACCACCGCTCCGATCAGGTTCAGCACCTTTCGTGTGTCCGGATCAACGCGATAGACATAGTCGCCAGCACGGATGTAGCTGCCTCGGTTCAGACCATAGCGGTAAGGATCGTTGATCCAACGATAGTCCCGATTGATGTAGTCACCCGTACGATACAGGTTTTTGACCTGTCCCGGCGGCACGCAGGGCACGGCTTTCTTTGCCAGACCCGGCGGGCAGTGTCCGGCTTTGCCTTTGCCGTTCCCGGCCATGGTCATGCCAGAGCTGAGCGCAAGCGCCAGAATTGCCGTCGAAATGGTAAATACGCGCGACATCTTGCTTCCTTTCGCGTGAACACTGTGGCCAAGGATAGATGGCCGCAGCCGGTCTGCGGGTCAACCCCATGGGCAGGAAGCCGCCCATGGGGTCCGCTCTTAGCCTCGTCCGCGTTTTTCGAACCTCGGCAACATGGCCGAGAAGTCCATTCCTAGCCCGTCTTCGGCCTCGACGAATTTCTCATAGAGCGCGGTAGCAACCTGACCCATCGGCGTGTCCGCATCCGCGCTCTCCGCAGCCCGTTGGCTGAGCCGCAGATCCTTCAGCATCAGTTCGGCGGCAAAGCCGGGCTTGTATTCGTTATCCGCCGGGCTGGTCGGGCCGACGCCTGCGGCAGGGCAATAGGCATTCATCGTCCAGCTATAGCCCGACGACGTGCTGACAACGTCAAACATCTTTTGCCGGTCCAGCCCCAGTTTGTCAGCCAGCGCAAAGGCCTCGCAAGTGGCGATCATGGTGACGCCCAGGATCATGTTGTTGCAGATTTTCGCGGCCTGACCGGCACCGGATTCGCCGCAATGAACGGCTTTCTGGCCCATGATGTCAAACAGGGGCTCGGCCTTGGCAAAGGCATCGTCGCTGCCGCCGGCCATGAAGGTCAGCGTGCCAGCGGCCGCGCCACCGATCCCGCCCGAGACCGGAGCATCAACCGCGAGGACACCGGCCTCTTTTGCCTGATCTGCAACGACGCGGGCGCTGTCAACGTCAACTGTCGAACAGTCGATCCAAACAGACCCAGACTGCATCACAGGGATGATTTCATTTGCCACTGCGCGCAGGATTTGTCCGTTCGGAAGCATCGTGATGACGATGTCGGCACCTGCGGCCGCATCGGCACCCGAACCGGCCATGGTGACGCCCGCAACATCAACATCGGCCATGTCAAAACCCGTCACCTCATGCCCGGCCTTGGCCAGGTTGGTGGCCATTGGGTTGCCCATGTTACCAAGCCCGATAAACCCGATTTTCATCTCTTATGTCTCCTCAAAAGTCAGCATGTCTTTGCCCAGTGGCTGCAACATCTTTGACACAGTGACCGCTGGCACGACCTGATCGGCAAACTGCCAGCGCGGTGTGCGGTCCTTGTCAATGATCTGGGCGCGAATGCCTTCCAGAAAATCTCCGTGCTCCATTGCCCTGAAGGTATAGCGGTATTCCAACTCCAGCGCTTTGCGCTGTGTCAGGCTGGGGGTGCGCAAACGGTGTAGCATCTCAACCGTACACGCCATGGAAAGAGGCGAATTACGGTCCATGAATTTGCGCGCCTCAATGGCTACTGAGTGATCGGAATGGGTCAGGGTGTTCAGGATGTCCCCGAGAGTTTCACCGTCAAAACTGGCATCGATCTCAGGTTGCTGTTGCTCCAACTCGCTTTTGGGTGGCACCGCCGAGTGTTTCTGCAGCATCTCGGTGTCCCCCGATGCCTCGAGCATCTCAATCAGATCGGACCACTCGGCGAGGGGAATGTAATGATCAGCGAAACCGGCAAAGATGGCGTCTCCGGGCCCCATTCGGTGACTGGTGGTGCCCAGATACTCACCCAGCCGACCGGGGGCCAGCGCCAGCATCAAAGTGCTGCCGACATCCGGAACCAGGCCAATGGAACATTCAGGCAGAGCGATCCGAGAGCTTTCACCAACGACGCGATGACTGCCGTGGCAGCCGATGCCAACGCCGCCACCCATAGTGAAACCTTGAAGGAAACTGACGACCGGTTTGGAGTATTCAAAGATCAGCGCGTTCAGACGGTATTCATCCCGCCAGAAAGTGCGGCCGTAATCGTAAATCCCCTTGATGCCGGTTGCGTAGAGGTCGGCAATGTCTCCGCCTGCGCAAAAGGCCTTGTCGCCCTCGGCATCCATGATCACCAGATCCACAGCGTCGTCTTCACGCCAGTTCCGCAGCGCCGTGTCGATCGCCATGCACATATCATAGGTCAGCGCGTTCAGTGCTTTGGGGCGGGTCAGGGTGATGCGCCCGGCGCGGCCAGTGATACGGATGTCGATGTCAGGCATGGGCTCCTCAGCGGTCTGCAAGCATTTGTCGGGCGACAATGACCCGCATGATTTCGTTCGTGCCTTCCAGAATCTGATGCACGCGGAGATCGCGGACCAGTTTCTCGATTCCATAGTCCGCCAGATACCCGTAGCCACCATGCAGTTGCAGACACTGGTCCACAACCTTGGACCCGGTCTCGGTTACGAATTTCTTGGCCATGGCGCAGAATTTGGTCGCATCTGGTGTGCCCTGATCCAGTTTCCAAGCCGCCTGCCGCAGGAAGGTGCGGGCGGCTTGCAGTTCGATCTCCATATCGGCCAGCCGGAATTGCAGCGCCTGAAATTGGTCGATGGATTGGCCAAAGGCTTTGCGTTCCGACATGTATTGCAGGGTCATGTTCAGCCCGGTCTGCGCGGCCCCCAGCGAGCAGGAGGCGATGTTCAACCGCCCGCCATCCAGCCCCATCATCGCATATTTGAAACCGTCGCCCTCAGTGCCAACAAGGTTGCCTGCCGGGATTTTGCAGTCGTCGAACTGCACCTGCGCCGTGGGCTGGCTTTTCCAGCCCATCTTCTGTTCCAGCGCGCCAAAGGTGAGGCCGGAGGTGCCGTCTTCAACATAGACCGTCGAGATTCCCTTGGGGCCATCCTGACCGGTGCGCACCATGCAGACATAAGCGTCAGAATAACCTCCGCCCGAGATAAAGGCCTTGGTGCCGTTCAGTGTGTAGCCTTCATTGGTGCGATCCGCTCGGGTTTTCAACGCGGCAGCGTCCGAGCCCGATCCGGGTTCAGTAAGGCAGTAGCTGAGCACTGTTTTCAGGCTCAGCACATCGGGCATGATGCGGGATTTCAGATCGTCGCTGGCGAAGCTGTCCAGCATCTTGGCGCACATATTGTGGATCGACAGGAACGCCGCGACCGACGGGCAGGCCATCGAAAGTGCCTCAAACACTAATGTGGCATCCAGACGAGACAGGCCCGAACCGCCGCTGTCTTCCGAGACATAGAGGCCACCGAACCCCAGCTCTCCGATCTGGGGCCAGAGGTCTTTGGGGATAGTGCCGTCGGCCTCCCACTGGCGGGCGTAGGGTGCGATGTTGTCCTGCCCGAAATCGTAGGCCATATCGAAGATCGCGGTTTGCTCTTCTGTCAGTGCAAAATCCAAGGGTTGCCTCCCACGCTGTCGAATGAATTGAACGACTGTTTATTTCTGAATTCTTACAGAAGTTTTGCAGGGCCAGCAATCACGCACTGATATGTCAAAGGTCCATGTGATATTCTTCGATCAGATGCCGGACCACCGCCTTGCCCGGATTGTCGCCCTTTGCCACGGCCTCGGCGTATGTGCGGCGTTGTCGCGTGGCTGAGGTGCCGGTTTGTGCAATCTGCTGCAGGCGAGCCAGCTCTGTCATGGTGCCCAGCGCCTCGGCATCTTCTGCCAACATACCCATGAGTTCACCCATCAGTTCGGGCATAGGTTTGATCGAGCGGTCACCGAAATCGATCAGACCTTCGCCGACGCCGTAACGCTGCGCGCGCCAGCGGTTTTCGCCGATCAGAAACTGGTCGTAATGCCGCCAGCGCAGGTTTCGGTCTTTCAGGCGACATAACATGCGGGTCAGGGCCTGTACCAGAACGGCCAGCGACAGCGTATGTTCCAGCCGCGGCTGTACATCCATGATCCGGGTTTCCAGCGTCGGGAATCGGTGTGACGGGCGCAGGTCCCACCAAATCTTCGTCGTATCCTCAATTACGCCAAGTTCCACCAGAATGCCGGTTGTACGTTCGTAATCAGACCAACTGGCCAGAACCGGAGGCAGGCCAGTGCGCGGCAGGTTGTCGAACACGGTCAGGCGGTAAGAGGACAGCCCCGTATCCTCTCCGTTCCAATAAGGAGAAGAGGTCGACAGCGCGAGCAGGTGCGGCAGGAAATACGAAAGCTGCGGCATCAGGTCGGCGCGCAGGGCAGGGTCCTCGACCCCTACATGCACATGCATCCCACAGATCAGCATCCTCCGCGCGACGCCGCCCAGCGCATGATGAAGCGCGTCATAGCGATCCTTGCGGGTGTGGTGCTGTTTCTTCCAGTCGGCGAATGGATGACAGGACACCGCAATCGGGGCGAGGTTATATTCGGCGGCGCGTTCCGCCACACAGGATCGCAGGCGTTTCAGGTCCTCGCGGGCCGACTTGACCGTCGTGTGGGGGCGGGTGCCGACCTCGATCTGGCACTGCAGGAATTCGGGGCTGACCTGTCCTTCGAAATCTGCTTGGCACGCCTCCATCAAGGCGGCAGGGGCTTCGGCAAGCTCAAGGCTGTCGCGATCGACCAGCAGATACTCTTCTTCGATGCCCAGCGTATACTCTTGCTGCATAACGGCCCTCGCTTACTTGTTCGTACCAGTGAATACGGAAATTCCTGTTTTGCCAAGCGTTTGACGCAGCCCGCCTTGCAGAGGCCCGGCAAGCAGCGGTAAGGAACAAGCGACAGGATAGTGGAGCCGCTCGTGAAACCCAGAAAATTCCCCAAGATCAATGAGGCCCTGGATGAGTTGGGGGTGAAGCTGGTCGACAAGGCCGTTGAAAACGACGAACGCGCCCGGCTTGAGGCGTTTGAACGGGCAGGCGGGTTGACCCGCCCGGCTTATGCCTTGTCACCTGGGATGGACGGGTTCGGTATCGGCCAGTTTGTTGCCGAGTACGGCCAACATGCCGAGGCGTTGGAGGCGCTAAAGGACCCGGCACGCAATCAGACCGGCTATCAGATCGGCAACGGTTACTATGACAGCCCCGACGCTGACGCGCTGTACCTGATTATCCGGCGGTTTGCACCGAAGCGGGTGATCGAAGTCGGCTGCGGCAACTCAACCCGCGTAACGCGTCAAGCGATTACCGATGGCGGGTTGGACACGCACATCACCGCGATTGACCCCTATCCGCGTGCCGACATCGCGCATGTTGTTGATCACTTCGAACAGAAACGGCTGGAGGAAGTTGACCCGGCGCTGTTCGATCAGCTTGAGGCTGGTGACGTTCTGTTCGTCGACTCCAGCCATGTAGTTCGGATGAGCAACGACGTTGCGCATCTTTTCTGCCGCATCATACCGGCGCTGAAACCGGGTGTGGTGATCCATGTCCACGATGTTTTTCTGCCCTATGAATACCCCAAGCGGTTCTTCTATGACTGCCCGGGTTGGGGGGAGCAGTACATGTTGCACGTTTTGCTGCAATCCGGCGCCTATTCAATGCTTTGGCCCGGGTATTACTTGCAACAGTCTCGTCCTGATGCGGTTGAAGCACTACCATTTCTGAAGGAAGGCCGTGCGCAAAGTATCTGGGTGCAAATAAAAGAAAAGTGATCCGCGCTGGCTGAGTCTCCGTAACTCTTTCCATAACAAGCTGGAGAGGAGACAACAGCCATGTTTCGCCGCACATTCATGGGCGCCGCCGCCGCACTAGCCCTTGCCCTACCTGTAAAGGCGCAGGCCGCTGACATCGTTGACACCGCAGTATCGGCCGGATCGTTCAACACTTTGGTCGCTGCGGTTCAAGCCGCGGGTTTGGTAGATACGCTGAAAGGCGATGGTCCATTCACCGTTTTCGCCCCGACAGATGAGGCTTTTGCCGCGCTGCCGGAAGGTACTGTCGAGACGCTGTTGCAGCCGGAAAACAAGGATCAGTTAGTCGAAATCCTGACCTATCATGTGGTTCCGGCCAAGGTGATGTCGGGTGATATTGCCGGTAAACGGGCCAAGGTTCTGACCGTGCAAGGCGACCGTCTGAGTGTAAATGCACGGAACGGCGTTAAAGTTAATGACGCTAAGGTCGTGCAGGCCGACATCGAAGCCAGCAATGGCGTTATACATGTTGTAGATGCAGTAATCCTGCCAGAATAACGCCCCCCCGCGAAAGAAAAAGCCCCGGTCCTGATGGCCGGGGTTTTGTTCGTCAGATCAGTCTGACTTGAGTTCCGATCTGCACCAGAGGATACAGTTCCTCTACATGCTGATTATACAGGCCAATACATCCCGATGAGCTTTGGCGACCAATCTTGCGTGTATCGTGGGTGCCGTGCACCAGATAAGCGGGCCAACCCAGATACATCGCACGCGTGCCCAGCGGATTACCCGGATCACCACCTTCCACGCGAGCCGGCAGGGTCGGGTCGCGTTCACGCATATTGGCAGTTGGCGTCCAGCTTGGGTTTTCGGTCTTGCGTACGACCTTGGTGTAGCCGCGCTTTGTCAGCTCTTCACTCATAGGTACCGAGCTGGGATATAGTTTGTAGGTTCCATCCGGACTCCAATAGTGAACCGCGCGGCTGGTGATGTCGGCCAGCAGACAACCAACGCCCAACTGGTCGAAGTGATCCTGCCAGTTCTGTTGCGAGAACGACGACACGTTGCGGCGGACCGGCAGTTGCGTGCTAATCGCTTCTTCATCGGTCGGGAATGCGTCGCTGCTTTGCGCACGTACAATGGCTGGCGTCGCCAGAAGAGACGCTGCGCCCAACAATGCAGAGCGACGAGTCATGCGGGGATTTGACAAATTGGCCTCCGGTTCAGGAACTGCTCGAGCAATAATTTGCTGTAAAGTATTGGCCATCGCGCCAATTTTCTAGGGTGCGCAAGCTGAATTTATCGTGAAATCGATTGTTTTGGCGGCGCTTCGCCGAAAAAACCCGGCCTGTGACAGGCCGGGTTCGGTTCATACAGAATTCAGCAGTGGATCAGTCCATTGCCTTGAAGTTGAACTCGCCACCTTCTTTGATGCCCGAGGGCCAGCGCGCGGTGACGGTCTTGGTGCGGGTGTAGAACTTGAAGCTGTCCGGACCGTGCTGGTTCAGGTCACCGAACATGGATTTCTTCCAGCCGCCAAAGGTGTGGTAGGCCAGCGGAACCGGGATTGGAACGTTGACGCCGACCATGCCGATGTTGATCCGGCTGGCAAAGTCACGCGCGGTGTCACCGTCACGAGTGAAGATCGCAGTGCCGTTGCCGTATTCGTGATCCATTGCCAGGCCAATCGCCTCTTCGTAGGAACCAGCGCGGACAGTCGACAGAACAGGGCCGAAAATTTCCTGCTTGTAGATGTCCATCTCGGGCGTGACGTGGTCGAACAGGTGCGGGCCGACAAAGAAGCCGTCCTCATAGCCCTGCAAGCTGAAATCGCGGTTGTCGACAACCAGCTTGGCACCTTGCTCAACGCCTGAGTTGATCAGGCCGAGGATGCGCTCTTTCGCAGCGGCGGTAACAACGGGGCCCATGTCCACGTCGTCGCCGGCGGTGTAGGGGCCAACCTTCAGTTTTTCAATGCGCGGGATCAGTTTTTCGATCAGCGCGTCGGCGGTCTCTTCACCAACCGGAACAGCAACCGAAACCGCCATGCAGCGTTCGCCTGCTGCGCCGAAACCAGCACCAACCAGCGCGTCAGCCGCCTGATCCAGATCCGCGTCGGGCATTACGATCATGTGGTTCTTGGCGCCGCCGAAGCATTGTGCACGCTTGCCGTTGGCGGTTGCGCGACTGTAAATATACTGTGCGATCGGGGTAGAACCTACAAAGCTGACGCCCTGAATGATCTCGCTGTCGAGGATGGTGTCCACGGCCTCCTTGTCGCCGTTGACGACCTGGAAGACACCCTTGGGCAGACCGGCTTCGACGAACAGTTCGGCCAGCATCAGCGGTACCGAGGGGTCACGCTCGGAAGGCTTCAGAACCACGGCGTTGCCGCAGGCTAGTGCCGGACCAACGTGCCACAGCGGCATCATGGCGGGGAAGTTGAAAGGCATGATCGAGCCGACAACACCCAGAGGCTGACGCATCGAGTACATGTCGATACCGGGGCCCGCGCTGTCGGTGAATTCACCCTTCAGCATCTGAGGTGCGCCGATGCAGTATTCGATCACTTCCAGACCACGCTGCAGGTCGCCTTTGGCATCGGGGATTGTTTTGCCGTGCTCGCGGCTCAGTGCTTCGGCCAGTTTGTCCATGTCGCGGTTCATCAGGCCGACCATGGCCATCATCACGCGCGCACGCTTCTGTGGGTTAGTTGCGCCCCAGGCGGGTTGCGCCGCAGCGGCAGCCTCGATGGCGGCGGTGGTTTCCGCAACACTGGCCATCGGGCAGCGATACTGAACCTCGCCGGTTGCCGGGTTGAACACGTCGTCGAAACGACCTGAGGTTCCGGCGGTCATCTCGCCATTCAGGAAGTGGGTCAGATCTTGCATCGATAGCTCCTCCGATAGATTTGAGCGCACAATAGGCTTGCAAAAATTCTGCGAACAGAGGCAATGTCTCAAAAGAGCTTTGCAAAAATGCAAAAGGTGGAACATGAACCCGAATTGGGATGACATGCGTGTTTTTCTGGAGGTCGCGCGCGAAGAAAGCCTGTCTTCTGCAGGGCGCATCCTGAAGATCGACCCGGCTACGGTTGGACGGCGCATTGCCCGGTTAGAGGCGACGTTGGACGCAACCCTGTTCACAAAGTCCCAACAGGGATACGTGCTGACGTCAGCGGGAGAGCGCCTGTTGGATCACGGCCTGCAGGCCGAAGAAGCAATGCGTGCAGCAGCGGGTGCTGTGGTAGGCTCGACCAAATCGCTGAGCGGTCAGATCCGGATCGGAGCGCCCGATGGCAGCGCGAATTATCTGCTGCCGCAGGTTTGCGCGAAAATCAGCGATGCCAACCCCGATCTTGATATCCAGATTCTGGCGTTGCCGCGGATCATCAACCTGTCCCGGCGCGAAGCAGATATGGCATTGACCGTCAGTGCACCAACCGCAGGAAAGCTTCTGGTCAAACGGATCAGCGATTACAAATTGCACCTCGTGGCAACACTGGATTACTTGGAGCGCCAAGAACCCATTCACTCTGTCGCGGATCTAAAAGGCCACAGGTTGATTGGATACATCCCGGACATGATCTTTGACCGCGAACTGGACTATCTCAACGATATCGGCGTTGACCGTGTCGCGCTTGCATCGAATTCGGTTTCGGTTCAACTGCGTCAGGTGTCGCTTGGCACCGGGGTGGGTGTGGCCCATGACTTCACGTTGCCCTTCCACCGGAACCTGCGGAAAATCCTGACGGATCAAGTAAGTTTGACCCGAAGTTTCTACCTTGTGCGGCATCAGGGCGACCAGCGTAACGAACGGTTAAACCGCTTTGCCGACGCCCTGACGCACGGCATCCGTGACGAAGTTGCGCGGCTAGAAGCCGATGCCGATGCTTGACAGGTCGACTCAATCGCGCAACGCTTTGGAATAAGATTATTATTTCGGAGGTGTTCTTCATGCTCGTACAGGCCATTCTGAAATCCAAGGCAACAGAAGGCGTGGTGACGGTCGAACCTTCGGCGACAGTCTCAGAAGCTTCGAAGATTCTTGCTGAAAAACGTATCGGTACCGTTGTTGTGTCAGAGGATGGTGGGCAGACCGCAGCCGGAATTTTGTCCGAACGCGATATCGTCCGGGAACTGGCCGCAAGCGGGAGCGGGTGCCTGAACCAACCAGTCAGTTCTTATATGACTCAAGACCTGATTACGACGACGCGGCAGGCCACTGTTCAGGATATCATGGCCAGCATGACCGAAGGCCGCTTTCGCCACATGCCGGTGGTTGAAGAAGGCAAGCTGGTCGGAATCGTGACGCTTGGCGACGTGGTTAAGGCGCAGCTAGCGGAATTGGCGATGGAAAAAGATGCGTTGCAAGGCATGATTATGGGCCACTGACGGCCCGGAACTCCGAACAGATCGCTTGCACCTGCATCAAGTTTATGTTTGCTTGCGCAGAAATTTTTTTGCGCAGGAGGGCGTAATGCGGGTTGCATTATATCCTGGTACCTTTGACCCGATCACTTTGGGCCATATTGACATTATCCGCCGTGCCTCGGCGCTGGTGGACAAGTTGGTGATCGGCGTCGCCATCAATCGGGACAAAGGGCCGATGTTCACTCTGGAAGAGCGCGTTGCCATGATTGAGGCAGAATGTGCGCATCTGTCCGAACAGACTGGGACCGAGATTGTCGCACATCCGTTTGAAAACCTGCTGATCGATTGCGCCCGCGACGTGGGTGCTCAGATCATCGTGCGAGGGTTGCGGGCTGTGGCGGATTTCGAGTATGAATTCCAGATGGTTGGCATGAACCGCGCGCTGGACAACTCAATCGAGACCGTGTTCCTGATGGCCGAGGCGCGGCATCAGGCCATCGCATCGAAACTGGTGAAAGAGATCGCGCGGCTGAACGGGGACGTGTCGAAATTCGTCACGCCCCGGGTTAATGACGCCCTGCGTGAAAGGTTAGGCTAGGGCGCCCATAGCGGCTGCTGTGTCCAGCATCCGGTTAGAGAATCCCCATTCATTGTCGTACCACGCTAGCACGCGCACCAGCGTGCCGTCGGTGACTTTGGTTTCCGCGAGCGACACGGTTGAGCTGTGGGCGTCGTGGTTGAAATCCATTGACACCAGCGGGCGGCTTTCTGCGGCCAGAACGCCGGGGATTTTGGCAGCAGCTTCGACGAACAGCGCATTGACCTCTTCTTCGGAGGTAGGGCGTGAGACCTCGGCCACCAGATCAACGACGGAAACGTTGGGCGTAGGGACGCGGATCGCTTGACCGGTCAGTTTCCCCGCCAGTTGTGGCAGAACCAGCCCAACGGCAGCGGCTGCGCCAGTTGTGGTCGGGATCATCGACAAAGCCGCGGCGCGTGACAGGTAAGGGTCCTTGCCAGCGGTATCGTGGACCGGCTGGCTGGCGGTATAGGCGTGAACGGTGGTCATGTTGCCATGCAGGATGCCCAGTCCAGCGTCCAGCGCAGCGGCCACCGGAGACAGGCAGTTCGTGGTGCACGAAGCGTTCGATACCACCGTGTCCTCGGCGGTCAGTTCGTGCTCGTTTACGCCAAACACAACCGTTTTAACCGCGCCATCACCGCGCGCAGGCGCCGAGATCAGCACTTTTTTCGAACCGTTTTTCAGATGACGTTCGGCAGCTTCGCGTGTGCGGAACACGCCGGTGCACTCCAAAACCACGTCGACATCCGACCAGTTCAGCGCCTCGGGGTCACGCTCGCTGGTCAGACGGATGGGACCGGCACCAACGTCCAGGCCTGCTTCGGACAACGTGACTGTGTTGGGGTAACGACCATGCACGCTGTCAAACTCAAACAGATGCGCGTTCATTTCGGGTTTCGCCAGATCGTTGATCGCAACAATTTCCACATCCGTGCGCCCGGTCTCCATCACCGCGCGCAGAACGCCGCGTCCGATCCGCCCGAATCCGTTGATTGCCAGCTTGAGTGTCATTTTCTGCTCCGTTCGAATATCGGGTTGATTGAGTTAGCGCTAACATCGCGGGAAAAACGAAAATGTCAAGAAAAACCTCTGTCAGCGCCAGAAAGCGAGCCAATCAAGAAAGTCGTAGAGCTTTTTTCCGAGAAACAGCAAATGCTCGGGGCCAAAAATGGCATAGTCGATAATGATCGCACCAAGGATCAAGAGGCCGAGCCAGAAAGCGATTTGGTTGGTCATGTTGGCCCCAAACGAAAATGCCCGCCCAGATAACCTGAGCGGGCAAAAAGGTTCAAGATTTCAAACCGGTCTTAGTTAAGGCGACCCATGGCAACTGCGACATCGGCCATACGAACCGAGAAGCCCCATTCGTTGTCATACCAGGCCAGAACGCGAACCAGTCGGCCATCCACAACGCGGGTTTGATCCGGTGCGAAGATCGAGCTTTCTTCGGTGTGGTTGAAATCGGTCGAAACCAGCGGCGCGGGCTCATAGCCGAGAACGCGCTGCATCGGGCCTTGTGCGGCTTCGCGGACGATCTCGTTAACCTCTTCGACGGTCACTTCGCGCGAGGAGCGGAAGGTGAGGTCAACAGCCGAGACGTTCGGGGTGGGAACGCGGATCGCCGAGCCGTCCAGACGGCCTTTGAGGTTCGGCAGAACCTCACCCAGGGCTTTGGCGGCACCTGTCGAAGTCGGGATCATCGACATTGCTGCAGCGCGAGCGCGGTACAGGTCGCTGTGACGACGGTCCAGTGTCGGCTGGTCACCGGTATAGGCGTGGATCGTGGTCATGATGCCGTTTTCGATGCCCAGACCTTCGTCCAGAACCTTGGCAAGCGGAGCAAGGCAGTTCGTGGTGCAGGATCCGTTCGAAACCATATTGTCGTTTGCAGTCAGAGTGTTGTGGTTCACTCCGAACACGATGGTTTTGTCGACATTCTTACCCGGTGCGGACAGCAGAACTTTGCTGGCGCCACGCTCCAGGTGAGTTTTGGCTTTCAGACCGTCATTGAATTTTCCGGTGCATTCCAGAACGACGTCGCAGCCTTCCCAGTCCAGCTCGTTCATGTCGTAGGTCGAAAACATCTCCATCGGGCCACGGCCCAGATCCATGGTGTTGCCATTGATAGCGATGTCACGGGGGAAACGGCCATGTACACTGTCGTATTTCAGCAGATGCGCGGTTGTTTCCAGCGGGCCGGTCGCGTTAACCTTGATCACTTCGATGTCGTTACGGCCTGACGCGGCGATGTGCGACAGGGTGCAGCGGCCGATGCGGCCAAAACCATTGATACCGACCTTGATGGTCATATGACGTCTCCAAATGCGCTTGCTTTGCAGGCCATATAGCGGTGAAACTTGAATCTCAAAAGACTAAAAGCGGCATATTTTTAAGGTGTTAGCGCAAACCTCATGAGATTGCGCTAACGCTTGCGCTAGCTGAGGGATCGGGTAGGGTCCGGTTGCGGCAGGATACTGGAAAGGATGCGCGATGAGCGGTCTGTTGGCCCTTTTGGATGATGTGGCTGGAATAGCCAAGGTTGCGGCGTCATCGGTGGACGACGTGGTTGCGGCGGCGGGCAAGGCTGGCGCCAAGACGGCCGGCGTGATCATCGACGATGCGGCGGTCACTCCGAAATACGTTCAGGGCTTTGCGCCAGCGCGCGAGTTGCCGATCATCTGGCGTATTGCGCGCGGGTCGATTTTCAACAAGATCGTGCTGTTGCTGCCGGTGGCTTTGTTGCTGGCCAATTTCGCGCCGTGGCTGATCACGCCTTTGCTGATGTTGGGTGGGTCGTATTTATGTTTCGAAGGGGCCGAGAAGATTTTCCACGTCCTGTTCCCGCATGGCAGCCACGCCATCGACGAAGACATGAACGTGCGCGACCCCGGTCATCTTGAGGAGCAGAAGGTCAAAGGTGCAATCAAGACTGATTTCATCCTGTCTGCTGAGATTATGACCATTGCGCTGGCTGCAATCGAGGCCCCGAACCTGTGGATGCAGGCCGCGACGCTGGCTGTTGTGGGGATTGGTGTGACGGTTGCCGTTTATGGCTCGGTCGCGCTTATCGTGAAAATGGATGATGTGGGCCTTTATCTGGCTCAAAATGCTCCGACACCCATTGGCCGCGGACTAGGGCGCGGTTTGGTCAAAGCGATGCCGGGCGTGATGAAGACTCTGTCGATTGTCGGGACTGCCGCAATGCTGTGGGTCGGCGGGTCGATTGTCATCCACGGGATGGAGGTTCTGGGCTTTGGTTGGCTGGGCCATCACATCCACGATTGGGCCTATGCTGTCGGACACATGGTGTCAGCGCAGTACGAAGGTGCCGTCGAATGGATCGCCAAAGCGACCATGGACGGAGTGTTTGGTCTGGCTTGGGGCATGGTTTTGATCCCCCTGGCAACGAAACTGTTGAAGAAGCACTGAGTTTTTCCCGTGGCGTTTTTCGCCACGGGGCAGCACATGTCAGTATTCGTTCGGGTTGCCTTTGACGACGACACCTGCGCCGTCCACTTTTCCGTCTTTGTACAGGGTCACAGCTGCGCCATCGATTTTGAGATCCCAGCAGTTCTCAGGATCGGTGCCGTATTGAAAGCACATCCCGTTATCGGTGGCTTTCCAAACGCCAGTGTACCCGTCGCCTTTGATGGTGCCGTCTGCGGCGTAAAACTCAGTGAACGCGCCCGACAACATGCCACCTTGGTAAGTGTGGTCGCTCATTGCGTTTTGGATTTCTTCCTTGGATGCAAACGAACCAGCTGCGGCAGAAGATGCCGCGACGAACGTTGTGAGAAGAATAGCCGTTTTGCGTAACATGTCTGTGCTCCCTGTTCCTGACAGAATGCACCTGACTTAGCCGGGGTAGGGGCAGGGTGTAGGATGATGGCCTTCACAACAGCTCACCAATCCGTGACGTCACCAACATGAAAAAAGGCGACCGGATGGGTCGCCTTTTGTTGTTCTTCTCTGAGCAGATTTAACCCAGCAGTTCCTTGACCTTGGCCACGGTCGCCTCGGCGGTGATGCCGAAGTGCTTGTACAGTTCACCTGCAGGCGCAGACGCACCAAAGCCCGACATGCCGATGAAACCGGCTTTGGCTTCGCGGCCACGCTCGCCCAGCAGCCAGCGGTCCCAACCTCCGGCGCGGACGGCAGCCTCGATGCCGACACGAACCGCACCAGCGGGCAGAACGCGTTTGCGGTAGGCTTCGTCCTGCTCAGCGAACAGCTCCATGCAGGGCATCGAGACGACGCGGGTTCCGATGCCATCAGCCTCGAGCATCGCCTTGGCTTCCATCGCCAGCGAAACCTCGGAGCCGGTGGCGATCAGGATGGCCTGACGCTTGCCCTCGGCTTCGGCCAGAACGTAGGCTCCCTGTGCAACCAGGTTCTTGGTTTTGTGGTCTTTCCGCACTGTTGCCACGCCCTGACGGGTCAGCGACAGGACCGAGGGGCTTTCTTTGAAGGTCAGCGCCAATTCCCAGGCTTCGGCGGTTTCAACCGTGTCGGCGGGGCGGAACACATAGGTGTTCGGCGTCGCGCGCGAAATAGCCAGATGCTCGACCGGCTGGTGGGTCGGGCCATCTTCGCCCAGACCGATCGAGTCATGGGTCATCACGAAGACCGACGGCACTTTCATCAGCGCGGCCAGACGCATGGACGGGCGGGCATAGTCGGTGAAAGCCATGAAGGTGCCGCCATAGGGGCGAATGCCGCCATGCAGCGCCATGCCGTTCATCGCAGCGGCCATGCCGTGTTCACGGATACCGTAGTGGATATAGCGGCCCTTGCGGTTTTCCGGCAGGAACACGCCCATATCGGCCGATTTGGTGTTGTTCGAACCGGTCAGGTCGGCCGAGCCGCCAACGGTCTCGGTCATGATCGGGTTCACAACGTTCAGAACCTTCTCGGACGAAGCGCGGGTGGCCAGTTTCGGCTGGTCTTCCGACATCTGTTTCTTGAACGAACGGATGGCGCCGGCCAGTTTCTTCGGCGCTTCGAACGCATAGGCGCGGTTGAACTCGGCCTGCTTACGCTCGGACAGCTGCGCGAAACGCTCTTCCCATTCGGCACGCTCGGCAGCACCGCGGGCACCGATGGCTTCCCATGCGGATTTCACATTAGCCGGGACTTCGAACGCGTCATGCGGCCAACCGTAACCGTCTTTCGCGGCCTTCAGCTGATCCTGATCAGTCAGCGCGCCGTGACCTTTTGAAGTGTCCTGCGCAGCGTGACCCAGAGCGATGTGGCTTTCACATGCGATCATGGTCGGCTTGTTCGACTTCTTCGCCTGAACGATGGCAGCGTCGATTGCCTGTGGGTCATGACCGTCGATCTCGATCACATGCCAGCCCGAGGCCGCGAAACGGCGCACCTGATCGGTGCGGTCAGCCATATCCACGGTGCCGTCGATGGTGATGTTGTTGTTGTCCCAGAAGACGATCAGCTTGCTCAACTCGTGACGACCGGCCAGAGTAATAGCCTCTTGGCTGACGCCTTCCATAAGGCACCCGTCGCCCGCGATCACATAGGTGTAGTGGTCCACGACCTTCTTGCCATAATGCGCGCGCTGGATTTCCTCGGCCATGGCAAAGCCCACAGCGTTCGAGATGCCCTGACCCAGCGGGCCGGTTGTGGTCTCGATCCCGTCGACAAGGAAGTTTTCAGGATGGCCTGCAGTCTTCGCGCCCAGCTGGCGGAAGTTCTTGATCTCGTCCAGCGTGACGTCCGAATGACCCGTGAGATACAGCAGTGAGTAGATCAGCATCGAGCCATGTCCCGCCGACAGGATGAACCGGTCACGGTCGGGCCAGCTTGGGGCCGAGGCGTCGAATTTCAGGTGCTTTTCGAACAGCACGGTCGCAACATCGGCCATGCCCATCGGCATACCGGAATGGCCGGAATTGGCGGCGGCGACGGCGTCAAGGGTCAGGGTGCGGATGGCCGCAGCTTTGTCCCAGTGTTCGGGGTTTGCATTGCGCAGCGCAGTCAGGTCCACGGGCGTTGTTCCTTTGGATTACAGGCAGATGGGCGCTCAATACCATCCACCCCCCAAAGTGCAAGCGGAACCGGGTTTTCTGACTTTTGTATGGTTCAAGAACCCGGCCCAAGTTGTTGAAAGCAAACAGTGGGTATTTTCCACCGCGTTGGGTTAGACTAGGCCAAGACACGGTTGATGTTGATTCGGACACAACTGAGAAGCAAGGAACCTTGGTTAAGAGGTGGCAGGGGCATGAGCCAGATCGAAGAACTACAGCGCCGTATCATTGCCGCGATGGATCGGATCGGAACCGGAGTTGAGGCGCTGAGGGATGTGGCCTCGGTGGGCGTGGGTGCGGATGATACCCTGCGTGCGGCACTGGATGACGAACGCGTCGCCAATGCGCAGTTGGAAGAACGTCTGAAAACACTGAAGGAACGTCACGAACGGGAAGTCGACGCTATGCGCGCCGACATGGAAAGCCTGCGGACGGCGCCGGTTGAAGATCCCGAAAATGGAGCGTTGCGCGAACAGCTGGCAGCGGCGACCGCAAAGCTGGCCTCGGTCGAGGCCGCCCGTGCGGAATTGGCGGCGGCCAAGGCGGCGCTGGAAAATCAGGATGAGCTTGAAGCGCTCAAAGCTGAAAATGCTCAACTGGCGGCGGCGGTCAGTGCTGCGCAGGCCGTTGAGGCAGAAAACCAACGCCTTAGATCGGAGCTGGCCGATAGCGAGCGCGTGTCCGAATTGAGCACTGAGTTGGACATGCTGCGTGCAGAACGCGCCAGTCACGGGGCAGCAATGTCACGGCTGGATGATGATTTGCAGCGGATGCGCAAAGCGAACGAGCAACTGCGCCAATCGGTGGACGAACTACGCGCTGCGGCCGAAGATGGCCTTCCCGACGCTGATCTGCTCAATCGCGCCACAGTGGCCGAGCTTGAGGCGACGCGCGCCGCGCAGGCAACGGATGCGGCCGAGGCACACGCAGTTTTGGCCAGACTTGAACCGCTGTTGTCGCAAGCGAAACTGGCGGAAGGAGAGGTGGAATAATGCCCGAAGTTACCATTCAAATCGGTGGACGCGGCTTTGACGTCTCTTGTCAGGAAGGCGAAGAGGCTTTTCTGCATTCCGCAGCCAAGATGCTGGATGACGAAGCACAGGTTCTGTCTGATCAGATCGGCCGCATGCCTGAATCGCGGATGCTTTTGATGGCCGGTTTGATGTTGGCGGATAAAACAGCCGGGACGGAAGAAAAAATCATGGCGCTCGAAGCTAAGCTGGCCTCTGTCGAAGCAGAGTTACACGCGCTTAGAAACATGCCGCCACCAGAGCCAGAGCGCATTGAGGTGGCCGTTGTGCCGCCTTCGGTGACGGATACCCTGGCGGAATTGGCCGCGCGGGCAGAAGCTCTGGCCTCTGTGATCGAAGAAAGGTCTTCCGAATGAGCGCTGTCAGAACCCTAACCTGTGCCGCAATCATGACGCTGCCAGCCGGTTTGGCTTGGGCTGAGATCGACATTCTGCCGGTCACATTTACCTGCGATAACGGAGTTCCTTTGGAAGTTGCCTATTTCAACGCTCCGGACGGCTCTAGCGCAGCGGCGATGGTCGTGGACAATCAACTGGTCACCTTGCAGCAGACCGAAAGCGGATCAGGCATTCGCTACGAATCGTCAGGAGGGGCAGGGACGTACATCTTACGTTCCAAAGGCTGGGACGCCACCGTGGGCTATCTGGCGGCAGGTTCGGATGCCGCCAGCGAGCAAATCGTTCTACAAAACTGCAGCAGCCGCTGATCAGGCGTTCGCTTCGCGGATCTTGTCTGCAGCTTCTTTGTTATAACCGACGCCATTGTCGTCAAACAGAGTATCCAGCTCGCCCGACAGGGTCATCTCGGTGATGATGTCGCAACCGCCGACGAACTCACCTTTAACGAAAAGCTGCGGCACGGTCGGCCAGTCAGAATAGTCCTTGATGCCCTGACGTACCTCTTCATCGGCCAGAACGTTCACATCGGTGTAGTTCACACCCATGTAGTTCAGAACACCGGCCACGCGGGACGAGAACCCACATTGCGGCATTTCCTTGGTGCCTTTCATGTACAGCACCACATCGTTGGCTTTGACGGTTTCGTCGATCTGAGTTTTAACGTCGCTCATCTTGCTTGTCCTCTTCACCCGCATCCGCGGTGGTCGTTTCCTTCTGTGACGGGTCAGAGGTCCATCCTTCTTCCTCCAACCGTCGGTGTTCGGCTTGCGCCAGGGCCAGTGGGTCCAGCCCGTATCTTTCGATGCCACCAACCTTGCTGATCTTGTCCGGGTCCGGACGCATGTCGGCGAGGTTACGTTTCCTGTTCCGCTTCACATAGGCTTCGATCAGGGCTGCGGCAACAACCAATGTTGCTATTGCGCCTATCCAGAACAGCCAGCCATTCATTTTTTCGGAGCCATGGCTTCGGCGTATTCATGAGGGTCTCTTGGAATTAGTCCAGCTTGTCCTTGATCCCCATTAAGGCCGTTAAAGCTTGAAGCAACCAGTGTAGCGTTTTGGCTGGGAGGCGCACCTTTGGGAGTCCGGGTAACCGGCTTTCGATTTGATTTGCTACGTCTGAAAATCGCCACCATGTACACGCCGATGATGGCAAACAGCACAACGCCCCAAATCGAGTATGCCCAAAAAGCTGTGCTCATTCAGGCACTTTTGTTGTCAACGCCAGCGCGTGCAGCTCTCCGTCCGGGCCGTCCATCTTGCCCTTCAGCGCCGCATAGACCGCGCGTTGCTGTTGAACCCGGTTTTTCCCTCGAAAGCTCTCGTCCACTACCATGGCGGACATGTGTACGCCGTCATGCCCGCCGACCTGAATTTCCGCATCCGGAAAGGCTTCGCGCAGCAGGTGTTCGATTTCGTGGGCGCTCATCGGCATGTAGGTTACTCCTGAAGGTCTTTCCCAAGATGTAGAGCGCCAAGGCGGGGCGCGCAAGGGTGTGAAGGGGGGCTGAAAACGACAAAACCCGCACCCATCAGGACGCAGGTTTTGCGATCAAATCGTGATCAATAGTCAGGCCACGGCCTCGGCAAAGCTGCTGCGGAAGGTGGCGGTCAGGTCCTCAAGCGCGGCCTCGGTGTTGCCGATGCGTACGCTGTCACCTGTAAAGCGACCAACAGAAACCAGCGGAACGCCGGCTTGACCGGCTGCAATCATCAGCGCCTCGGCCTGATCGAAGTTACAGGCGACCAGATAGCGGGCCTGATCTTCGCCGAACAGGAACTCGGTCGAGGCATCGTCGAGGTGGACACCCACGCCTGCGGCCTCGGCCAGTTCGAAGGCTGCCAGTGCCAGGCCGCCATCGCCCAAGTCGGTGCAGGCTTTGATCATCTCGCGATTGGCGCGGATGAAGTCACCGTTGCGTTTTTCGGCGTCCAGATCGACATGCGGCGCGTCGCCGTCTTCGCGGTTGAAGACCTCGGCCAGCAAAGCGGATTGACCCAGATGGCCGTTGGTTTCGCCGATGACCAGAGCCACGTGACCCTCACGGACTTCGTTTCCGATGATCTCATCGGTGTGGGACAGCAGACCAACCGCGCCAATTGTAGGGGTCGGCAGGATCGCCTGACCATCGGTCTCGTTATACAGCGAGACGTTGCCCGAGACGATTGGCATATCCAGTGCGGCGACGGCCTCACCAATACCCTGAATGGCGCCAACGAACTGGCCCATGATCTCGGGCTTCTCCGGGTTGCCGAAGTTCAGGTTGTCGGTGGTCGCCAGCGGTTTGGCACCTACGGCGGTCAGGTTCCGATAGGCTTCGGCTACGGCCTGCTTGCCGCCTTCAACAGGGTTGGCGCGCACATAGCGCGGGGTCACGTCGCTGGTGAAAGCAAGCGCCTTATCGGTGCCGTGGACGCGGACCATGCCAGCACCCAGTCCGGGCGTGCGAGAAGTATCGGCCATGACCATGGTGTCATATTGTTCATACACCCACTGCTTGCCCGCATAGTTGGGGGAGGTGAGCAGGGCGCGAAGGCCGTCGATCGGGTCGATCTGAGGCACTTCTGAAAGCTCTTCGGCTTCGGGCGTCGCAACCCACGGGCGGTCATATTCCGGCGCGGTCGAGGATAGTTTCGACAGGACCAGATCGGCTTTGACCTCACCATTATGGACGATCAGGAAGCGGTCTTCGGCGATGGTCTCGCCAACAATGGCGAAGTCGAGGTCCCATTTCTCGAACACGGCGCGGGCTTCAGCCTCCAATTCAGGCTTCAGAACCATCAGCATGCGTTCCTGAGACTCGGACAGCATCATTTCATATGCGGTCATGTTCTCTTCGCGCTGAGGAACGTTCTCCAGATCCAGACGCACGCCCAGACCACCTTTGTCGCCCATCTCAACAGCGGAACAGGTCAGGCCAGCGGCACCCATATCCTGAATCGAGATCACGGCGCCAGTCTGCATCAACTCTAGCGTGGCCTCCATCAGGCGCTTTTCGGTGAAGGGGTCGCCGACCTGAACGGTTGGGCGTTTTTCTTCGATCGTGTCGTCGAACTCGGCCGATGCCATGGTTGCACCGCCAACACCGTCACGCCCGGTTTTGGCACCCAGATAGACGACGGGCATACCCACGCCCGAGGCTGCCGAGTAGAAAATCTTGTCGCTGTCGGCCAGACCGGCGGCGAATGCGTTCACAAGACAGTTGCCGTTATAGGCCGGGTGGAAGCGGACTTCGCCGCCGACGCAGGGAACGCCAAAGCAGTTGCCATAGCCGCCGATGCCTTCGACCACGCCGTTGACCAGTCGACGGGTCTTGTGGTGGCCGGGTTCGCCAAAGGACAGAGCGTTCATCGAGGCAATAGGACGTGCACCCATGGTGAAGACGTCACGCAGGATGCCACCAACACCGGTTGCCGCGCCCTGATAGGGTTCGATGTAGGACGGGTGATTGTGGCTTTCCATCTTGAAAACCACGGCCTGACCGTCGCCGATATCAACCACGCCCGCGTTCTCACCCGGTCCGCAGATTACCTGGGGACCCGAGGTGGGCAGGGTGCGCAGCCACTTTTTGGAGGATTTGTAAGAACAGTGCTCGTTCCACATGGCCGAAAAGATGCCCAGTTCGGTGAATGTCGGCTCACGCCCGATGATCTCAAGGATCATGTCGAATTCGTCGGGCTTGAGCCCATGTGCGGCGATCAGATCGGGTGTGATTGCGGGCTCTTGCATCTTCTGTCCTGTGTCCAAGTGGGCCGAGATTGCGCGCCTTTTAGGGCAAGGGCGCGCCCGTGGAAAGGGTTAAGACCCGCAAGGCATAGTTTGACGCGGTCTGCGGGTTAATAAATGGCCGCCCGGCTGGGTCAGCAGGACGGCCATTCTGGATTTCAAAGGGTTCCGGATTATTCCGGCGCGCCGTGTGCCGAGCCGGGTTTCTGCGCCTGTTGTTCGGCTTGCTGGTTGGCGGCCTCTCCGGCTGCAGCGCCGATGGCGGCCTTTTGTTCCTCGGTCAGGTGATCGGCGTCATCCAGACCGGGGATCGCAACGCGCACCTCGCGGCGGGCAAAGTCGATGCCGTTTTCCTTGAACGCGGCTTTGACCCGGTTGAAGATTTCCTTGCGCAGCGTGAACTGCTTGCCCGGCTTGGCCATGAATTTACCACGAATGATCATGCCCACATCGTCAAAGTCGAACACACCCTGAGACTTGAAGGGCTGCAGGAAACCGTCCTTGTGGGTCTCGTCCTCCATCATCTCGGCACCGATCTTCTTGAAGATCTTCTTTACCTTGTTGGGGTCGGTGTCGAAGGGCACGGTGAATTTCAGTTTCATGATGACCCAGTCGCGGCTGTAATTGGTCAGCTTCTGAATCTCACCGTAAGGAATGGTGTGAACGGGGCCGCGATGGTGGCGCAACTGCATTGAGCGGATCGAGATTTTCTCGACCGTACCAGTGGTGCCGCCCACATCGACATATTCGCCGACACGGAAGGCATCATCGACAAGGAAGAAGATGCCGCCGACGATATCGGCCACCAGTTTCTGGGCACCAAAGCCGATGGCCAGCCCCAGAACACCGGCACCCGCAAGAAGCGGCGTGATGTTGATCCCCAGCGCACCCAAAGCGAGCAGGACAAAGATCACCGCAATGGCGGCCTGTGCGGTCACACGCAGAAGGGGCAGAACTGTCGCCAGACGCGACCCGCCAGAACCACCACCTTCGCCAGCCTCTTCATCAGGGCTTTGTTCGGAGGCGGTTTGTTCCTTGGCCAGGCGACGGTTGATCCAGAGCGAGACGACCTCGTTCAGGATGTAGCCGACGGCAATGATGATGAAGAACTGGATCAGCTTGCTGCCGGATTCATCACCGCCACCCGCGATTTCCTGGAGGTCCAGGTCCCATGCCCTCGCAATCATTAGGATGACCAATATCCCAGCCAGAACCCGACCAATACGGATATAGCTGCGTTTCGTGGATTTATACGCCCGCTCGGCCACTGGGCCTTCGCCCATCATCGGTGGCTGCAGATGGCGCACCAAGCCGCGGATCAGGGTATCCAACGCTGGCGCAATCAGCAGCCAGAACATGGTTGTGAAATGCGCGCCTTTCAAAAGCAGGTTGCGGATCATGGGATCGCGATGCGCTGCAAGGAATTCAACCAGAAGCCAGATCACGGCTGAGACGCCGATCGCAAAATAGGGGTAGTAATGTGCTACTTCCTCGTCGAATTTGGTGCGGTCTGGGTCGGTGCCCAGCATCATCTGCGACAGACCTTCACGCGCCTTCCAGGCAATAACGCCGATATAGATATGAATCCCTGCATTGAGCCAGAATCCAATGCGCGTTTCGCCTCCCGTGACGCCGTTCAGCCTGTTGAAATGCAGGATAAACAGCGTCAGCCCGATCAGGATCAAAAGACCGATCAGATTGCGGTGCAGGTACTTGGCCCAATGGTCGTCAATATTGACAAGCCGATAATGCGGCTGGTTCGGAGCTAAAATGAACCGCGATGCGGCCGCTCCAAGACGGGGAATCCAGATCAGGTAGAAAACGAAGGGCGCGGCGTAGGTTAACTGTTCCGGGCTCAAAAGGCCTCGTCCGACAGCACGTATCACCACATAGAATACAACCAAGCCTGCTATTTCACGGCAAAACCGGCCGAAGAGGTACCGAACGGCACCCCAAAGATCATTCTCGTCTTCGGCTGCGGGAGGTCTATGCCACTTGCGAGTAAGAAAACCGAACAGCTTTTCTGCGACGAACCCGACGATCAGTACACTCAGAACTAATCCCATCAGAACGAAAGCACCGTTTGTCCCAAAGGTGCCAACAAAATTGTCGACTGCATGTGCCTGAGCGCTGAAAAGATTGGGTATGGTGACAATTACATGCGTCCATGAGGCCACCATCGCGGCCCAGATCGCGTTTATTTCTTTAATCGGATCTTCCCGGTCCTCAGCTTCGGCGGCTTTTTGTTCGGCGACCGCATCCAGACGTTCCAACAGGATGGCACGGACCTGATCGTCAGACATGCGCGCGACCAGATCGTCCACCTGCTCAGGCGTCAAATCATCGGGAATGCTAACGGTGCTAGCGGAACTGGTTGCGCCGTTTTCCTGTGCCAGAACAGGCCCAGTAAAGAAAATAACGGAAATTATCGCCAACAATAGGCGAAGGGGTTGAAACATCGAATCTGTCCTCGAACACAAGTCGTCGTGATTTTTTCGTGATCATAGGTCTAAGTACCCGAGTTTCCCAGATGTTTTGCCAACCGGAGCTGCATACGTGGCCCAAAAGCAAAAAAAAGGCCGAGCACTAAGCTCGGCCGTAGTCCAACAGGGAGGTATGAAGATGATGAGCGTTTCAGCATCACCGCCTTCGAGTGCTCATTTAGGGATCAGTTTGTGAACGATCAAGATGTTTCAGACTGATTGCCGAACATGTCCGCTATGCCGAGTGTGCATAGCTAGAGTTTTCCCATCTGCTTCAACTGTTTGCGTTGGGCGATGATCTCGTCCTGAACGAAGTCGCGGAATGCCGCGACGCGCTTGGAATGGCGCAACTCCTCGGGGTAGGCGAGGTAGACGGGAACGTCAGCGGTTTCGATATCGGACAGAACCGGCACCAGATGCGGAAAATCCTGCGTGACGTAGTCCGGCAAAACGCCGATGCCAAGATTGTGCAGCACACCCTGTAAAACGCCAAAATAGTTGTTCACAGTCAGCAGCGAGCCGGGATTATACGTCATCAGGTGCCGTACCATTGATGCGCTGGCCCCGACCTGCGGGGCCGAAGGCGTTTGACAGATAAGCCGGTGATCTTTGATCTCGTCCAAAGAACCCAGCATCCCTCCGTGTGTTTCGATATACTCCTGAGTGGCGTACAGCATCATCTGTACTGTCATCAGTCGCTTGCGGACCAGATCAGCTTGGCTGGGTTCCTTCATCCGAATGGCCACGTCGGCCTCGCGCATGGGAAGGTCCAGAACGCGTTCTTCCAACATCAAGTCTATGTTGAGGTCGGGGTATTGGTCGTAAAGTTTCGGCAGGCGCGGGGCCAGCCACAGCGTACCGAAGCCGAAAGTGGTTGTTACACGCAAAACGCCAAAGACTTCTTCTTCGCTGTCGCGGATGCGCGCGGCAGCGGCGTCAAGACGTTTGGACATGGCTGAGGTTGCATCGAACAGCAACTCACCTTGTTCGGTCAAGATCAACCCGCGCGCGTGGCGGTGAAACAGAGTGGAATCAAGCGACTCTTCCAGTGCCCTGATCTGGCGGCTGACGGCCGATTGCGACAGGTTCAGTTTGTCACCCGCATGAGTTAGGCTGCCTGCATCCGCCACTGCGTGAAATATCCTAAGCTTGTCCCAATCCATCGCCGCAACTTTCGTTATCTTTCGGAACGCCTATATGAAATAGGTAACAACTTCCACATTCAAAGGCTGAAATCCTTTGGCTTCAGCGGATAAACTCTATACGGGTCAGAAATTATGACCTAAAATGGGTGAAAATGTAGCACACTGATCTGACGAGGGGAGGCGTCTGATGAGTCAGCCACAAATATCGCTGAATGACCGGTTCGATCTGGAAAAGAACCCTATCCTTTTGAACGGCACACAAGCGCTGGTACGCCTGATGCTGATCCAAAAGGCGCGGGACACGCAGGCAGGGTTAAACACTGCAGGTCTCGTGACTGGGTACCGCGGTTCTCCATTGGGTGCCGTGGACCAACAGATGATGCGAGCCCGGAAACAACTCGCCGAAAGCGACGTCACCTTCCAATATGGCCTGAATGAAGATCTGGCCGCGACAGCCCTGTGGGGCAGTCAACAAGCGGGGCTGCGCGGGGACGGGCGGTTCGACGGTGTGTTCGGCCTCTGGTACGGCAAAGGGCCGGGCGTGGACAGGTCCGGCGATGTAATGCGCCATGCCAACATGGCGGGCACCGCCGAACACGGCGGTGTGCTGATGGCAATGGGTGACGACCATACTGGCGAGAGCTCGACCGTTTTGCACCAGTCCGAGTGGTCTCTGGTTGACATGTACATGCCCATTGTCAGCCCGGCGGGGGTTCAGGAGGTTCTGGATTACGGCGTTTATGGGTTCGCGCTCAGCCGGTTCTCAGGGCTTTGGGTCGGGCTGAAGACTATGAAAGACACGATCGAGGTGACTTCGGTCGTAGATGGCAGCGCCGACCGGATGAATTTGGTCGTGCCCGAGTTCGACATGCCCGAAGGTGGACTGAACATCCGTCTGGGCGACACGCCGCACCTGCAGGAAGGGCGGGTCATCGATTTCAAGCGCTTCGCGGCAGAGACATTCGCGCGCGTCAACAAGATGGACCGGCGGGTCTGGGGCAAGCCAGGGGCCAAGATCGGCTTTGTTGCGGCGGGCAAGAACTGGTTGGACCTGACACACGCGATGTCTCTTTTGAACATCAACGAGGGTGAAGCCGAGCGTTTGGGCATCACCACCTACAAGATTGGTCAGACCTTCCCGCTGGACATGGCCGGGTTCCATTATTGGGCCGAAGGGCTAGACCTGATTGTTATCGTTGAAGAAAAACGAAAACTGATTGAGGTGCAGGTCAAAGAGGCCATCTTTGACGATCGCCGCGGTCGTCGCGTCTATGGCTGGTACAAAGGCGGGGCCGGGACCCTGCATCGCGAGGAGTTGTTCCCGACGTGTGGCGCACTAGACCCGATCATGATCGCCGAGAAACTGGGCGGAATTCTGATTGAAGAAGGTCGCGATACCGACGGTGTCCGTGCCGGGCTTGCCAGGCTTTCTGAAGCCCGCCGTGCCGACAATGCCGAAGAAATCGCGACACGCCTGCCGTATTTCTGTTCCGGTTGCCCGCATAACAGCTCAACCCGGTTGCCCGATGGCAGTCGTGCTTATGCGGGTATCGGCTGTCATTACATGGTGCAGTGGATGGACCGGGAAACTACTGGCTTTACCCAGATGGGCGGTGAGGGCGCGAACTGGATCGGCGAGGCGCCATTTTCGACTACCAAACACGTGTTCCAAAACCTTGGCGACGGCACCTATAACCACTCGGGAGTTCAGGCGATACGGGCGGCCTTGGCGGCAGGGACGAATATCACCTTCAAGATCCTCTACAATGATGCCGTCGCGATGACCGGCGGGCAGGAGAACGAAGGCGGCCTAACCGCAGAACGGATCGTGGCCGAGGTCAAAGCCATGGGCGTTCAGCATGTCGCGGTGGTTTATGACGAAGAAGAAGACTTGAATTTCAAGGCCCTGCCTGCCGGAGTTGGTACCTTCGAACGCGCCAAACTGATGCAGGTACAGCAGCAGTTCCGCGAGATCGAAGGCGTTTCGGTCATCGTTTACGTCCAGACCTGCGCGGCCGAGAAGCGGCGGCGGCGCAAAAAAGGCGCATTCCCGGACCCGGACAAAAGGGTCTTTATCAACACCGATATCTGCGAAGGCTGCGGTGACTGCGGGGTGCAGTCGAACTGCGTCTCGATCGTGCCGAAAGAAACCGAATTGGGCCGGAAACGGGCCATCGATCAATCCAGCTGCAACAAGGATTTCTCTTGCCTCAAAGGGTTTTGCCCGTCGTTTGTAACGTTAGAAGGCGCGCAAATCCGCAAAGAAGCAACGACCGAGATCGACCTGCCGGATCTGCCCCAACCCGTGCTGCCCGAAATTAAGGGGACGCATAACGTGGTGATCACCGGGGTCGGTGGCACAGGCGTTGTGACCTTGGGTGCCATTCTGGCCCAGGCCGCACAGATCGACGGCAAAGGCGCGGGCATGATGGAGATGGCAGGCCTGGCCCAAAAGGGCGGCGCCGTGCATATCAACTGTCGTCTGGCCAACCGCCCCGAGGATATTAGCGCCATTCGTGTGGCTACGGGCGAAGCGCACGCGTTGATCGGTGGCGATCTGGTGGTGTCCGCAGGGGCGAAGACGCTGGGATTGACGCGGGCGGGTCAAACCGGGGCTGTCGTCAATTCTCATGAAACGGTCACCGGCGACTTCACCCGCGATACCGAGTTTCGCATACCGGGTGATCGGCTCAGATTGTCCTTGCAGGCGCGGTTGAAAGAAGGTGTCTCGCTGTTCGATGCAACCGAACTGGCGCGTGCGGTGATGGGGGATTCGATCTATTCCAACATGATGATTTTTGGCGCAGCATGGCAACGCGGTCTGCTGCCGGTCAGCCATGAGGCCATCTTGTCCGCCATCGAACTGAACGGCACGGCGGTCGAGCGCAACAAACGCGCGTTCGACATCGGTCGCTGGGCCGTGCTGCATCCGCAGGAGGTTGCTGGGATTCTCGAGCCTAATAAGGCTGAAATGCCGAAAACTCTGGATCAGATCATCGATTTCCGTGTGCGGCACCTGACTGCCTATCAAAGCGGTCGTCTGGCCAAGCGGTATCTCAAACTGGTCAATGCGTTTGACGATGAAGGTATCCGCAAGGCCGTGGCGAAAGGCTATCACAAGCTTCTGTCTTATAAGGATGAATACGAGGTTGCCCGGTTGATGCTGGACAGCCGAGAAAAGGCAACGGCTGAGTTTGATGGGGATTTCAAAATGACCTTTCATCTGGCACCGCCGATTCTGGGTGGCACCGGATCGGACGGTCGGCCGAAGAAACGGGCCTTTGGGGAGTGGTTGCTGAAGCCGATGAAGGTTCTGGCCAAACTGAAAGTTCTGCGCGGGACACCGCTGGATATCTTCGGTTACAGTGCCGAACGGCGGACGGAGCGGAGCCTGATCAAGCAATATGAATGGGATATCAAAGAGATAACGCCGCTTGTTACACCACAGACGCGGGATGCTGTTATTGCACTTGCGCAACTGCCGCTGGACATTCGCGGATTCGGGCCGGTGTTGCGTGCCAATGAGACCAAAGCCGCCAAACGGCGCGAGGAACTGCTGGCCGTGATCCGTGACGGCGGGCCTGAACTGCGCGCAGCTGCCGAGTAAATCGTCACGGTCTTGTCACGAAACCTAGGCAAAATTGTTGCTTAAACCTATCTTGCAGGCAGCAAACCTCGGAGACTCGAATGCCCTCGCGCCGCCACGTCGCTCGTGACATTTCTTATGCCCATTCCGCCGAAACCAAGGGCGGGAAGATGGTGATCAAACTGATGGAGAACACCACAGGCCGTTTGCGTCTGATTAAGCGCGCGGATGGTTATGAGAAAGAAGTGACCGATGGACGTGATTTCTGGTCTGTGATGGTAGATCGCTATGGTCTGTCGCTGGATGTCGTCGGCGGGGGTCTGTCGAACATTCCGAAAACCGGCCCGCTGATCCTGATCGCCAATCACCCATACGGCATTTTGGATGGCCTCATAATGGGGCACATGTTGTCCGAGACGCGCGGTGATTTCCGAATTTTGGCCCATCGCGTGTTCCGCAAGGCCGAGGACATAAACCGCATCATCCTGCCGATCTCGTTTGACGAGACCAAAGAGGCAATGAAGCTGAACCTTGAGACGCGGAAAACCGCGCTGAATTATCTGGGTGAGGGCGGCGCGATCGGGATTTTCCCGGGTGGTACGGTAAGCACAGGGGTGAAGCCGTTCTCACACCCAATGGACCCGGGTTGGCGCGGATTTACGGCGCGGATGGTGGCCAAGTCGAACGCTACGGTCGTTCCGGTTTTCTTTGACGGTCACACCTCGCGTCTGTTCCAGATCGCCAGCCATTTGCACAGCACTTTGCGCATGGGGCTGCTGATAAAAGAGTTTAAAAAACGCGTTGATACGCCGGTCAAGGTTGTCATTGGCGACCCCATCGGGCGCGACGTTCTAGACCCTTTGGCCAAGGATACACGCAAGATGATGGATTTCTTGCGCAAAGCCACGTATGAGCTTTCCCCAACGCCGCTGAAGTCTTACGACTACGGCTACGAGTTTGAGGAACGGCATCGCGCCTAAAGGGGCAAATGGCAGTAGGCATCTTTGATTCTGGATTGGGCGGTCTGACCGTTCTTGACGCCGCGCAGAAACGTCTGCCGGACGTGGATTTCCTGTATTTTGCGGACAGCGCCCATGCGCCCTATGGCGTGCGCGATGCCGAGAATATCTATGACCTGACGCGCCGCGCCGTTTACGACCTGTGGAATCGCGGCTGTGATCTGGTGATTCTGGCTTGCAACACCGCCAGTGCCGCCGCGTTGCGCCGGATGCAGGAAGAGGGTGTGCCCGATGGCAAACGCGTTCTCGGCGTTTTTGTGCCGCTGATCGAAGCCCTGACCGAGCGGCAATGGGGTGACAATAGCCCTCCACGTGAGGTTGCCGTGAAACATGTGGCGCTTTTTGCCACGCCTGCGACGGTCTCCAGCCGCGCTTTCCAGCGGGAACTGGCGTTTCGCGCAATTGGTGTGGACGTCGAAGCACAGGCCTGTGGCGGTGTTGTCGATGCCATCGAAGACGGCGATATGATTCTGGCCGAAGCGTTGGTGCGCAGCCATGTGGATGCGCTGAAACGGAAAATGCCGGAACCTCAGGCCGCGATACTGGGCTGCACCCATTATCCGCTGATGGCCGAAACCTTTCAGGCCGCCTTGGGCCCGGACGTTCAGGTGTTCAGTCAGGGTGCTTTGGTGGCTGAAAGCCTTGCGGACTACCTGCAACGGCACCCGAAAATGCAGGGTGAGGGCCAAGGTGGCTTTCTAACAACCGGCAAGCCAGGATTTGTCAGTGATCGGGCTACGCAGTTCCTCCGACGACAAATCACGTTCGAGGCCGCCTGACTTAGGTCAAGGACGGCTTGCCGCATTCTCCTTTATTCGAAGGCCGTCGCATCGGCGGTCGTGATATGTGACACTTTGGAACAAGAGGTCTGACATGACCCATAAAATCGCAATTCTGGGTGCTTCCGGCTATACCGGCGCCGAACTGGTGCGGCTGATCGCCGAGCACCCGAACATGGAAATCACCGCTCTGGCCGCCGAGCGTAAGGCCGGGATGTCGATGGCGCAGGTCTTTCCGCATTTGCGTCACATGGACCTGCCGGACCTGTGCAAGATCAGTGAGATTGATTTCTCGCAGATCGATCTGTGTTTCTGCGCGTTGCCACACAAGACCAGCCAGGAGGTCATTCGCGACCTGCCGAGAAACCTGAAAATCATCGACCTGTCTGCGGATTTCCGTCTGCGGGAAGCGGAAGAGTACGAAAAGTGGTACGGCAACCCGCACGTGGCCTTGGAACAGCAAGAAGAGGCTGTTTATGGCCTGACCGAATTCTATCGCGACGATATTCGTGCGGCGCGGCTGGTGGCAGGCACAGGGTGTAATGCGGCAACGGGTCAGTATGTGCTGCGGCCACTGATCACGGCCGGTGTGATTGATCTGGACGATATCGTGCTGGACCTGAAATGCGCCGTGTCGGGCGCAGGTCGGTCGCTGAAAGAAAACCTTCTGCACGCTGAACTCAGCGAGGGGTACAATGCCTATGCCGTCGGCGGCACCCACCGGCATCTGGGTGAGTTCGATCAGGAGTTCTCGGCCTTGGCAGGTCGGACCGTGCATGTGCAGTTCACGCCGCACCTGATCCCGGCCAACCGGGGCATTCTGGCGACGACCTATGTTAAGGGCGATCCAGCCAGTGTGTATGAAGCACTGGTCAAAGCCTATAAGAATGAACCGTTTATCCAGATGTTGCCGTTTGGCGAGACACCCTCGACCCACCATGTACGGGGCTCGAATTTCTGCCATATCGGTGTTGTTGGCGACCGGATCGAACGTCGCGCCATCGTGATTGGCGCATTGGATAACCTGACAAAAGGTAGCAGTGGCCAAGCCTTGCAGAACGCCAACCTGATGTTAGGTGAGGATGAAACTGCGGGCCTGATGATGGCCCCGTTGTTCCCGTGAGGACGAAATGAAAACGCTCAAGAAACGCCGTCGTGTACAAGTCATTTTGCTGGCCGCCGTGGCCCTAGTTGTGGCCACGGGGTTGATTGGGTATGCGTTGCAGGACGGTATCAACTTTTTCCGCTCACCCAGCCAGGTGATCGCCGAGCCGCCGAAACCGACCGAAGTGTTCCGCATCGGTGGTCTGGTCGAGGAAGGCTCGATCATACGCGGGCAGGGCGAGACGGTGCATTTTGTCGTGACTGATGGAGGCGAGAGCGTGCCGGTGGCGTTTACTGGCGTGCTGCCTGATCTGTTTGCCGAAAATCAGGGCATGGTGGGCACGGGATCTTATGTGAATGGTGTTTTCGAAGCCACTGAAATCCTTGCGAAACACGATGAAACCTACATGCCGAAAGAGGTTGTGGATGCTCTGAAAGAGCAAGGCGTTTACCAGGAAGCTGACGAAAGCTGAACACAGCAGCGCTTTATGCCTCCGGCGGGAGTATTTCGGAAAAGATGAAACGGGGCGTTGCGCGCAACAGGCGGGCAGCGCCCTGTTTCGTCGGGCGAACTTAATAGGTTTGAGAAACCGTGTGTCGGACCAAAGGCGGAGGGTGCGATGCAGACGGTGCGACAGATTGCAACTGAAATCGTGGCGCGTGAAGGCGGGTTTGTGGATGATCCGGACGATCCCGGCGGGGCGACCAAATACGGTGTGACCATTCACACCATTCGGCGTCTCGGGCTGGATCTGTCAGGTGATGGGGCAATCAATAGTGCCGATGTGCGAATGCTCAGCAAATCGCATGCCGTCGATATTTTTGTACAGCATTACTTTGAGCAGCCCCGATTGAGCCTGCTACCGCAGGTTCTGCACTCAACTGTATTTGACATGTACGTCAACGCGGGGGAGCAGGCGGTCAAGATCCTTCAACGTCTGCTGCGCGAGATGAGGTTTGGGATCGCGGTGGACGGTGTCGTTGGGCCGAAAACTGCGCGGGCCTGTGAGAATGCGGCGGACCCTGATCCGGTTGCCTTACGCGATGCCTATGGGGTTGCACGGCGCAACTTTTACTTTCGTCTGGCCGATCACCGACCCGCTTCCCGCAAATACGCCCGGAGCCGGGCTGGTGGTAAAGGCGGGTGGATTCGCCGGGCCGAGGAATTTGTCTCACCAACCTATCACCTGAGCGATGCAGATTTTCAAAGGAGGGTTGCGGGATGGGATTGATCTCGAACGTCTTGACGTTTCTGTTTGGCAGCGGGCGCAACGTCGTGCGCGAAACCACTGAATTATTTCGGGAAAATGCCGAAAACGGGGCCGAGCGCGGCCTGACGTTGCAGCAAAAGGCAATGCTTCAGTTCGGTCAGGAATTTCAGGCGCCGCAAAAGGGGGCGTTTGATCGGTTCATGGACGGGCTCAATCGGTTGCCGCGTCCGGCGATGGCGCTGGGGACGCTGAGTTTGTTCATCGCCGCGATGGTCGATCCGTTGTGGTTCGCGGCGCGGATGCAAGGGATCGCCTTGGTGCCGGAACCGTTGTGGTGGCTGCTTGGGGTGATCGTGTCGTTTTATTTCGGTGCACGTCATCAGGCCAAGGTTCAGGACATGCAACGAGAAATCACCGCCACGATGCAGCGCACCCCACAGGTGCTGGAAAACTTGCGGGCGTTGAAATTCATGCGCAGCGATGAATTCGGGGCTGCCGATCCGGGGACAGACGTTGATTTGGCGGAAAGCGCAGGCCATCCGGACGTTAACCCGGCACTGGAGGATTGGAGGCGTAAACGCGTGGCCTGACCCGCGACACTATGCTCGCCCCAAAGGGGCGAAAGTGATTGGTGCTTGCCCGGCAACGGGATTATATCCGGGGCCATGATTACAGAACTTGGCCACTTTGCCCTGATCCTCGCTTTTCTGGTTGCCATCGTGCAGTCGGTGGTTCCGCTGATTGGTGCCGCCAAACGGTGGCCTGGATGGATGTCCTTTGCCGAACCTGCGGCCATCCTTCAGTTCCTGCTGGTGGGGTTCTCTTTCTGGGCGCTGGTCTGGGCGTTTGTGACCTCGGATTTCTCGCTGCGAGTGGTGGTTGAAAACAGCCATTCGGCCAAACCGATGCTGTACAAGATCAGTGGCACATGGGGGAACCACGAGGGCTCGATGTTGTTGTGGGTACTGATCGTCTCGTTGTTCGGTGCCATGGCCGCGTTTTTTGGAGGCGGTCTGCCACCCACGTTGAAAGCGCGGGTTCTGGCGGTTCAGTCCGCGATCGCTGTGGCGTTCTTTGCCTTCATTCTGTTCACCTCGAACCCGTTTGACCGGTTGATCGTGGCTCCGTTTGACGGGCGCGATCTGAACCCGCTGTTGCAGGACCCCGGTTTGGCCTTTCATCCGCCGTTCCTGTATCTGGGTTACGTGGGTTTGAGCATGGCCTTCAGCTTTGCCGTCGCTGCCTTGATTGAGGGGCGCGTGGATGCCGCATGGGGCCGCTGGGTGCGGCCGTGGACGCTGGCCGCCTGGGTGTTTTTGACCATCGGCATCGCGCTGGGGTCATGGTGGGCGTACTACGAACTCGGCTGGGGCGGGTTCTGGTTCTGGGACCCTGTCGAAAATGCCTCGTTCATGCCGTGGCTTTTGGCTGCAGCGCTTCTGCACTCAGCTATCGTGGTGGAAAAGCGCGAAGCGTTGAAAAGCTGGACCATTCTGCTGGCGATCATTGCCTTTGGTTTCTCGCTGATCGGCACATTTATTGTGCGGTCGGGGTTGCTGACGTCGGTTCACGCATTCGCCAATGACCCCGAACGCGGTGTGTTCATCCTGTTCATTCTGGTGATCTTCATTGGCGGGTCTCTGACCTTGTTTGCCGCGCGCGCGCAAGCGATGGAGGCCAAGGGCGTCTTTGGCATGGTCAGCCGCGAAAGCGCGCTGATACTGAATAATATCCTGCTGGCTGTTAGCTGTTTCGTCGTGTTCGTCGGGACGATGTGGCCGATGGTGGCCGAAATGGCGTTTGACCGCAAACTGTCGGTCGGGGCGCCGTTCTTCAACTCGGCCTTCACACCGTTCATGGTTGCTTTGGGCATTACACTGCCAGTGGGTGCGATGTTGCCGTGGAAACGCGGCAAGCTTGGCAAGACCGCTTATTCCCTGCGCTACGCCTTCCTGCTGGCGCTGGCTTTGGCCTTGCTGGTCTGGGCGATGCAAACGGGGCTCAGTGCGCTGGGGCCGGTTGGTCTGTTCCTTGGCGCATGGATCACCTTTGGCGCCGCCATCGATTTGTGGAGCCGCACGGGCCGCAAAGGCAGCCTCAAGCGCTTGGTCCGTTTACCCGGTGCAGATTGGGGCAAGGCCGTGGCGCATACCGGTCTGGGCGTGACCATGTTTGCCATTGCCGGCCTGACCGCGTGGGAGGTCGAAGACATCCGCGTCGCGCAAGCGGGTCAGCCGTTCGAGGTCGGGCAGTTCACCCTGACCCTGGAAGATGTGCGACGCGTGGAAGGGCCGAACTATTTCTCGACCATGGCAGATGTGCGAGTTGAAAAGAATGGACGCCCCATGGGCACGCTTCATCCTGAAAAACGGGACTATCCGGTCGCGCGGATGCCCACCACCGAGGCAGCGATCGACTATCGGTTCCTTGGCGACCTCTATGTGGTAATCGGCGACCAGCAAGCCGATGGCGGCTGGGTCATGCGGACTTATATCAAGCCGCTGGCGAACTGGATTTGGGGCGGGTGTATCCTTATGGCTCTGGGCGGTTTGCTCAGCCTGTCGGACCGCCGGTTCCGGGTTGCAGCCGGTGCGCGCAAGGCGCCAACGGGTGGAGTACCTGCGGAATGAAACGTCTTATCCTGATCCTGACTCTGATCGCGTCGCCTTTATTCGCCGTGCAGCCCGACGAGGTGCTGGATGATCCGGTGCTGGAACAAAGGGCCCGGGACCTGAGCACCGGGCTGCGCTGTCTGGTGTGTCGTAACGAAAGCATTGACGAAAGCAACGCCGAACTGGCGCGCGACCTGCGCCTGCTTCTTCGGGAGCGATTGGTCGCCGGTGACACGGATCAGGAGGCGATTGCCTTCATCGTAGATCGTTACGGTGAATATGTGTTGCTGAAACCGACCACGTCAGGCTCGAACCTGATGTTGTGGTTGGCGGGCCCGATTATGTTGCTGATCGCTGCGGCGATGGGGTGGAGCTTTCTGCGCAAGCGATCTCAGGTTCAGGCTAGCGGTGAAAAGGACAAATTGACCGACGCCGAGAAAGAGCGTTTGCGCCAAATTCTTGAAGACTGACCCAGGGTTCTGCTTTTCCTTCCACTGCATTTCGGTCAGGGTTCCGAAAAGACCGGAATTTTTGGGGAGGGGTTCATGGAATACGAAACAGTCCTGCTGGACATCACGGACGATCTGGCGGTTGTTACCCTGAACCGTCCCGACAAGCTGAATGCACTGACGGCCCAGATGCGGGCCGAGATCACGCACGCCATGAAGCATGCAGCACGTCACGCGCGGGCAATTGTTTTGACTGGGTCCGGCGGTGCGTTTTGTTCGGGCCAGGACCTCGGGGATGCCTCCAGCACTGGCAAGATCGATCTTGAACGGACGCTGCGCGATGAATACGAGCCGATGTTGGAGTCGATCTATGATTGTCCGGTTCCCACCATTGCCGCCGTTAACGGGCCGGCCGCCGGGGCAGGGGCGAACCTTGCGCTTTGCGCAGATGTGGTGATCGCAACCGAAAGTGCATATTTCCTTCAGGCCTTTGCCCGGATTGGCTTGTTGCCTGACGCAGGGGGAACGTGGTTTTCGCCGCGTCAGATGGGGTTCGCCAAGGCCATGGGCGCCGCACTATTCGCCGACAAGATCAGCGCGCGGCAGGCGGATGACTGGGGCCTGATCTGGGAGGCCGTGCCCGACGACACGTTCGACGCCCATTGGCGCAAGCGCGCGGCGTATCTTGCCAGCGGCCCCACGGCCGGATTCGGAGCGATCAAAAAGGCCATTCGTGGGACCTATGAAAAAACGCTGCCGCAACAACTGGCGATTGAGGCGCATTTGCAGGGCGATTGCGGGCGCAGCCGCGATTTTGCCGAAGGTGTCGTGGCCTTCATGGAAAAACGCCCCCCGAAATTCGAGGGGCGCTGAAGCTTAGGCGCGACGGCGGCGTCGAGTGCGCCGCTCTGGCGCGGCATCGTCGCCGGTGCCATCCGACGCTGAGGAAAACGGCCCCAGAGCATCGGTGATCTGGTCCAGCGTCGGGCGTGATCCGCGCGGCGTGGTATCCAGGGCCTCGCGCATTTTTCGAATATGGACCGGCATGGTACCGCAGCAACCGCCAATTATGGTGGCCCCTGCATCGCGTGCCATAACAGCATATTGCGCCATCAGTTCGGGTGTTCCGTCGTAGTGGATGCTGCCATCCAAATATTTCGGAATGCCTGCGTTACCTTTGGAAATCAGCGAACGCTCGGTTCCCTGGGCAACAAATCCCAGAACAGTGCGCATGATATCGGACGAGCCGGTACCGCAATTGGCGCCGAAGGCAATCGGTGGGTTCGTCAGGGTTTCGACCAACTGCGCCAGATCGGCAGATGTGACACCCATCATGGTGCGCCCGGCAGTGTCAAAGCTCATGGTACCGCACCACGGCATGTCGGCCAAGGCAAACGCCTCGGTCGCTGCGCGGAATTCTTCGGGGGCGCTGATCGTTTCGACCCACAGAACGTCTGCGCCACCTTCCTTGAGCGCCTCGGCCTGCTCATGGAACATTTCAACGGCGTCCGCGTGCGACAGGCTTCCGACGGGTTCCATGATCTCACCGGTCGGACCAACCGACCCGGCCACGACAACAGTGCGTCCGGCCTTATCGGCGATTTCGCGACCCAATTCAGCACCAATGCGGTTCAGTTCGGCCACCCGATCCTGCGCGTCATGCAGTTTCAGACGCGCGGCGGTTCCACCAAAAGTGTTAGTGAGGAACAGATCGCTGCCCGCATCTACCCAACCTTGGTAAAGCGCCCGGATCTTTTCGGGCGAATCCACGTTCCACAGCTCGGGTGCGTCGCCTGATTGTAGGCCCATGTTGAACAGGTTGGTTCCTGTTGCCCCATCCGCCAGAATAGCATCGTTGGTTTCGAGTAGCTTGCTCAGTGCATTTGTCATTGGGGTGTTCCAAAAAAGGCAAAAAAGCCTGATAAATATAAGAGACGCCCCGTGTCTCACGACCGGGGCGTTAAATCAAATTCATAAATCTCATGAAGATCATGAGGTAGGCGCTAAGGCCTTAGTCTGTTTCGCTGAGGACCTGCGATTTGGCTTCGGGCAGAAGCTCGGCCATCTTGGCCCGGATTTCTTCGTCCGAGGACAGAGCACCCAGGTCGCCGGAAACTTTGCGCACAACGTCTTCGTGGCCAACTTCTTCCATATCGGCGATCACGACGGTTTTAGCGTAGTCTTCGGCATCTGCACCGGATTTACCCAGCTTCTCTGCGGCCCACAAGCCAAGCAGCTTGTTGCAGCGGGCCTGTGCCTTGAACTGCATTTCCTCATCATGAGCAAATTTGGCTTCAAAGGCGTTTTCGCGTTCGTCAAACGTGGTCATTGGTTGGGGACCCCTTGGATTACAACTTCTTCCCTGATGATATGACTATACGTGCAGCTGTTCGCAAGGGAATTGCGCTGCGTCAAAGCCCCTCGGGTCAGTAAACTTGCGGGAAAGGGGGGCTTGCACTATGAGAACGCCAACGTGAGGGGACTCATTCCCTCTGTTCAGAGTGGAAAGGTCGCTTATGGCGCGTCGCAAGAAAATCTATGAAGGTAAGGCCAAGATTCTGTACGAAGGACCCGAGCCAGGCACCATCGTTCAGTATTTCAAGGATGACGCCACCGCGTTCAACGCCGAGAAAAAGGACGTGATCGACGGCAAGGGCGTGCTGAACAACCGCCTGAGCGAGTTCTTCATGAATGGTCTGGCCCAGATTGGCGTGCCGACCCACTTTATCCGCCGTCTGAACATGCGTGAACAACTGGTGCGCAGCTGCGAGATCGTGCCGTTGGAAGTGATCGTGCGCAACTATGCGGCCGGGTCGATGTCGAAACGTCTGGGCATTGCCGAGGGCACGCAACTGCCGCGTCCGATCGTGGAATACTGCTACAAAGACGACGCGCTGGGTGATCCTCTGGTCACCGAGGAGCATATCGCCGCCTTTGGCTGGGCCAGCCAGCAGGACATGGAGGACATCCTCAGCCTCGCGCTGCGGGTGAATGACTTCATGAGCGGCGTCATGCTGGCAGTTGGGATCCGTCTGGTCGACTTCAAAATCGAAATAGGCCGCGTTTATGATGGTGACTATCAGCGTCTTATCATCGCGGATGAGATCAGCCCCGACAGCTGCCGCTTGTGGGATATCGAGACCGGTCAGAAGCTGGACAAGGACGTGTTCCGCCGCGATCTGGGCAGTCTGACCGATGCCTATTCCGAGGTCGCGCGCCGTCTGGGCGTCTTGCCGAAAAGCAACGTGACCAAGCCGACGCTGATCAACTAAGCGTTTCGGTGCAGTTATGTTGAAAGCGCTGTCCATTCAGACGGCGCTTTTTTCTTTTGCTCTAGTGGTTTGACAGCGCGCCCGGTCCTTCGCATTGTCGGGGCAGGTACAACCAGGGTGGTCCCGACATGGCCGAATTGTTCGATCAGGCTGTCTTTCTGAAGTTCCTCGCGGCGCTGCTGGCGATTTTTAACCCGCTTTACGGCATCCCAATTTTCCTGAGCATGACCGAAGGCTATTCGGCGTCCGAGCGCAAGCGCGTTGCGCTGATCGTGACGGGCACCGTTGTGATCGTGGCCCTGATCGCTGTGCTGGTAGGCGAAGAGGTGTTGGCCATCTTCGGCATCGACATCCCCTCGTTCCGCATTGCCGGTGGGTTGATCATTCTGGGGGTGGGCATGTCGATGCTGAACGCCTCGGACCGGCCACAGGGCGATCAGCAGGCAGTAGAAGAGGGCGCGCGGAAGAAAAGCAACATCGCCGTCGTGCCGCTGGCGATTCCCCTGACAATCGGACCGGGGACCATCGCGACCACGATTGTCTTTGCTCACACGTTGTCGGACGGGGCCGAGATTGTAACCTTGGGGTCCGCGGTGCTGATTGCATGTGCGATCGTTGGCTTGGGATTGCTGTTCGCTGACCCGATCTCAAGGTTTTTTGGACCGACCATGATCAACGTGATCACCCGCGTCATGGCGATTATCCTTGTCGCCGTTGCCGTTGAGATGGTGCTGACCGGCACGTTTAACGCAATAGAAGCGCGCTTTCCCAGTCTGAGCGGCGGAAGCTGATCCGCCAACCTGCGTCAAACTGTATTCTGACAAGGGTTGTCGAACGCTGTTTCGCACGCTATCCCCCGCGCAACGGAACGGGCCTGAAACCACGGCCCTCAGCTGGAGTTGCGGGAATGAAAGCACGGGTGCATGTGATGCTGAAGAACGGGGTCCTCGACCCGCAGGGTGAGGCCGTACGGCACGCTTTGGGCGCCATGGGCTTTGATCAGGTCGAAGGCGTGCGTCAGGGCAAGGTGATCGACCTTGAACTGGCCGAAGGCGCGACCGAGGCCGACATCACCGAGATGTGCGAAAAGCTGTTGGCCAACACCGTTATCGAACGCTACGAGATCGAACTGGTCTGACTTGATGCGGGCAGCCCGTCTGATCACCTATCGTCAGCCGTTGGAGTTGACGACCATTCCCGACCCGGAACCGGCCGAGGACGGCGTTGTCGTCCGGGTGCTGGCCTGCGGCGTTTGCCGGTCGGATTGGCACGCGTGGTCGGGGTCTGACCCCGATGTGATCTTGCCGATAACACCCGGGCATGAATACTGCGGCGAGGTTGTCGCGGTTGGTGCACGTGTAAATCGTTGGAAGGTCGGGGACAGGGTGATCGCGCCCTTCATTCTAGCCTGCGGCCATTGCCCGGATTGTGCGCAGGGTCATCAGACGATCTGCTCGGATCAGGTGGTGCCCGGTTTTACCTGCGACGGGGCCTTTGCCGAATACATTGCCGTCGCGCATGCTGACGCCAACTTGACTGCCCTGCCGGACACGCTTGCACCGGAAATCGCAGCGGCCTTGGGCTGCCGGGTAACCACCGCGTGGCAGGCATTGGTCGGTCGAGCTCAGATACAGGGCGGTGAGTGGCTGGCTGTGTTTGGAGGCGGCGGTGTAGGAATCTCAACGCTTTTGCTAGGCAAAGCGTTGGGCGCGCGCGTCGTGGTGGTCGATATCGCGGACGACAAGCTGGCCTATGCCAAAAGCCTTGGTGCCGATGCGATCGTCGATGCGGCCACCAGTAATGCGCCGGAGGCCGTGAAAGAAATCACCAACGGCGGGGCGCATATCGCGATTGAGGCGCTGGGGATCGAAACCACCACCGTTGCTGCCGTAAACTCACTGCGCAAGCTGGGCCGCATGGTGCAGATCGGGATGCCGACCGGACAGCATTCGAACATGTCTCTGCCGATGGACGTGCTGTATTCCGGGCAACTGGCCATCTACGGCACCCGCGGGATGCCAAGCTGGCGCTATCCGTCGCTGTTGTCGCTGATTTCCGGGGGCCGTGTTGATCTCAGCCCGCTGGTGACGCGAAAAATAACTCTGAACCAGGTGAGTGACGAGCTTGCCGCCTTTGACCACCCAGCGCCACCCGGTGTTGCCGTGGTCACCGATTTTGTCTGTTAGGAGGGTCCGCAATGCGCGCAGCCGTCATCGTTTTCCCCGGTTCGAACTGTGACCGGGACCTTGCAGTGGCTTTTGAACAGGCCGGGTTTCAGGTCGATATGGTCTGGCACAAGGACGCCGCGCTGCCCGAGGGTATCGACATCGTGGGTGTACCCGGCGGGTTCTCGTACGGTGACTACCTACGCTGTGGTGCCATCGCCGCGCAGTCGCCGATCTGCAAGGCCGTGGTCGATCACACAAACCGTGGCGGTTACGCCGTGGGTGTCTGCAACGGGTTTCAGATTCTGACCGAGACCGGAATTCTGCCCGGCGCCCTGCTGCGTAACGCTGGCTTGAAGTACATCTGCAAGACCGTCGGCCTTAAGGTGGAAACCAGCGACAGCGCCTTTACCCAAGGCTATAACGCAGGCGACGTGATCGGGATTCCGATCGCCCACCATGACGGAAACTATTTTGCTGACGACGCCACATTGTCCACGCTTCAGGATCAGGACCGGATCGCATTCACCTATACCGAGAATCCGAATGGATCGGTCGGTGACATCGCCGGTATCCTATCGGAAAACCGCAGAGTTCTCGGGATGATGCCCCACCCGGAACGCGCGGCCGATGCAGGCCACGGAGGCACCGATGGAACGGCATTGTTCCGCGCATTGTCCGGTGTTCTCGCGCCAGCGTGACTTGAGGTTACGCTTCAGCAAGCGTAATTTTCACGGATGAGCTCCGATGTTCAATCTGGCCGGTCCTTTTTGAAAAAACCGTTTCGCGGTGCCCCTCTTGGGTGGCGCCTGCGCTTGGCTGTGATCGCTCTTCTGGTTGCCGCGTGCGCGACGATCTGGGTTACGAACCGTCTGTTGACCGACAGGTTCACGGAGTCGACCCGTAACCGCGCCGAAGTGCGTCTGGCGTTGTACTCTGGCAACCTGCTGAGTGAACTTCGCAGAAATGCGATTGTACCCCAGCTTCTGTCCCGCGATCCCACGTTGATCTCGGCGCTCCAGTCCAGTGATTATTCCTTGTCTAGCCAGCGCTTAATCTCATTTGTAGAAGAGATCGGTGCCGCATCCTTGATGCTGTTGGACCGGGATGGTCTTGCGCGGGCGGCAACAGACAGAAACAGGCTGGGAGAAGCGCATCGCAGCTCGCCCTATTTCATTGATGCCTTACGCTCGAATGCCACTATATTTTCGGTTATTCCGAAGGAGTCTGGTGGCTACAGCTTTGTCTATTCCCGCCGCATCGACGCCAATGGCGATGTACTTGGTGTAATTGTCGTCGAAGTCGATCTGCACAAATTCGAGCTGACCTGGGCCGGTATCTCAGATGCGGTGATGGTGACAGACAGCACAGGAACCATCATTTTGTCGACCGAGCCGCAGTGGCGCGGGCTAGACGAAAACGCGGCCATGCTGCGTCAGCCACCGGAGGGCGCGATCCAGCGCGCGATCCGGGCAACAGCGGATTGGACCGCTCCTCTACCGCCTGATGCCTACCTTCAGGGCGAGGCCGTGATGCGAATGGAAACGCGCATTCCGTTCCGTGGTTGGCAAATGACATCGTTCACGACTTATGCCTCGATCAGGGAAAAGGTGAACAGCGTCCTTGCGCTCGAGATCATGGGATTTGCGATTCTTTTGGCGCTGGCCTTTTACGCGCTTAGCCGTCGGGCAACGTTCCGGATGGCATTGTTCCAGCGTGAGTCGGCAGAGCTTCGCGCATTGAACATGCGGCTACAGCGGGAAATTGCTGAGCGGGAACGGGTTGAAAAGACACTGGAAGTTGCTGAGCAGACGCTAGCGCAAAGTTCGAAACTGGCCGCTCTGGGTGAGATGTCGGCGGCCGTCAGTCATGAGCTGAATCAACCACTGGCTGCAATGAAAACCTATCTGGCGGGGGCGCGTTTACTGCTGCGCAGGAACCGCCCCGAAGAGGCCTTGGCCAGCTTTGGCCGCATCGACGGTCTGATCGAACGGATGGGCGCGATTACACGGCAGCTCAAATCTTACGCACGCAAGGGTGCGGACGCGTTTTCCCCTGTAAATCTTGGTGAAGCACTGGCCTCATCCCTGTCTATGATGGAGCCGCAACTGCGGCAACGCGATGTAAAAATAACTCAAATTCTTCCTGAGGAACCTGTTATAGTGATGGGGGATCGGATGCGGATAGAACAGGTTATGGTCAACCTCTTGCGCAACGCGCTGGATGCCACCAAATCTGTATCAGAGCCGGATGTGGAAATCATCCTGGCGGCGGGTGACATGGCGGTGCTGACCGTGCGCGACAATGGTCACGGAATCGAAAATATCGAGAACCTGTTTGAACCGTTTTATACCACCAAGCAGCCTGGAGATGGGGTCGGTTTGGGACTTGCCATCTCTTCTGGTATCGTGAACGACCACGGGGGACGGCTGACTGCCCGCAACAGCCAGCAAGGTGGTGCGGTGTTTGAGATGCAGTTGCCGATACTGGGAAGCGATGGCCTTGAGGCCGCTGAATAACAAAGGAATTACTATGGCACAGGCCATGAAAATCGCCATTGTTGATGACGAACAGGACATGCGCCAGTCGATCAGCCAATGGCTGGCACTGTCTGGATATGACACCGAAACCTTCTCGAGCGCCGAGGATGCCCTGAAAGTACTGGGGCCGGACTATCCGGGTATTGTCATCTCGGACATCAAGATGCCTGGCATGGACGGCATTCAACTGCTGAAAAAGCTTATGGGTGCGGACAGCACTTTGCCGGTCATCATGATTACGGGTCACGGTGACGTTCCGATGGCGGTTGAGGCGATGCGCGTCGGAGCTTTTGACTTCCTTGAAAAGCCTTTCAACCCCGATCGCATGTCCGAACTGGCCAAACGCGCCAGCAATGCACGCCGTCTTACGCTGGACAATCGGGCGTTGCGGCGTGAGCTGTCGGATGGCACCCAGATCATGAACAAGTTGATCGGTGCCAGCCCGGTGATGGAACGTCTTCGCGAAGACATTCTGGATTTGGGGCAGGCGGATGGCCACGTTCTGATCGACGGCGAGACTGGCACTGGCAAGACGCTAGTTGCGCACGCCCTGCATGCTGTCGGCAGCCGGGCTGGTAAGAAATTCGTTCTGGTGTCCTGTGCGGCGTTGGAAGAAGAGATTCTGTCCAAACGTTTGTTTGGCCCGATGCTGCCTGAAGATGCCCAATTGCCGGCCATTGAGGAGGCGCGCGGGGGTACTCTGGTTCTTGAAGACGTTGAAGCACTCAGCGACACGCTACAGGCTCGGCTGCTGAGCGTCATGAACGATCAGGGAACGCCAGCTGAGACACGGATCGTCGCGATTTCCAATCTGCAAGAGGCCGGAAAAACCAGCGAAGACGTGCTGCGCCCAGACCTGTTCTACCGTTTGGCTGCTCTGCGGATCACTATGCCCCCGCTGCGCCAGCGCGGCGAGGACATCCTGACGCTATTCACCCGCCTTAGCGAGCAGTTTGCCGAGGAATACGGCTGTGATGCACCGCAGGTCAGCGCCCAAGAAGCCGCGCAACTGCTGCAGGCACCTTGGCCGGGCAACGTGCGACAACTGATCAATATTGCCGAACGCGCCGTGCTGCAGTCTCGCCGCGGATCGGGCACGATTGCGTCGCTGCTGATGTCGGATCACGAGGAAATGCAGCCTGTGATGACGACCGAGGGCAAACCGCTTAAGGAGTATGTCGAAGCGTTCGAGCGGATGCTGATCGATAACACAATGCGCCGACACAAAGGTTCGATTGCGTCTGTGATGGAAGAACTGTGTCTGCCGCGGCGAACGCTTAACGAGAAGATGGCCAAATACGGCCTGCAGCGTTCGGATTACCTGTAATCGGGCAGGGGGCTCTGCCCCCGCCGACCTTTGGGCGACTCCCCCGGGAAATTTTTGGCCAGATGAAGGGATCCTGAGCGGTGTTCGGGACCCTTGGTGCAGTTTGCCCATTGTCTTTTCCACAGGACTGCTTTTATTGTGTCCGAACGGGCCGGGCCGGTTTTCAGCCCCTAAGTCCCGAATCTTTGAGTTTCGCTGCTCTGCCGCGGATGGCGATAATCCCACGAGGCAAAGCAGACCGATTAGGCCCCAGGTTGGGGCAAATGAACGCCTGAGCCCGTGGATGCGGGCGAAAGGAATAAATGGGCAGACAGCGGTGAGCCGCGTCTGTCGGAGAAGAACCGCGATGACGCGCGCGCAACGATCGAGAATACGGGCAGGGGGCCACAGCGCCAGACCCTGCCGCGCGCCGTCCGATATCGCCCTGACAAGACACCACCCCAAAAGCGCCTGTCCCCCCGGACGGGTCAGGACAACGCGTTTGGCGCGGTGCACCAAGGACACATGGCTAAGAAAATGCTTATCGATGCCACCCACGCGGAAGAAACCCGCGTTGTGGTGGTCGACGGAAACAAGGTTGAGGAGTTCGACTTTGAATCCGAAAACAAACGCCAGCTTGCCGGCAACATCTACCTTGCAAAAGTAACACGGGTCGAACCGTCGCTGCAGGCGGCTTTCGTTGATTACGGCGGGAACCGGCATGGTTTCCTCGCGTTCTCGGAAATTCACCCGGACTATTACCAGATTCCGGTCGCCGACCGCGAAGCGCTTATGGAAGAAGAGCGCGCCTATGCCGAGGCGATGAAAGCCCGGGATGAGGCCGAAGAGGCCAAGCCCAAGAAGCGCCGCTCGCGGTCGCGCACCAAGGCAGCGGATGTGAAGTCGGACGATCCGGTCGAAACGATTGAGGTTTTTTCTGAGCCTTCGGGCATGGAAACGATCGATCTGGATGAGGGTGAAGAGGGCGCTGATCTGTCGGTTCCCGAAGGCACCTCTCCGATGGATCATGTCGCTGAGACCCCGGTCGAAGAGCCTTCTGATGAGGCGTCGGAGGAGGCGGAAACCTCCGCTGAGGAAGCTGCGGCTGCGGAGGAACCCGCTGCTGAGGCCGAGGAAGGCGTGATTGACGCACCGGAAACGACGACGGCGGAAGCCGAAGAACCCGAGGGTGAAGCGGTTGAGGCATCTGCCGAGGCTGACGTCGAGAGTGCCCCTGATGAGGCGAGTGCTGCCGAGGACGCACCGGCGGAAGAGACCGCAGCAGACGAGAACAAAACCGAAGCTGACAACGAGGCCGAGGAAGAACCCCGCTCAGATGCGTCCGCCAAGGATGACAGCATCGAGTCGGTGGCCGATGAGGATGACAGCGAGGACATTCGTCCGCCGCGTAAACCGCGTCCGCGTCGCTACAAGATTCAGGAAGTCATCAAGGTTCGTCAGGTCCTGCTGGTGCAGGTCGTCAAGGAAGAGCGCGGCAACAAGGGAGCGGCGCTTACCACTTACCTGTCGCTGGCCGGTCGCTACTGTGTTCTGATGCCGAACACTGCGCGTGGTGGCGGGATCAGCCGCAAGATCACCAACGCGCCGGACCGTAAGAAACTGAAAGAGATTGCCTCGGAAATCGACGTTCCGACCGGAGCGGGCCTGATCATCCGAACCGCAGGCGCCAAGCGCACGAAATCCGAGATCAAGCGCGACTATGAATACCTGCAGCGGATGTGGGAGCAGATCCGTGAGTTGACGCTGCAATCCATCGCGCCCGCTAAAATCTACGAAGAAGGCGATCTGATCAAACGCTCGATCCGCGATCTCTATAATCGCGATATCGACGAAGTTCTGGTCGAAGGCGAGGGCGGTTACCGTATTGCCAAGGACTTCATGAAGATGATCATGCCGTCTCACGCCAAGAACGTGAAACGGTATGAGGACGCGCTGCCGCTGTTCGCACGTTATCAGGTGGAAAGTTACCTGACGGGCATGTTCAACCCGACAGTGCAGCTGAAATCCGGTGGCTACATCGTGATTGGCGTGACCGAAGCATTGGTGGCGATCGACGTAAACTCGGGTCGGGCGACCAAGGAAGGTTCGATCGAGGAAACCGCGCTCAAAACCAACCTGGAAGCTGCCGAGGAAGTGGCACGTCAACTGCGCCTGCGCGACCTGGCCGGTCTGATCGTCATCGACTTCATCGACATGGACGAGCGCAAGAACAACTCGGCCGTCGAAAAGCGCCTGAAGGAAAAGCTCAAAACCGACCGCGCGCGCATTCAGGTAGGCCGGATTTCCGGCTTTGGCCTGATGGAGATGAGCCGTCAGCGTCTGCGCCCCGGTATGCTTGAGGCGACTACACAGCCATGCCCGTCGTGCCACGGCACCGGTTTGATCCGTTCCGACGACAACATGGCGCTGACTATCCTGCGCCAGATCGAAGAGGAAGGCACCCGCCGCCGCTCGCGCGAGGTTCTGGTGCGCTGCCCGGTTAGCATCGCCAATTTCCTGATGAACCAGAAACGCGAACATATCGCGCAGATCGAAGCGCGTTATGGCCTGTCGGTTCGGGTCGAAGGTGATGTGCATCTGGTCAGCCCTGATTTCTCGATGGAGAAGTTCAAGACCGCCAGCCGCGTCGTGCCTGAGGCCACCGCACCGGTGGTGTCTGTGGATGCCTCGCTGATGGATTTGGTGGACGCGGACGAAGAAGAAGCGGTCGTCGAAGAAGAAGCGGTTCAGACCGACGAAGAGACTAAGCCTAAGCGCAAGCGTCGTCGTCGTCGCCGCAAGAAGAGCAATACGGCTGGTGAAACGCCTGAAGCCACGACCGACGAAGAGGCTTCTGCTGAGGCGGATGAAGAGCCCGGGTCAGAGCCCGAGGCGGAAGAGGCTGCTCAGGAAGAGACAACCGAAAAACCCAAGCGTCGCCGGGCTCCGCGCCGCAACAAGAAGGATGCGGACCCTGTCGAAGCGGCGGAGGAAAGCCCAGTTGAATCCGTCGCTGAAGCGGCAGAGGAAACCCCTGCGCCCGAAGCCGAGGCTGTGACGGAGCCCGAAGCAGAAGAGGCCAGCGAACAGCCCGAACCCGTTGAGGCTGCGGAACCGGTTGCGGAAGAGGCACCTGAGGCTGAGTCTGAGGAAGCAAGCGAACCGGAGGCCGAAGAAGTGGCCGAACCCGTTGCTGAAACTATGGAAGCGGTTGAGGCTGTGGAAACCATAGAGATCGCAGTAGAAGAGGTGGTCGAAGAGACCCCGGAACCTGTTCTTGAGGTTGTGGCGGAAGAGCCCGAACAGCCCAGCGAACCCGCCAAGCCGAAACGGCGCGGCTGGTGGTCATTGGGGCAATAGTAGAAAAGGCGGGCTTCGGGCCCGCCTTTTTCTTGGTCCGGATGTTTTTCTGCCTCAGCCTGCTTTTTGGATAAGGTAGATTTGGTGCCCGTCCGCGTCCTCTTGCGACAACAGTTGGTGGCCGCTTTCGATGCAGAAATGCGGAACGTCGATGATGGCGGCCGGATCGTCGGCCAATACACGCAAAACCGCCCCTGAGGGCATGGATTTAAGGCGTTTTCTGGCTTTCAGGACGGGCAAGGGGCACAACAGACCCAGCGCATCCAGCGTTTCGGTGGGATTTGACATTAGGTTGAGATATTTCCACTTTGCCTGACTGTCCAGCACCGACGCACGGGGATGTGACCGAATGGCCCCGTGACGCGGCTGGTTTGATACCCTATGTGCTGATCCATGTTCGGAATTGATATCATCGACGCGGGCCTGCTGCCTGCCATGTTCATCGCGATGCTGGGCGGGTTGATCAGCTTTCTGTCGCCTTGCGTGCTGCCCATCGTGCCACCCTATCTGGCATATATGAGCGGCGTTACGATCAACGAGATGCAGGATGAAGCAGCGGCACGGCGCAAGGCGACCATGTCCGCGCTGTTCTTTGTGCTGGGCCTGTCGACGGTGTTCCTGTTGCTGGGTTTCACGGCTTCGGCTTTCGGGGCGTTTGTGCTGCAGAATCAGGTGTTGTTTGCCAAACTGTCAGGCGCGGTCGTGATCGTCTTTGGCCTGCACTTCCTGAACGTGTTCCGCATTCCCTTCCTGGATCGAGAAGCGCGGATCGACGCCGGTGATTCCGGAGGCTCAGTCTTTGGCGCCTATATTCTGGGGCTGGCATTTGCGTTCGGATGGACGCCGTGCATTGGCCCGCAGTTGGGTGCGATCCTGTCGCTGGCCGCGTCAGAGGCCTCGGTTGCACGAGGCACCTTGTTGCTGGGTGTCTATGCCGCAGGACTGGGCATTCCGTTCCTGCTGGCGGCGATGTTTCTGAACCGGTCGATGTCGGTGATGAACTGGATCAAGCCCCACATGGGCACTATCGAGAAGGTTATGGGTGGTCTGCTACTGTTCGTCGGCATCATGCTGATCACCGGCCTGTTCACCGAATTCAGCTGGTGGCTGTTGGAGACCTTCCCGGCGCTGGCCAATTTCGGGTAATTTGCTGATCCGACTTACCTTGCCGGTAAGGCTCCGCTAACCTGCGCCGCAGAAGGTAAGGGCATGAGCAGTCACACAAATCAGCCTCGGGTGCGCAGGCGTCGGGTGTTCTACATTCCCGGCTATGATCCGATTCATCCGCGCCGATATCGCGAGCTGTACCGCAAGGAAAGCCGGGCGCAGGCAGAGATATCCGGCTATCAGGTTTCAATTTCGCCAAAGTCGGGTGAGGGGCCATACGGCTGGCACGTTCGTTCTCATCAGGACGGTGTCGACGTCGAGGCGGATATAGACGTTCTGGTCTGGTCGGATATCGTACGCGACAGCATGTCGAACTCGATCCCCGCGACCTATCTGCAACTGGTGCGGACCGCGTGGACATATATCGGGTCCGGTGCGTTGTGGCGCCTGATGCGGCTGCGCAAGGGGCCGGTGATCGCCGCGCTTTACCCTGTTGGAATGCTCATTGTGCAATTGGCGGTGGCGCTTTTGGTGGCGTGGGCCGTGGCTGCGCTGCTTTGGTCCATCGCAGAGTGGTTTGCCTTGGTGCTATCGATTGCCGCCGCATTTACCCTGCTGCAATGGTTCCGCAAAATCGACAACCGTCTGTTTGTCTATTACCTGATGCACGACTACGCCTATTCAGCCGTGCAGAACGGCGCTGTTCCGGTGGAACTGAAGACCCGGTTGCGGGCATTCACCTCTCATATTCGAAACGCACTTGAGGCCGAAGTGGACGAGGTTCTGGTCGTCGGCCATTCCTCGGGCGCGCATCTTGGGGTAACGGTTCTGGCTGATCTGATCCGCGAAGCCGGGCTGTCTGATACCCGACCGGCACTGTCCTTTCTGACTTTGGGGCAGGTGGTGCCGATGGTTTCGTTTCTGCCCGACGCGGAAGACCTGCGCACTGATCTGCAATTCCTGTCCGAGCAACCCGATATCACCTGGGTTGATGTGTCCGCGCCTGGCGACGGGTGTGCGTTTGCCCTATGTGACCCGGTGAGTGTCAGCGGCGTGGCGATCGACCAAAAGCGCTGGCCTTTGGTCCTTTCGGCAGCATTCACGCAAACCCTGTCACCAGAGCGTTGGCAGGAACTGCGCTGGCGCTTTTTCCGGCTACATTTCCAGTATCTCTGCGCATTTGATCGCCCCAGAGACTACGACTATTTCCGTATCACCGCAGGCCCTTTGACCCTGGGCCAGCGGTTTGACGGGCGCGCGCCTTCGAAATCACGGATCGAGCAGCCAATCTCGAAATACAGATCGGTGCGATCATGAAACCGCCAAAGCCATCGCCTCGTCCGGACAAGGTATCGTTGTGGCGGTATCTGAAACTGTTCCGCAAGGACCTGCTGTCGGCGCAGCCGCAACGGCTTTATCGCGCATGGATGGCTGAGTTTCGCACGCCGTTCTTCCGATCTTACATGATCAACCAGCCCGAGCTTGTGGAAACGGTTCTCAAGAAACGCCCCGACGATTTTCCCAAATCCGGTCGCATCAGCGAGGGGTTGCGCCCGCTGCTGGGAGACTCGGTCTTTCTGACCAATGGTGAGACCTGGAAAAGACAGCGCCGGATCATCGATCCGGCATTTGAGGGCGGACGGCTGAAGGATACCTTTCCGGCCATGCTGGAGGCCGCCGAAGCCTGCGTTTCACGGTTGAAAGGGCAGGCGGGTGAGGTGATCGAATGCGAGGAACTCACAAGCCACGCCGCTGCAGATGTGATTTTCCGAACCCTTTTCTCGGTGCCTATCGAAAATGAGGTGGCGTCACAGGTGTTCGAAAAGTTTCGGGCCTATCAGCGGCAACAACCTTTGCTGAACATCGCAGCATTTATCCCGTTGCCGCGTTGGGTGCCGCGCTTGCACGCTCGGAAAACGCGCCACAACGCCAAGGATATCCGCGCGTTGATCCAACACCTTACAGCGGAGCGGGCAAAACTGATTGCCTTGGGTCAGGCTCCCGACGATCTCGCCACCAAGATCATGACCACGCCCGACCCCGAAACCGGACAGTGTTTTGACACGCAAGAGATGGTGGATCAGGTCGCTATCTTCTTCTTAGCGGGGCATGAGACCAGTGCATCGGCATTAGCGTGGACCCTCTACTTAATGGCGCTGTACCCTGAATGGCAGGAAAAGCTGAGCGCTGAGACAGGCTTTCTGGACGATCCCAGCTTTGCCACCGTATCCAAACTGCGCCTTAGCCGGGATGTCTTCCGCGAGGCGCTGCGCCTGTATCCTCCGGTGCCGATGATGGTGCGAGAGGCGACCTGTCCGGAACAATTCCGGGGCAGGGAGGTCGCCGAAGGGTCGCAGATCGTAATCAGCCCCTGGCATCTGCACCGGCAGGAACGTCTCTGGGACCACCCCGACGATTTTGACCCCACCCGCTGGTCCACCGACAACGGCAAGTCATGCCAGCGGCAGGCCTTTATCCCGTTTTCGGCAGGCCCGCGTGTCTGCACCGGGGCTGGGTTTGCGATGGTCGAAGGGCCCTTGTTGTTGTCGATGTTACTGCGGTACTTCCGATTTGAACTGGTCGAGGGCCGCACGCCCGTTCCGGTGGCACATCTGACGGTGCGGTCGAAGGACGGCATTTGGCTGCGCGTGGTTGAGCGCTAACAAACTACCATCACTCTGCGCCTTGCTGTATGCGATGGAAAACGCGGAATCATCATTAAACGGGAAAGTCTTATGTCCAAAGCAGAACAGCGCGAACAAATGTCCAACGGCGCGGGTTTCATTGCAGCCCTGGATCAAAGTGGCGGCTCGACACCCAAGGCGCTGGCGCTTTACGGGGTTGAGGCCTCGGAATACAGCTCGGACGAAGAGATGTTCGGTGAAATCCAGAAAATGCGTGCCCGCATCATTCTGGCTGATGACTTTACCAAGGACAAAGTGATCGGCGCGATCCTGTTTGAACGCACGCTGGGCGAAGAGATCGACGGCCGCAAGGTTGCAGATTACCTGTGGTCGCAGAAAGGCATCGTTCCGTTCCTGAAGATCGACAAAGGGCTGGAGGATCAGGCAAACGGCGTTCAGATGATGAAACCGATCCCAGGTCTGGCGGATACTCTGGCCAAGGCCGATGGCGTATTCGGCACCAAAGAGCGTTCGGTGATCCACGAAGCCAATGCCGAAGGTATCGCCGCTGTGGTGGCCCAGCAGTTCGACGTGGCCCGTGAAGTTGTCGCCGCCGGTATGGTTCCGATTGTCGAGCCCGAAGTGAACATCAACTCGGACACCAAAGCCGAAGCCGAGGATATCCTGAAGGCCGAAATTCTGAAGAATCTCGATCAGTTGGGCGAGGGTCAGGACATCATGCTGAAACTGACCATCCCCAGCCAGGCGAACCTGTATGACGAAGTGGCCGATCACCCGCGCGTGGTCCGCGTCGTAGCGCTGTCGGGCGGCTATTCGACCGAGCAGGCCTGTGATCTGCTGGATCAGAACGGCAAGATGATTGCTTCGTTCTCGCGCGCGCTGACCGAGGGGCTGTCGAAGCAGCAATCGGATGCCGAGTTCAATGCTGCGCTGGGTGGCAACATCGACAAGATCTTCCGCGCCTCGGTCTAAGGGGCGTTAAACCGGCTTGGTGAATTCGCGGCGCATTTGCGCCGCTTTTTCACGCATGGAACACCCAATGGCGTGGTCGTTCACCAGCCCTATGGCCTGCATGAAGGCAAACACCGTGGTTGGGCCAACGAACTTCCAGCCGCGTTTCTTCAAATCCTTCGACATCGCAATGGATTCGGCTGAGGTCGACGCTGTCTGTGGCTCGGGTGGATTGTCTGCCTCATACCGCCAGACGTAAGCGGCGATGGATCCTTCAGTCGCCACAAGCTCCTGCGCGCGGCGGGCGTTGTTGATGACCGCTTCGATCTTGCCGCGATGCCGGATGATGCCCGCGTCCTGCAGAAGACGTCCAACATCCGCTTCCTCAAACCTGGCTACCGCGTTGAAATCGAACTGCTTAAACGCTTTGCGGAAGTTTTCACGCTTGGCCAGAATAGTGCGCCAACTGAGGCCTGACTGAAAGCTCTCAAGGCACAGTTTTTCGAACAGGCGTTGATCGTCAGCCACCGGGTAACCCCATTCGTTGTCGTGGTATTCAAAGAACTCTGGTGCTGCCTGACACCATGCACAACGTGGTTGGCCATCCGGGCCCGAAACGATTTTGGTCATGGAAACCTCAGGTCAAAAGAAAGTTCAGGCGGGTGTCTGCGTGGGCAGGTTCCAACTCAAGAACCTCGGCTGTCACCACATTGGCAACAACAAAAGGATCCTGATCGACGAAATGGGTCACCGCATCCTGACTGTCTGCGACGGCCAGAATGCCACCACCAACGCCCGGCTTCAAACTTCCGGCAAGCAGGAACATACCGGTGTCGAAACCCTGTTTCAGCCAGGCGCGGTGCCCGTCCATATGATCAGGGGCGAGGTTCTTGTTTTCGGAAAAGCGCAGTAAAATTATATACATGAGAAACCTTCCTCAGGTCGCGTCGGGTTGTGGCAAAAGATGGTCCAGCCAGATATTCAGTTGCTGCACCTCGCGGTTGATGAAGGCCTCGTCCTGATAAGCCTGCGCAAGCGTTGCGATGCCCTGGCTTTGTGCCAACAGCCGCATAGCCAATTCCGGTGCATCTTCCGAAAGGCCAGCCGCAGAAAACTGCCGTTCCAGCCAGTCGCGGAACAGGTTGAACAACAGGTTGGCGTCGTCTTGTCCACTGTGTTCAAGTTTCGACAATTCGGTGCACAGAGTGCCGACAGGGCAGCCGTACCGCGCTATCTTTGCGCGGTTCATGATCATAATCCCGATGAACTGCCGGATACGTTGCTTCGGGCCCGGGAAATCTTGCTCCCAATCGTCCAGCATCTGCTTTGTCGTGCTTAACCGCAGGTCAATCACCGCTTTGAGAATCTGATCCTTCGTCTTGAAATGATAATAAAAATTTCCACGAGAGATGTGGACCGCCTTGGCAATGTCCGCGAAAGAGGTCTGGGCAAAACCGCTCTGATAAAACAACTCGTCCGCGACCTGGACAATCTGTTCGCTGGTACTGAGACCTGACATGTAACGCCGCTCTCCTCTAATAGGACGATTGTCCTAATGCGAGCGTAGGACAATCGTCCTATAGCGTCAATACACTTCGAAACTACGAAGAAGAGGCGTCGCGGAACCAGTTAAGAATGAACACCCGAATGGCTGAGGCCAGCCCGACCTCGGGGTCGCGTTCTACGTCAATCTCAGCCGCTAAGGCGTTGATTGCGGTTTCTTTTGACTTGGCGATGTCGCGAAAGGCCTGCCAGAATTCGTCTTCCAGAGACACCGAAGTGCGGTGGCCCTTAAGGGTCAGTGATCGTTTGACCGGACGGCCGCTCATTCATCCAACTCGTGATTGTCAATGTCGCGACGCTGTTTGTCTTGGTGGAATTTGTCTTCGATCTTTTCAGCCTTGCTGCGGCCGAATTTGACAGCGTTCTGATCCGCGCGGGCCTTTTTCTCGGCCCGCGCTTTATCTTTTCGATACCGGTTCAGATTGACCGGCTTGCCCATCAGTCTTTGGGACCGATCATGTGTTCAGGGCGAACCACGGCGTCAAAGGTCTCTTCATCGACAAAGCCCAGTGCGATGGCCTCTTCCTTGAGGGTCGTGCCATTCTTGTGCGCGGTTTTGGCGACGGTGGTGGCGTTGTCATAGCCGATGGTCGGCGCCAGAGCGGTCACCAGCATCAGCGATTCCTTCATCAGCTTGTCGATGCGCGGTTCATTGGCCTTGATGCCCAGCAGCATCCGCTCGGTAAAGCTGTCAGTGGCGTCGCCCAGCAGTTGGATGGACTGCAGCAGGTTGTAGGACATCATCGGGTTGTAGACGTTCAGCTGGAAGTGCCCCTGCGAACCGGCGAATTTCATCGCCGCGTCGTTGCCCATCACATGCGCTGCTACTTGTGTCAGCGCTTCGGCCTGAGTTGGGTTTACCTTGCCGGGCATGATGGACGAGCCGGGCTCGTTTTCCGGTAAGATCAGCTCCCCCAGACCCGAGCGGGGGCCAGAGCCCAGCAGGCGGATGTCGTTGGCGATCTTGTAGCAAGAGCCCGCAATGGTCGCCAAAGCGCCCGACAGGAAGACCATGGCGTCGTGCGCTGCCAAGGCTTCGAATTTATTCGGTGCGGTCACGAAGGGCAGGCCGGTGATGTCCGCCATGTTCTTGGCCACAGCCTCATCCCAGCCGTTATGAGTGTTCAGGCCGGTGCCAACGGCAGTACCGCCTTGGGCCAGTTCATAGATACCGGGCATCGAGGCGTGAACACGGGCAATACCCTGACGGATCTGGTGCGCGTAACCACCGAATTCCTGCTCCAGCGTCAGCGGTGTCGCATCCTGAGTATGCGTCCGGCCGATCTTGATTATACCCGTGAACTCTTTCGCCTTGGCTTCCAGAGCCGAGGCAAATTTCTCCAGACCCGGCAGCAGCACGTCACGCACGCTCATCGCGGTGGCGATGTGCATGGCGGTCGGGAACGTGTCGTTCGAGGATTGACCCATATTGCAATGGTCATTCGGATGCACCGGGTCTTTCGATCCGATCACGCCGCCCAGAATCTCGATCGCGCGGTTGGCGATCACCTCGTTCGAGTTCATGTTCGACTGGGTGCCAGACCCGGTCTGCCAGACGACCAGCGGGAAATTGTCGTCAAACTTGCCTTCGATCACTTCTCCGGCGGCCTGAATGACGGCGTCGGCGATTTTCGCATCCAGCTTGCCGATGGCTTTGTTCTCCATGGCGCAGGCTTTCTTGATCACGCCCAGCGCGCGCACGATGGCGACGGGCTGTTTTTCCCAGCCAATGGGGAAGTTCATGATCGAACGCTGCGTCTGCGCGCCCCAATACTTGTCAGCGGGGACTTCCAACGGGCCAAAGCTGTCGGATTCGGTGCGGGTCTGAGACATCGGTCACTCCGTTGTGTATGCAGTCGCATGCCGTTTACCCGTAACAATGTCATCGTGCAATCGGCCAGTTGCGCGCACCATAAACGCAAGGGTGCCAGAGGTATAGCAGGAAGGGATTGGTAAATTCGGTCCGAAACGCATTGTATGCGCTATCGGGTCAGCTACAATAGACGGATCAACATGTTGGAGGCGAAGGTGGGTACATTGGTTCGAGCTTATCCCCTGAAAATCATTGCCTTTTCATTGGGCTTACTGATTTTGTTCGCTCTGACGGGTCTAAAAGCCTACGCCGCGGATATTGCGCCCTTTGTCGGCAGCTACGTAGGGTCTGCCAATGTTGTGGATGAAGACGGAAGCCAAACGCCACGTGACATGAGCGTGTCGATTGAAGAGTTGAAAGATGGCTTCAACGTCAGTTGGACAACCACAACCTACAAGGCGGATGGTCGGGTCAAAGATCAGAAATTCTCGATAGATTTCAAGCAGTCAGACAGGGCCGATGTCTATTCTGCCGCGATGAAGCGCAACGTTTTTGGGCATGAGGTCCCGTTGGACCCGATGCAGGGTGAACCGTTTGTCTGGGGGCGGATTGAGGGTAACACTCTGACCGTATTCTCGCTGTTTATCGGCGAGACCGGAGATTATGAGCTACAGCAATTCGACCGCACTCTGGCAGAGGGCGGTCTGGACTTGTCATTCTCACGGTTCCGCAACGGGATAAAGTCTCGCTCGGTCGAGACGTTTCTGAAAAAGCAGTAGCCCCGGGCGGTTACTTGCGGAAACTGTCCAGCGAGACCACCTCGGCGTCCTGGTGATTGGGTTCTTCTTCAACCTCAATCGATTCCTCGACGATGGGTTCAATTTCTTCCTCATCCTCGGGGCTTTCAAACCGCAGCCCGAATTCGACCGAGGGGTCAACGAAGGTCTTGATCGACGCATAGGGGATATACAGCGGTTCCGGCGCATCGCCAAAGTTCAGCGTGATCGCAAACCCGTCATCGCCAACTTCAAGGTTTTCGAACCAGTGCTGCATGACGATAGTCATTTCCTCGGGGTACCGCTCGCGCAGCCAATCGGCCAGTTCGACGCCGTCCTGGCGGGTGTCGAAAGTGATAAAGAAATGATGCGCCCCGGGCAGGCCATTGTCGGAAACGCTGGTCAGAACAGTCTTGATGAGCCCGCGCATGGCGGTGTGCATCAGGTTCCCATAGTCGATGTCTTGCGACATGTGTCATCCTCAAAAGTGGTTACCTCAGCATAGGGGATTTCATCGGAAACGAAAGACCGCCTGTGTGAGGATTGTTTAAACGAAATGTAGTCCCGTTCCTATTGCGGCCATGATCGCCAATGTTGTTGCCATTCCAAATTTAAACTTAAAAATCAATAGCCCAGCAAGCAAAGTCAGGATCAGGGCGGCTGGATTCAGGCTGCTCAGGTCGGGCCAGGGCAGTGTCACCGGTCCCAATGATGCTTCTGGGATTTTTTGAAACAGAACGTTCAGACTGAACCATACGGATAGATTGAGAATCACACCCACCACAGCAGCCGTAATCCCGTGCAGCGCGGCGGACAATCTGGGACGGGCGGCCAGTTGGTCCAGATACGGCGCCGCAAGAAAAATCCAGAGAAAACAAGGCACAAAGGTGGCCCATAAGGCAACTGCTCCGGCCGCGATTGCCAGAGAGGCGCCACCTGTCATCTGGCCAGTCAGCATGGCAACAAACTGGGTCACCAGAATCAATGGCCCCGGAGTCGTTTCCGCCAGACCCAGCGCGTCGATCATCTGATCCGTGCTGACCCAGTGATACTTGTCCACGACGGTCTGGGTCATATATGCCAGCACGGCATAAGCTCCGCCAAAAGTGACGACAGCGAGGCGGGCAAAGAACCAGCCCAGATCGCTCAGCAGCTTTTGCCCTGTAAGGGTCAGTGCCAGCAGCGGCCCCAGCCACATCAGCAGCCAAAAGGCAGCGGTGCGAAACGTACCTGTGACTTTGGGCGCAGGGGTTATGGCCTCCGCTCGTGGCTGACCGTCAAACGTTACGTACCCCCAAAGCGCTGCGGCCAGAATGATCAGTGGAAAGGGCAGGTTCAGCGCAAATATAGCCAGAAACCCAAGCCCCGCGATGGCGCGATGCTGCGTATCGGTAAGCGCCTTGCGCGACAAGTTCCGAAGCGCCTGCAGGACGATCACAATCACCGTCGCCTTTACGCCCAGAAATCCGGCCTGAACCAAAGGCAGATCACCATAGGCGGCGTAAAGCCCCACTAGAATCGCGATAACGCAGGCTCCGGGCAGCACGAACAAGGCTCCGGCGATCAAACCGCCTGTCACTCCGCGCAGACGCCAGCCTGCGTAAGTAGCCAGTTGCATTGCCTCGGGACCCGGCAGCAACATGCACAGCGACAGGGCTCGCAGATAGGTCTGCTCATCCAGCCAGGGACGGTTTTCGACCAGTTCCTGATGCATCAGCGAAATCTGCGCCGCCGGGCCTCCGAAGGAAAGCAATCCGATGCGGCCGAACACCCGGACGAGTTCCGCAATCGATGGTGTCATGATCTGTGATCCGTCGGCCAGTCGTGTTGTTCTTCGAAACCGTCCCTAGCCCAACGATACAAAGCGTCATAAAAGTGCAGACCCGCCTCCAGGTTCTGGTGGTCGTCCCGGTATTGGCGCGAGAGGCCCACTGAAACCGCTAGCAAACCCGCCGCCTCGGGTGCAAGTTCATGACGATTGGTATCAGCGGCACGGACCACCGTGGCAAGCCGGTCGAGGGCAGGAGTTCGCAACTTAAACTCGTCCAGCATGGTGTCAAAGGTGCAGTAGTCGTTTCGGTGCGACCAAAATGTACCTTCGATATCGAACGGTGTCGCATCGAAGGCTTGAGCGGTGGATTCAACTTCGGACGGGGCAACGAAAAGAAACTGCGCGTCGGGGGCTACGAAACGGCGGATCAGCCATGGGCAGGCGATCCGATCGATTTTTGGCCGGTGGCGGGTGACCCAGACGGATCCGCCATCATCTCTTGCAGGCAATGCTGAGGCTGGTATCCTTGGGGCATCCGCCATGTCGCGCCAGCCAAACATTCCACCTTCTAAAAATTCGGCTTCGCACCCTTTGCCGCGCAGCCAAGATACGACCCCCTGACTGAGCTTCTTACCCTTTTGACAAATAATGACTGCTTTACGATTGCCTATAAGGTGGGCAATGCCGTCGATATCCATCGCGGCATGGCGTACGGAACCGGGGATCAGAAACGGATCGTCCTCAAAGTCCTGTTCCAAGCAAATATCGACTAAGACCGGAGCCTGTGGCGTTCCGATCAGGCGCAGCAACTGTTTCGGTGTAATAGAGTTAGGCGCGGGCATGGCATGTCTCCTAGTGCAAACGGATACATGCGAAACTTGGGCTGGCGCCTCACGGGGCGTTCGCAATCTTACCCCATGGTTTCTGCTTACGATCAAGCGCCCGAGGGGTCAAGATTGCGTTGCTTGTGTCAGGCCCAGTCCAGCCTTTGCCCGGTCATGCAGACGGGCAGGGTGTCTTGCGGAAATTGCCCGAGTTGTTCGAACAGCGAGATGAAGTCGAACTGGTTATATGCCTCGACCATGCGGCCATCTTTGATGCGCGCGATGACGCTGCCGGTGGCCTGCAACGGAGCCCCGTTATCCGCCCGGGTGGTACTGACATTCAAAACCCCGGACACCCAATCGCCGTCTTCGATGATTTTCGGAAGATCTACCTTTATGTCCCCCAGCACATGTCGAAAAGCCATAACCAGATCGCGAAAATCGTCAGCGCCGACCTGCATTTCGGGGATCAGCCCCTCGGCCATAGTATCGGGGGCAAAGAACTGGTCGATGGCATCAATGTTTCCGTTTTCCCAAACCTCGGCATACCAGTTTCTGAGTACATCTGCGTGTGACATCCCAGCTCTCCTTTTCCTTTTAGGCTGAGAATGAAACGAAAGGGTGAAAAAACTCTGAACGTGCACAAGATCAGAGTTAAACCACAGACATTACAGGGAAAATGCAGGTTTCTGTTGCCAGGTACCTGCGAACCCCGCCTTACGCGGCTAGGCGTAAGGGCTTAAGTTTCGGTCTTGTTACTGCTTACGCAGCAACTGCAACCGGAGCACGATTGTCGTTTGCAATTGTACTAGTTTCGCCGATAACGGTGGCAGACAGCCGAGACAAGGCTAACCCCTTTAGACGTTCGTCGATCCTGTTTCGGCCCCATGATCCTCAAACGAAGGATTTTGGTGGAGCCGCCGGGTACCGCCCCCGGGTCCGATCCGCTTATTACGAGCGCGTTTATGTCCATAGTCCCGAAGGACATACTCTATATAGGTGAGCAGACGCGCGGATGCAAACCGGGATTTTCGAACGGCGGAGATTGAAAAAACAACCGGTTAGGCGGTTCTGTTGAAGTTCGCTAGGATCAGCCACAGCGCCAGGGCCAGTTCGATTCCTCCAAACGTTACCGCCTTGACGATTGGAGGATTGTCCAGAACGACCGAGACAAACCGACCCAACGCCGCCCCCGCATAGACAACCCCCAGCATCGCGTAGGCCATAGGGTTGTTCAGCCACAGCACAGCTGCACCGGTCACCACGAACAAACCGCCGACCGAGGCACGCATCTCGCTGAGGCCCATATTGCTGTCGGTCGGCGTCAGATCCAGTGATGCGGCGGTAAAAGCCGGAGCCAGGAAGCCAAACAGGCCAAAGCCTATCGTCAACAAGGCTGCGATTACATTTAGCGCTGTTACCATCATATCTCCGTCACGCAGGTTTGCGGTGTTGCTGGGCTACGTCCTGCGCCAGTTTGCGTGTGTAGTTTTCTAGTTCAACCAGCGCGGCGTCAACTTTTGCCTCGTCGCGGGCCTCCAACGCATCGGCAATCCGGTTGTGTAGGCCAATGATCTCCTCGCGGGACCGGGCGGTAAACGTGATCATGTTCATCAGCGGCTGCATCGCCTCAACCGCCCCGGCGAGTTGATAGGACAAAACCGGGTTTTCGGCCCCGTCGACCAGAGCACGGTGGAAGGCGACGTCGGAAGAACAGAACGCCTCATCCGTCAGGCCAGGTTGAGCCTGCCGAAAAATCTCGGCCCGCATGGTGGCCAACTGATCGGCGGTGCGGCGTTGCGCCGACAGTGGGGCACAGGCGCGTTCCAGCGCAAAGCGAGCCTCGCAGGCGGTGTCGAAACTGATCGCATTCATCGACAGCAGCAGCGTGGACGTGGTGATTTGCTGCGAATAGGCATCCTCAAAGCTGATCCGGTTTACGAAGGCACCACCACTGGCGCCGCGCTGTGTTCGGATCAGCGATTGCGCTGCTAGACGCTTGAGGGCCTCTCGCACCGTTGGGCGCGACACCTGGAACTGGTCGGACAGCTCGGCCTCGGAGGGCAACCTTTCGTCCACGATCAACTCGCCCGATATGATAGCATCTCGTATGGCCTGAGCGATCTGGGCCGATAAATCCGCTGGTTTCTGAGGGTCGATTTTCATGTTCAAGAGGCCGTCGGTGAAATTTTTATTTGTCTGACATTTAAAAGTCTGACATTTGAAAAGCAAGGACTGAGTCGGGAGGGAAGCGTGAGTCGCGCAGTTCTACGCAGCGGATTGTGGCTAGGATTCTACATTCTGATCCTGTGGGCCTGGTGGATGATGTTCACCATGAGCCGCGATATGGATCTGGATTGGATCGGTCGGCCAGGCCCGATGGGGCAAGCGATGGCCGCGATGGACCCCCGCATGGACATGTATATGCCCATGGCCAAATTCGGCCCGCTGTTCTGGATGTGGGCAATCATGATGGCTGCAATGATGCTGCCGACGCTGGTACCGACTCTGCGCAGCTATGAGGACCTGATCCGCAGCGCCAATGGCACCCGAGCGGGTTGGATCGGTGTCCTGGCCGGTTACTTCATCGTCTGGGTCGGATTCGCAGCTTTGATCACCGGCGTCCAACTGGCTCTACTGTTCGGCGGCGTCGTTGACATGCTGGGCATTGCAAAGTCCGGCTGGTTTGCCGGCGGCCTGATGATCACAGCTGGCGCCTTTCAATTCACCCGCGCGAAAGAGGTCTGCCACGGTGTCTGCCACGCCCCGATGACCTATTTCCTGGGCCATTGGAAAACCGGCTTCACTGGCGGTCTGCGTATGGGGCTGGGGCTGGGTGCGTTCTGCGTCGGTTGCTGCTGGGGCTTCATGGCGCTTGGCTTTGTTGGTGGCGTCATGAGCCTGTTGTGGATGGGTCTGGCGACACTGTTCATGGTTCTCGAGAAACTGCCTCAGATAGGTCATGCGATTACACGACCGATGGGGTTTGCACTGATCGCAGGGGGTCTTGTCCTGCTGATCTTTCCCTTTACTTACGGAGGATAAGTATATGGCTAAAAACAGGAAACCCGAAGCAGACAGGCTGCCGATCAGCCAACGCATTGACAGCCGTATGCCCAATCCCAAGCGGCGAGAGATGAGTCCAACGGACTGGGCCATTAAGGGTGAGTTGATCCTGAATTGCTCATGCGACGTGTTCTGTCCGTGTGTTGTGTCGCTTGGGGCGCATCCTCCAACCGAGGGCCACTGCCACGCGTGGATGGGGGTTATCATCGACGAAGGTCATTATGAAGGCGAAGACCTGTCCGGTCTGAACGTGGGGCTATTGGTCGATATTCCGGGCCGCATGGGAGAGGGCCAGTGGAAAGTCGCGGCCTATGTGGACGAACGTGCCAGCGGCAAGGCCTATAACGGTCTGCTGCAAATCTTCAGTGGTCAGGCAGGTGGCACCACCGGGCTGTTCACCATGCTGGTGAGTGAGATCATCGGCGCCGAGCGGGCTCCGGTGCAGATTGAGCGTAACGGCAACAAGCGTCGGATTGCAATTGGCCGCAAGATTCAGGGTGAGATTGAGATGCTGTCGGGAAAGGACCCTGAGCATCCGGTGATGGTGTCGAACTCGAAATACTGGATGGGTCCGGATATCATTGTCGCGCGCGGAACAAAGTCCAAAGTGCGTGACTATGGCCGCGTCTGGGATTTCGGTGGCAAGTCGGCTGAGATCTGCCCGATCGACTGGCATGGACCAAAGTGATGATCAACGGGGTCTATGCGCAAGAAATGGCACGTTATAACCGATGGCAAAACAGCCAGTCATCGGGGTTTCTGCAAGCACTAGCACCCGAAGAACTAACCAAGGAGCGGGGCGCATTTTTTGGCTCAATCATGGGGACGGCGAACCATTTGTTGTGGGGCAACTGGATCTGGGTGTCGCGCTTTGACAACGGTGAAGGGCCGGGCGGAGGTATCCCCAAAAGTGTCTCGTTATGCACCGATCTGGCCGATTGGGTGCCTCTGTGGGAAACCGTTGATGCCCGTATTTCCGAATGGGCGGGATCGCTGAAAGACACGCCGCTGACCGGTGACTTCACCTGGTTCTCAGCGGCAAAAGAGGCTGATGTTACATTGCCTTACGCGCAATGTGTGATCCACATGTTTAACCACCAGACCCACCATCGTGGACAGTTGCACCAGATGCTGACCGAAACCGGATCGGCTGCGCCTGTAAGCGATTTGGTTTTTATGCCTGAGGAGGCTTGAATGCCGCAGATTTCCCTATCCCGCCGGTTGCGTCGGACTCCGTTTTCCGATGGGGTCGAAGCGGCCGGAGTCAAAGGATATACGGTGTATAACCGTATGTTGTTGCCGACAGTTTTCGAAAGTGTCGAGGCCGACTACCGCCACCTAAAATCCCATGTTCAGGTCTGGGATGTGTCTTGTGAAAGGCAGGTAGAACTGCGTGGGCCGGACGCCGCACGACTGATGCAGATGCTGACGCCGCGCGATTTGCGGGGGATGCTGCCAGGGCAGTGTTATTATGTGCCCATCGTTGATGAAACTGGTGGGATGCTCAATGATCCGGTCGCGGTGAAGCTTTCAGATGACCGCTGGTGGATTTCCATTGCCGACAGTGACTTGTTGCTGTGGGTCAAGGGTATCGCGAACGGGTATCGTCTGGACGTTCTGGTGGATGAACCGGACGTGTCTCCGCTGGCCGTACAGGGGCCGAAGGCGGATGAGTTGATGTCGCGTGTCTTTGGTGACCGTGTACGCGATATCCGGTTCTTTAAATTCGACATGTTCGAATTTCAGGGCCGCGATCTGGCGGTGGCGCGGTCGGGCTATTCCAAACAGGGTGGGTTCGAGATTTACGTCGAAGGCTCAGACATCGGAATGCCGTTGTGGAATGCTCTGTTTGCCGCTGGCGAAGACCTGCAGGTACGGGCGGGCTGTCCCAACCTGATCGAACGGATCGAAGGCGGGTTGCTGTCCTATGGCAATGACATGACCGATGACAACACACCTCATGAATGCGGGTTGGGCAAGTTCTGCAATACCCATACGGCTATCGGATGCATTGGCCGCGACGCCTTGCTTCGCGTGGCCAAGGAAGGTCCCGTACAGCAGCTCCGTCCGATCGCCATCGAGGGCGACGCTGTGCCGCCCTGTGACCGTCCGTGGCTAGTATTCGCCGGTGGTAAACGGGTGGGGCAGGTGACCTCCGCCGCTTGGTCTCCGGATTTTGCGACCAACGTGTCGATAGGAATGCTGCGGTTGAGCCATTGGGACGCCGGGACAATTGTCGAGGTGGAAACGCCGGACGGTATGCGCCGTGCGACTGTACAGGAGAAGTTCTGGATTTGAGCGCGGTTAGGGGCGCTGCCTCCGTCGCTGCGCGACTCCCCCGGGATATTTTTAGTCAGGCGAAGACCGGGCCTGGTTTTGTAGAAAACGAAAGGAAATATGATGTTCAACGCATTGGTCATGGAAAAAGACGAGGAAAGCGGGCTGGCCAGCCCGTCAGTAAAACAGCTTTCGATGGAAGACCTGCCTCAGGGTGAGGTCACGGTGGCTGTCGAGTACTCGACGGTGAATTACAAGGACGGTTTGTGCACGTCCTCCAAAGGCGGCGGGCTGGTACGCTCTTACCCGCATGTGCCGGGGATCGATTATGCCGGTACGGTCGAGGCGTCCTCGGATGATCGATACAAGCCCGGTGACAAGGTGGTTCTGACCGGCTGGCGTGTGGGTGAAGCCCATTGGGGCGGTTATTCGCAAAAGGCAAACGCCCGTGCCGATTGGCTGGTGCCACTGCCCGAAGGACTGACTGCGCGGCAGGCAATGGCCGTGGGCACGGCTGGTTTCACGGCGATGCTGGCGGTGATGGCGCTGGAAGATCATGGTATGAAGCCCGACCACGGTCCGGTTCTGGTGACCGGTGCCGCGGGTGGCGTCGGCTCGGTGGCAACCGCCATTCTGGCCAATCTGGGTTATGAAGTCGCAGCCGTCACCGGGCGCCCTGAAACAGGTGATTACCTGAAGTCTCTGGGGGCGACCACGATCGTACCGCGTGAGGAACTGAACGAGACCACCAAACGCCCGCTGGAAAGTGAGACCTGGGCCGGTTGTGTCGATGCGGTGGGCGGCGAAATGCTGGCGCGCGTGCTGGGCCAGATGAAATACGGCGCTTCGGTTGCTGCGGTTGGCTTGGCCGGTGGTGCTGGCTTGCCTGCAACGGTGATTCCGTTCCTGCTGCGCGGAGTTAATCTGCTGGGTATCGACAGCGTCATGCAGCCGTACGACAACCGCGTTCGTGCCTGGCAGCGCATCGCTAAGGACCTGCCCATGGACAAGCTTGAAGCTATGGTTCACCCCGCAACCCTGAATGATCTGCCGCAATTGGGAGCGGATATCCTGAAGGGTCAGGTAAAGGGCCGCGTCGTCGTCGACGTAAACGCCTGATCGGCAAGACTTACATCAAGACCGGTCGACCCGCGCGCCGATCAGTCTTTTTGTCTCTGAAACTCCCAGAAAATGCCGGAAACACCTCTGGTCATTGGCGCATTTCCGCATCATCATTGCTATACATCCCAACTGCGATGGCTTATGAGCCATGCAAACAGCACCTGAAGACGGGGAGTGAGCAGCATGTCTGACGATTTTGTACTGGATACCGATGATCTGAAACGGCGCATGGAAGGCGCAATGTCCAATCTCAGAACCGAATTCGCCTCGCTTCGGACCGGGCGCGCGTCGGCTTCGATGTTGGAGCCTGTCATGGTGGATGCTTATGGCTCTATGACACCAATCAACCAAGTCGGAACAGTTAACGTACCCGAGCCGCGTATGGTCACGGTTAATGTCTGGGACAAAGGGTTGGTCGGCAAGGTCGAAAAGGCCATCCGTGAAAGTGGTCTGGGGATCAACCCTCAGCTGAACGGCACCATTATCATGCTGCCGATTCCGGAGCTGAACGAAGAGCGCCGCCGTGAACTGGGCAAGGTCGCTGGTCAATATGCCGAGCATGCCCGTGTTTCGATCCGCAACGTTCGCCGCGACGGCATGGACCAAATCAAGAAAGCCAAGGCAGACGGTATGTCCGAAGACGATCAGAAGTTCTGGGAATCCGAGGTTCAGGACCTGACCGACGAGATGATCAAAAACGTTGATGCCGCGCTTGAGACCAAGCAGGCCGAGATCATGCAGGTCTGAGACCGGAATATGCTTAACGCCCCACATACTGCGCCCGTCGTTGGGCCGCGCCACGTCGCCATTATTATGGACGGGAACGGTCGTTGGGCGCAGGCACGTGGACGGCCTAGGCTGTTCGGGCACCACGCCGGTGCGCGGCGCGTGCGCGAAGTGGTAGAGGCTTGTCCGGGTCTTGGGGTCAAATACCTAACGGTTTTTGCGTTTTCGACCGAGAACTGGAAACGCACGCAGGCCGAGGTTGCCGGTCTGATGAGCCTGTTTCGGCGCTATATCATAAAGGAAACCCGGACCCTGAAGAATAACGGGATTCGGGTGCGATTCATTGGGGATCGAGTACGACTTGATGCCAAGCTGACCGCGCTGATGGATACGCTGGAAGAGGAAACCAAGGACAATGATCTGGTTCATCTGACGGTCGCTCTGAACTATGGAGGCAGGGACGAAGTGGCGCGAGCCACAAAACGTCTCGCGCGGGACGTGGCAGAGGGTCGCTTGCGCCCTGAAGATGTAGATGAAGAGACTCTACCTAAGTATCTGGATACACGAGTTCTTCCGGATCCGGATTTGGTTATCCGAACCAGTGGTGAAGCACGGATTTCAAACTTTCTTCTGTGGCAATCCGCTTATTCCGAGTATGAGTTCATTGACACTCTGTGGCCCGATTTCACCGCGGCCGAGCTGGAACGGTTGTGCCGCAATTTCGGGTCCCGCGAACGACGTTTCGGGGCAGTTCCGGTATGAGTGAGGGCCGATGGTCTGATCTGACCGCCCGGGTTCTGTCGGCTGCTGTGCTGGTCCTTGTCGGCTCGATCGAGGTTTGGCTGGGCGGGTTGTGGTTCGAGACCTTTATTGCAATCGCATGTAGCCTGATGACCTGGGAACTGGTTCGGATGATCGATCCGGACAAGACTGGGGCAGCTGTGCAACTTGGCATCCTGACCGGGGCTGCGGTTCTGCTCAGCTATCATTTGCCGCCGCTATACAAATTGCCCGTACTTATTGCTCCGGCCTTGGTTGGGACGGGACAAGTCAGCCGGTCCAAGACAACCTACGCACTGTTTGCTATCTGGATCGCGGCTGCAGGGCTGGGGTTCATCTCGATCCGCGAGAATATGGGCTTCGGCTGGATGGTCTGGCTGATCTCGGTGGTGGTTGCTACGGATGTGGCCGGGTACTTTGTTGGCAAAACCTTCGGGGGCCCGAAGTTCTGGCCAAAGGTAAGTCCCAAGAAAACTTGGTCGGGAACGGCTGGCGGATGGGTTGCGGCGGCCATTGTTGGGGCCATTTTCGCACTACATGCCGGGTTCGGTTTCTTGTTCGTCGTGATCTCTGTGATGGCGTCGATGGCCAGCCAGGCGGGTGACATCGTCGAAAGCGCAACCAAACGGAAATTCGGGGTAAAGGACAGCTCGAACCTGATTCCGGGGCATGGCGGCTTTCTGGATCGGTTCGACGGCATGATGGGGGCGGCCTTGTTCGTTCTGATTGCTGGCCTGATCTATTCCCCCGGGGGCATGTGATGCGCAAAGTCTCGATTTTTGGTGCAACCGGCTCGATCGGGCAGAACACCATTGATCTGATCGACCGGAACCCGTCGGCTTATGACGTTGTTGCGCTGACCGGTGGGGCGAATATCGAAAAACTGGCCGAAGATGCGCGTCGTTTGAATGCCGATATAGCCGTGACCGCGCATGAGGATCGACTGGAGGATTTGCGCGCCGCGTTGTCCGGCAGCGGTGTTGAGGCCGCGGCGGGGCAGGTGGCGTTGACCGAGGCCGCGGCACAGCCCGCCGATTGGGTCATGTCCGCCATTGTCGGGGCTGCTGGATTGCCGCCGGGGCTTGAGGCGTTGAAACAGGGTGCGACGCTTGCGCTGGCCAACAAGGAAACGCTGGTCTGCGCCGGGGCGCTGGTTCTGGAAACTACTCGGGCGCACAATGCGCGCCTACTGCCGGTGGACAGCGAACATTCAGCGGTATTTCAGGCTCTGGTCGGTGAGGATATGGACGCCGTTGAGCGGATCATCATCACCGCCAGCGGCGGCGCCTTCCGCGACTGGCCGCTGAGCGATCTGGCCAGTGCCACGGTCGAGCAGGCCTCGAACCACCCGAACTGGAACATGGGGCAGCGGATCACCATCGACAGTGCCTCGATGTTCAACAAGGCGTTGGAGCTAATTGAAACCAAAGAGTTCTTTGGCGTTTCGCCCGATCAGATTGAAGTGCTTGTTCATCCCGAATCCATCGTGCACTCGCTGGTTGGGTTCAACGACGGGGCGGTCATGGCGCATATGGGCGCGCCCGACATGCGCCACGCGATCGGCTATGCATTGCACTGGCCGGAAAGGCGTGACCTGCCGGTCGAGCGCCTGAACCTCGCCAAGCTGGGACAGTTGCGCTTTCAGGAACCGGACGAGGCGCGCTATCCGGCCTTGCGCCTGGCCCGCAATGTGATGCAGCGGGGCGGCTTGTCCGGTGCTGTTTTCAATGCCGCCAAAGAGCGCGCGCTGGATCACTTTATCGCGCGTCGCGTCGGCTTTCTTGAGATGGCTGATATTGTTGAGGCCGTTCTGAACAGGTTTGAGGCGTCAGACGGCCTTCTTGATGCCCCATTAAACCTTGATAACGTGCTGCAAACGGACCATTTGGCACGTAAGTGGGCCGATGAGGCCGCCATCCAATCAGCAGGATAAAAACTTGGACCTAATCTCTCTGATCCCTCAATTCGGCAACCTGCTGTATACGATCTGTGCTTTTGTGATTGCGCTGTCCGTCATCGTCGCGGTGCATGAATACGGCCACTATATCGTTGGGCGTTGGTCGGGTATCCACGCCGAGGTGTTCTCGATTGGGTTTGGCCCGGTGCTGTGGAGCCGCGTCGACAAGCGCGGTACCCGCTGGCAGATCGCTGCACTGCCGTTTGGCGGGTATGTGAAGTTTTTGGGTGATGCCAACGCCGCGTCCGGCAAGGACGAAGAGGCAATGCAGGAAATCACCGAGCAAAGCCCGGAAGAACTGCGGCGCACTATGCATGGCGCGCCCCTGTGGGCGCGGGCGGCCACAGTTGCCGCTGGCCCGGTGTTCAACTTTGTGATGTCCATTCTGGTGTTTGGCCTGATCTTCTTTTCTCAGGGCGTGACCCGAGAGCCGTTGACTGTTGGCAAGCTGTACCCTCTGCCGGGGACGGAACAGCAACTGCAGGATGGTGATGAGATTGTGGCCATCGCAGGCGTTCCGGTGCCGAATTTCGATCAGCAGGGCGCCTGGGCCGAATTCACCGGCGCATTGCCTGTTGAGCCAGAGCTGGATTACACGGTGATCCGCGAGGGGCAAACGATAGATGTATCCGGTCCCTGGCTGTTTCCACCACTGATCCAGCAGGTTACTCCACGCAGCGCCGCCATGGATATCGATCTGAAATCCGGCGATGTCATTACGGCGATCAATGGGGAACCGGTTTTTGCCTTTGAGCAACTCAAAGAACAAGTAGAGGGCTCGGATGGCAAGGTCTTGTTACTGGATGTCTGGCGCGATGGGGCTGAACTTGAATTTGCATTGGCTCCGCGCCGCACGGATGAGCCAAAACCCGAAGGTGGATTTATAACCCATTGGCGCATTGGGATTGTTGGAGGTATGGCGCTGGAGCCAGCAACGACGCCTGCAGGGGTGTTGGAATCCCTTTCTGGCGGAGTTCGACAGACTTGGCGCATTGTCGAGGGGTCGTTGTCCGGGATTTGGCACATGGTTACTGGCGCGATCAGCACCTGCAACATATCCGGACCCATTGGTATTGCCGAAACGTCGGGTGCAATGGCCAGCCAAGGGGCGCAAAACTTCATCTTTTTCATTGCGGTTCTTTCGACCGCCGTGGGTTTGCTGAACCTGTTTCCTATTCCAGCGCTGGATGGCGGGCACTTGGTATTCTACGCATATGAGGCAGTAACCGGAAAACCACCCAGCGATAAGGTTCTAGGTGTTTTGATGACGGTTGGGATATCTCTGATCCTTGGCTTGATGGTCTTTTCGGTGTCGAACGACCTGTTCTGCTGATTGTGGCAAGTGTCGCAAAAAAGCGCCGCAATTCCGCCCCAATCTGAACGTATGGTTTCCTACAGAGCTAATTCTGTGTCAGAGGTTGTCATGTCAAAGGCCCTGCGTAAATCTGCCGAAAGTGTCGGGTTTCTGTTCGTATTGAACTGGGACATGCTGCTGTTCTTTGGCGTTACAGCTGTTGCCTTGGGCGGTTGGGCATACCTCATCACCATGTGATTCTCAGCACCATCTTTGTAAACCACGCGAGGCGGCCCTTGAGGCCGCTTTCTGTTTTGGTCTTTTGACAAGCATAAATATTCTCGCTACTCAGCAATAAAGTCTAAAAAATATCGGGTAGTGAAAAATGACTGATAGGCGAGGCGCGGGTACATCCTGCGGGGGGCAGAAGCCGGAAAACAAGATTTTGTGGCGATCACTAACGTTTATTTTCCTTTTGTCATTGATAGGTTTGGTGCCTGTTCCGCAGGCTGCATGGGCTCAGAATTTCGTCATCAACTCGTTTGACGTCGAAGGGAACCGGCGTATTGAAACCTCGACGATTATCGCGCGCACGGGCATTCAACCTGGCCAGTCCGTCACTGGTGGACAGTTGAATGATGCCTATCAGCGTTTGCTTGACAGTGGTGTTTTTGAGACAGTCGAGCTTACCCCCCGTGGCAACACGCTGCTGATTGAGGTCGAGGAATACCCGACCATCAACCAGATCAGCATCGAAGGAAACAACCGCGTCAAAGACGACGTATTGCTTGAGGCGATCTCGTCGGAACCACGGCGTGTCTTCACTCCTCAGGTCGCCGAAGCGGATGCGGATTTGATCGCCGAGATTTATTCGGCGCAGGGGCGCGTGTCCGCGACGGTCATTCCCCGCATCATTCGCCGCAGTGACAATCGCGTCGACCTGGTTTTCGAAGTTGCAGAAGGCACCACGATCGAAGTTGAACGCGTCAGTTTTGTTGGCAATCGTGCATATTCCGACCGCCGTTTGCGCCGGGTTCTAGAAACCAAGCAAGCGAACGTCCTGCGGACTTTCCTCAGCGGTGATACCTTTATCGCTGACCGGATCGAATTCGATAAACAGGTTATCCGGGACTTTTACCTGTCGCGCGGTTATGTAGATTTTCGCATCAACAGCGCGAATGTGGAATTCACCCGCGAACGTGACGCCTTTTTCCTCGTGATGAACATTACCGAGGGCCAGAAATTCTCATTCGGGCAAATCAGCACGGTCAGCGAAATTCCGGGTGTAGACCCGGCTCCGTATCAGGCTGCGTTGAAAATCAAGCCGGGTGTAACCTATTCGCCGTCTCTGGTCGAAAACTCGATTGCACGGATGGAGCGTCTGGGGATCAAGCAGGGTGTCGATTTCCTGCGGGTTGAACCCCGTGTAACCCGGGACGCGCGTAACCTGAGGCTGAATGTTCAGTTTGTTCTGACCCGCGGGCCGCGCATTTTTGTTGAGCGGATCGATATCGAAGGAAACACCACAACGCTGGACCGCGTGATCCGCCGACAATTCGATACAGTGGAAGGTGATCCCTTCAACCCGCGAGAAATCCGTCAGGCCGCTGAACGTATTCGCGCACTGGGATTCTTTGCAACCGCTGATGTCGAGCCTCGCGAAGGGTCTTCGCCCAGTCAGGTGATTGTGGACGTCGACGTTGAAGAGCAACCAACCGGCTCGCTGAGCCTCGGCGGTAGCTACTCGGTCGCTGACGGCTTTGGCGTTGCGATCGGACTGCGCGAGACCAACTTCCTTGGGCGCGGACAGACTGTTGGTCTTACCTTGTCGACCGCGCAGGATTCAGAGCAATACACGCTGAACTTTACCGAGCCTTATCTTCTGGGACGTAGACTGCGCTTCGACGTGGGACTTGGCCTTGCGACGACTAACTCGAGCTTTGCGAGCTATGATACTGAAACTCTGTTTTTCCGGCCCCAGCTAAGCTACGCCATTGGCGAACTATCTTCGCTTCGGTTGCGCTATGGCTGGGAAAACAGCGAGATGACCCAACAGGATAACGAGGACAACGGTGCGGTTATTTCCTCGGAAATCGATCAGGGTGAACGTTCAACCAGCTCTTTGGGTGTGTCTTACATATACGACAGCCGACTGGGCGGTCTGAATCCAAATGCAGGCGTCCTGTTTGAAGCCGGTTTCGATGCAGCGGGACTGGGCGGAGACAATGAATTCTACAAAACGTCGGCCCGTGGCATAGCTCAGACACGTGTCTGGAATGAAGAGGTTGTGTTGCGTGCAAGCATAGAAGCGGGTGCTCTGCATTGGCGCGGTAACGATTTCAGCCGTACCATTGATCGCTTTGTTCTGGGTCCCAGTGTTTTCCGCGGTTTTGAACCTGCTGGTATCGGTCCGCGTGACCTGTCGAATGATCAGGATGATGCGATCGGGGGCAACTACTATTGGGTAGCGCGTCTGGAATCGGATTTCCCACTTGGCCTTCCTGAGGAATTTGGCCTACGAGGGGGCGTGTTCTATGACTTTGGCAACCTCTACAACCTTAATGATGTGAACACCGCCGGCGCAGACATCGTGGGTGCCGATGGATCGATCCGTCACGTGCTCGGCGTATCGGTTCTTTGGGAAACACCGTTCGGTCCTTTGCGCTTTAACTTCTCGAAAGCGTTGAAAAAAGAAGACTTCGACAAGGAACAGAGCTTTGACCTGACAGTCCAGGCCCGGTTCTGATCCCGAATGTTGACGCGTATTTTAAACAAACTTCAGGGCCCTACCAGGGCCCTGAGTGTTTTTCTGACTATCGCCTTTGTGACACCGGCCATAGCCCAACAACTAGGTGTACCACAAAGTGGCGTCGTTACCCTGTCCAGCGAGCGGTTGTTTTCAGACTCCGCCTTTGGTCGGCGCGTCCTGCGCGAGATTGAAGCCGAAGGTGTATTGCTGGGTCAGGAAAACGAACGGATTGTGGCCGAGTTGAGTCAGGAAGAAAAAAGTCTGACGGACAAACGCGCCGCTATGACAACGGATGAATTCCGCCCCTTGGCAGATGCTTTCGACAAGAAGGTCCAATCGCACCGCGAAGGTCAGCGCGCAAAACTTGACTCCCTTGCGCGCCGCAGCGAAGAAGCACGCCAAACGTTCTTTGAGTTGGTGCAACCGGTATTGATTGACCTGTTACGCGACTCCGGCGCTTCGATCATCATAGAAAGATCCAGCGTTTTTCTCAGCTCGGACCGTACAGACATCACCGATGCGGCCATTGCCCGTATCGACGCGGTGATCGGCGATGGCAGCTCTATCGAAAACGAGGCCAGCGAATAGGTTTGCTTGCCCTTACGGCGTGGTATTGCTACCACGCCGCAAAATGAAATTCAGAACGGGACGAATACTCCATGAGCACGGAAACAAAAAGCGCCGATATTCAGCTGATCCAAAGGATCCTGCCGCATCGCTATCCGTTTCTGCTGGTCGACAAGGTAGTTGATATCTCGGGCTATCAGTCGGCTGTTGGCATCAAGAACGTCACTATGAACGAGCCGCATTTTCAGGGACATTTCCCAGGTACACCGATCATGCCGGGCGTGACCATTGTCGAAGCGATGGCACAAACTGCGGGCGTGATGCTGGGCGTGGGTATGGACGTGATAGACAGCGAGCTGCTGATCTATTTCATGAACATCGACAAGTGCAAATTTCGCCGTAAGGTGATCCCGGGTGACGTGCTAGAGATGCATGTCGAAACCGTGCGCGGCAAGAAGGGCGGCAAGATCTTCAAGTTCAGCGGCAAGGCCACCGTCGAAGGTGAGGTCGCAGCCGAGGCCGAATTCTCGGCCTATGTCGATTGGGATATGGAAAAAACAACATGAGCGGCATCCACCCAAGCGCAATTGTTGAAGACGGTGCCCAGATCGGTGAAGGATGCATCATCGGCCCGTTTTGTTACGTGGGCGCTCAGGTTCGTCTGGGGGATAGGGTTGAGCTTAAATCGCACGTTGTTGTCACCGGCGACACCTTGATTGGCGACGAAACCGTCATCTTCAATTTTTCGGTGATCGGAGAAATACCACAAGACTTGAAGTTCGGCGGCGAAGATACTCGGCTTGAGATTGGAAAGCGCAACCGTATTCGGGAACACGTGACAGTGAATACCGGAACTGAAGGTGGCGGCGGTGTGACCCGAATCGGCGACGATTGCCTGCTGATGGCCGGTGTTCATGTGGCGCATGACGTTCAGATCGGTAACCGCGTTATCATGGTAAATCACGCCGGTGCGGCAGGTCATTGTGTCATCGAAGACGATGTGATCGTGGGTGGGATTTCCGGTCTGCACCAATGGGTACGTGTCGGTCGCGGCGCGATCATTGGCGCACTGACCATGGTTCCGAATGATGTCATCCCCTATGGCCTTGTGCAGGCGCCGCGTGGCGAATTGGACGGTCTGAATTTGGTTGGCCTGAAGCGCAAGGGTGTTTCTCGAGAAGAAATCTCAGCATTGCGCGCTGCGTTCCGCGAGTTATCGACTGGAGAGGGTACATTCATGGAGCGGGCGCACCGAGTTGGTGTGGACAACGAAAGCGAATACGTGCAACGGATCGTTGATTTTGTCACCGGGCAATCGGACCGATCCTTCCTGACACCGAGGAAGTAACCCATGCTGGCGCTGATTGCTGGAACGGGCGCATTACCGGAAGAGGTGGTCAATTGCCTCGTCGAACGCCCCGTTATCTGCGCGATGGAGGGTTTCACTCCTGACACGTTGACTGCCGATATAGTGTTTCCGCTGGAACAGCTTGGCAGCTTCATCGCGGATTTGAAAACGCGTGGTGTGACCGAGATCTGCTTGGCAGGCGCGGTTCGGCGACCTGTCATTGACCCGTCGCGAATTGACGCGGCTACGATGCCACTGGTGCCGGTGCTGCAGCAGGCGTTGATGTCTGGGGATGATGGGGCCCTGCGCGCTGTAATCAGCATCTTCGAGGAGTCCGGCTTTGTCGTTCGCGCAGCGCATGAAATAGCCCCGGGCTTACTGCCGCAGCTTGGTTGCCTGACCGAGGCGCAACCCTCGGAGGCCGATTTGGCCGACGCCGACCGGGCGGCGGGGATTCTGCGGGCCATGGGCGCGGCGGATATCGGTCAGGCTTGTGCGGTCTCCAAGGGGCAAGCGCTGGCTGTAGAGAACATTTTTGGTACCGATTGGATGCTGCAGTCCTTGACCCAACGCCCTGATGCGGGCGGAGGGGTGCTGTTTAAAGCTCCGAAACCGGATCAGGACCGTCGGGCCGATCTGCCTACGATTGGTCCAGACACCGTATCGGGCGCTGTGGCTGCAGGCCTGGCGGGTATCTTCATTGAAAAGGGCGGCGTCATCGTCTTGCAGCAAGAGCAGGTCGTTGAGGAATGCAACCGACTTGGACTGTTCCTTTACGCACGCGAACGGGCCAGCTGATGCGGGTGTTTCTGGTCGCCGGTGAACCTTCGGGCGACCGTTTGGGCGGTGTCTTGATGGAAGGCTTGCGCAGCCTAGTTCCCGATGTGCAGTTCGACGGGGTAGGCGGGCCATTGATGCAGGCGCAAGGGCTTGAAAGCCGCTTTCCTATGGCTGAGCTTTCAGTGATGGGTCTGGTTGAGGTTCTGCCTAAATTCTTCCACCTCAAACGCCGGATCGCTGAAACTGCACAGGCCGTTCTGGACACGCGACCGGATGTGCTGATCACCATCGACAGCCCCGACTTCTCGCTGCGCGTAGCCAAGATTGTAAAAGCGCAGAGCGATATTCGAACCGTGCACTACGTCGCCCCCAGCGTCTGGGCGTGGCGACCGGGTCGGGCTGACAAGATGGCCAAGGTAATCGATCACGTCCTTGCGCTACTGCCCTTCGAGCCCCCTTATATGGAGCGCGCGGGCATGGAGTGCGATTTCGTTGGTCATCCGGTTGCCAATGAACCGGTGGCTACGCAGGACGAAATTCAGGAATTCCGGACAGCCTACGATCTTGGTGGTGCGCCGGTTCTTCTGGCGCTGCCAGGATCGCGTGGCGGGGAAATCGAGCGTCTGGCACCGGTTTTTGGCAAGGCATTGCAGCTTTATCTGCAAGATCGGCCGGACGTTCGGGTCGTGGTGCCCGCCGTTGCTCATATGGTGGAAACAGTCTCCGAGCATGTGAAAGCCTGGCCCGGAGACCCGGTGGTAGTCGACCCGCGCAACATACCCTCCGATCAAGCGGTCGCCCAAAAACGAGCTGCATTCGCGGCGGCTGAGCTTGCACTGGCTGCTTCGGGAACTGTTTCACTGGAACTGGCAGCACAGGCCACTCCAATGGTGATTGCCTATAATCTGAATTTTCTTACCACCCTTATCGCCAAGCGAATGGTCAAGCTCGACACTGTCACCTTGGTCAATTTGGTGTCCGAGACCCGTACCGTACCCGAATGCCTGCTGGATGATTGCCAACCTGAAAACATCGCAACCGCGTTGAGACAAGTCTCGGACGCATCGGGTGCGCAACATGAGGCGATGGCAACAACGATGCAGCGGCTTGGACGTGGCGGAGAAGCCCCCGGCTTGCGGGCAGCCAAAGCGGTTCTTTCCCGGATGAGCGCGTGATGCTGGATTTTGTGCTTTTTGGTCTATCGGCATTTATGGCTCAGGTTCTGACCAATCTCGACAACCTTGCGGCGCTTTTGGCTCTGACGCTGGTGTCCGGGACAAAGCGCTCAGTTTTCGGGTTTCTGACGGCGCAGGCAATCGTAATCGGAGCCGCACTTTTGCTGGCTTTGGGCGTCGAAGACGTGGTGCCGCACTGGGCCGGGTATCTGGGGGTTATCCCACTGAGCCTTGGTATTCTGGCTTTGATCCGCCGGAAGCGCGGTAAGGAAACAACGACTAATCCCAATCTGGAAACCGGGGCATCGGTCATCATGGTCACGCTGTTGTTCATCAGCCTGTCGATGGACACTTTCGCCGTTCTTGCACCGTTGCTGGCGGACTCGGCGCCGAGTTTCCGAACAGCGGGTGTGATCGGCGCCGCTCTTGCTGCCGTCAGTCTGGCTGCGATCGCTATGCTTGGATCGAAAGCCCCATTCATGAGCGGTGCTTTGGCCCGCCGGTTGGAGAGCCTTGTGCCCTACGTGATGATCTGTGCCGGTCTGTATATTCTCAGCAACTCGTGGACTGACGCGGTTTAATAACCGCGCCAAATCCAGCCGCCGCCAAAGATGCGGCTGCCTTCCGAGGCATAGAACACGCAGGCCTGACCCGGGGAAACGCCTTCTTCTGGCGTCAACAGTTCGACCTCGGCGGTGGTGTCGGACAGGGGGCGTATGATCGCTTCACGCGGGGGGCGGGTTGAGCGGACCTTGACCAAGACGTGCCATTCATCTCGCGAGGTGAACGGCTCATCCCCCAGCCAGTTGATCTCGCGTACGGGAATGGTGCGTGTGGCCAACATTTCTTTGGGGCCGACAACTACCTGCTTTTTGTCTACGTCCAGCTTGACCACATAAAGCGGCTCGCTAAGGCCACCGATCCCAAGCCCGCGACGCTGACCAATTGTGTAATGGATGACGCCGTTGTGTTGGGCCAGAACGCGGCCGTCTGCGTGCACAATCTCACCCGGTTCCACCGCACCGGGGCGAAGTTTCTCAATCACGCTGGCATAGTTGCCATCAGGCACGAAACAGATGTCTTGGCTGTCAGGCTTGTCTGCCACGGCCAACCCGTATTGCGCTGCCATCTCACGAGTTGCGTCTTTTGAGGGCAGGTGGCCCAGCGGGAAGCGCAGGAAATCCAGCTGTTCAGGCGTGGTCGAGAACAGGAAGTATGACTGATCCCGGTTCGCATCCTCGGCGCTGTGCAGTTCCGGGCCATTGGGACCCATCTTGCGCTGGATATAGTGACCGGTTGCCATGCAGTCGGCCTCAAGGTCCTTGGCGGTTTCCAGCAGATCCTTGAACTTCACTCGTTCGTTGCAGCGGATGCAAGGCACTGGAGTTGCGCCGGCCAGATAGCTGTCAGCGAACTCGTCGATTACTGCATCCTTAAAGATGTTTTCGTAATCCAGAACGTAATGCGGAAACCCGCGTTCTTCGGCCACGCGGCGCGCGTCGTGAATGTCGATCCCTGCGCAGCAGGCGCCTTTCTTGGCCAGCGCCGCGCCATGGTCGTACAACTGCAATGTGACGCCCACCACGTCATAGCCCTCTTCGGCCAAATGGGCGGCCACGACGGAACTGTCCACGCCACCCGACATGGCAACAACCACCCGCGTTTCCGACGGGGGTTTGGCAAAGCCAAGCGAGTTCAGCGGTGTCTCGGTATCGAGTGCCATGACGATTCCAGTACGGGTTAAGAAAGACCGGCAGAATATAGGAAAATTCTACACACTCTCAAGAGGCGGTTTCACTCTGCATTAAGTAGGCTGGTGTCAGCTTTGTCGCAGCACGAAGAGGACCGAGAGATGTATTTGCACAAAGTAGAAGGACCAAGGTCCGTAACACTACCGGATGGAACGGTTTTATCGCGCGCCGATCTGCCACCAGAGGACACGACCCGGTGGGTGGCCTCGCGCAAGGCAATTGTCGTTCGGGGCGTGGTTTACGGGCTTATCACACTGTCAGATGCCAAAAAACGTTATGGGCTGAGTGATGAGGAGTTCAATGCGTGGGTTTCAGCGGTTGCAGAACATGGAACGGATGCTCTGAAAGTGACCGCGCTAAAAAAAAAAATCGACAACCTATAGGCGAAAGTGAATAGATGATTCAACGGTAACGTCAGATTAACCATTTTTGAGCAGGCTCAATTTGAAATTGGTAAATTGACCCGAATTGGAGCAGTAAATGCGTATACTTCTTGTCGAGGATGATCCGACCACGTCGAAAAGCATTGAGCTGATGCTGACGCATGCCAACCTCAACGTCTATGCGACAGACCTCGGCGAGGAAGGCATCGATCTGGCGAAACTCTATGACTACGATCTGATCCTGTTGGACCTGAACTTGCCGGACATGAACGGGCACGAAGTGCTGCGCCAGTTGCGTATTTCGCGGGTAGAGACGCCGATTCTGATCCTGTCGGGCGCGGATGACACTGAAAGCAAGATCAAGGGATTTGGTTTCGGCGCCGATGACTACATGACCAAGCCGTTCCATCGCGAGGAGCTGGTGGCCCGTATCCACGCCATCATCCGCCGCTCGAAAGGGCATTCGCAATCCATCATTCATACGGGTCAGGTGGCCGTGAATCTGGATGCCAAAACGGTAGAAGTTGAAGGCAAGGCGGTGCATCTGACCGGCAAGGAATACCAGATGCTTGAGCTGCTGAGCCTGCGCAAAGGCACGACACTGACCAAAGAGATGTTTCTGAACCACCTCTATGGCGGAATGGATGAGCCAGAGTTGAAGATCATCGACGTGTTCATTTGCAAACTGCGCAAAAAGCTCAGCAATGCGACCGGCGGAGATAACTATATCGAAACCGTCTGGGGCAGGGGCTATGTCCTGCGCGATCCGCAAAGCAATAGTGTTGACGAAACCCGCATGGCCGTCGGCGCCTGATTTGAACATGGTCGCCGTTGGTCCGGGGCGGCCTTTCTCACTCACTGAACAGCACGACTGGACCTAGCCATGGCCTCGCCCTATCACTGAGGTCCAAGAATACGTGACAGGGCGAGGCCATGAGCAAATTGATTCCGGTATCTGACCTGACTGAGGACGCCGCGCGGGCGGAACTTGAGCATTTGGCCGAACAATTGTCTCGGGCAAATACGCTGTATCACGCAGAAGACGCGCCTGACATTTCCGACGCTGAATACGATGCGCTCAAACGTCGAAACGCCGAGATCGAGGCGCGATTCCCGCAGTTGAAACGGGCAGACAGCCCCTCGGATCAGGTGGGCGCGCGTCCGGCTGATGGGTTCTCCAAAGTCACCCATGCCGTGCGCATGATGTCACTGGGCAATGCCTTTGATGACGAAGACGTTCAGGATTTTGATCGCTCGATCCGAAAATACCTTGGGCTAGAAGCGACAGAACCTTTGTCCTTCACCGCTGAGCCCAAGATTGACGGCTTGTCACTGTCTTTGCGGTATGAAAATGGGCAACTGGTTCAGGCTGCTACCCGTGGCGATGGCGAGGTTGGAGAAAACGTCACCGCCAATGCCCGGACGATTTCCGACATTCCTCAAACCATTGCAGATGCGCCAAAAATTCTGGAGGTGCGTGGTGAGGTCTACATGTCGCATGAAGACTTCGAAGCTTTGAATGCTCGTCAGGAAGAGGCAGGGGAAAAACCCTTTGCCAACCCGCGGAACGCCGCCGCCGGTTCGCTGAGGCAATTGGATTCGACGGTCACACGCTCGCGTCCGCTACGGTTCTTTGCCTATGCGTGGGGCGAATTGTCCGAGCCGTTGTCTGACACCCAAATGGGCGCGATTGACCGGTTAAGTGAATTTGGATTTGCCACCAACTCGCTCACCCAGCTATGCGAAACGACCAGCCAGATGCTGGACCACTACCGGGATATCGAGGCTCAGCGGTCTACGCTGGGTTATGATATCGACGGCGTCGTTTACAAAGTGAACGATCTGTCTCTGCAGGCGCGGCTCGGGTTTCGGTCAACGACGCCTCGCTGGGCCATCGCACATAAGTTCCCGGCCGAACTGGCCTGGACACGGCTTGAGGCGATCGACATTCAGGTGGGACGCACCGGGGCGCTCAGCCCGGTGGCCCGGCTGCATCCAGTGACTGTGGGCGGTGTGGTCGTGTCTAACGCCACGCTACACAACGAGGATTATATCGCAGGCCGCGACGCCAAGGGCGGTACGATCCGAGACGGCAAGGACATTCGTGTTGGCGACTGGGTGCAGGTCTACCGCGCCGGCGACGTGATTCCCAAACTGGCCGATGTGGACATTTCAAAGCGCCCCGAAGGGGCCGAGCCTTTCGACTTTCCCACGACCTGCCCCGAATGCAACAGCGATGCCGTGCGCGAGGAAGGAGACGCTGTCCGGCGCTGTACCGGAGGCCTGATCTGTCCGGCGCAGGCGATGGAAAAGCTGAAACATTTTGTCTCGCGCAAAGCCTTCGACATCGAGGGTTTGGGGGCAAAACAGATCGAAATGTTCTATGACGATCCCGATCTGCCTGTCAGAACGCCAGTTGATATATTTACCTTGCAAAAGCGTGATGCTGCGAACCTGAACAAACTGGCCAACCGCAAGGGGTGGGGCGCGCAAAGTGCCGGCAACCTGTGGGCTGCGATTGATGAAAAGCGCAAGATACCCTTTGGGCGTCTGCTGTTTGCGTTGGGCATCCGGCATATGGGCGAGGCGGCCTCGAATCTGATCGCCACCCATTATGGCACATGGTCCGACTTCGAAAATGCTATAACCGCTGCAGCTAAGTTCGAAGGACCCGAATGGGAGGATCTGCTGAGTGTCGACGGTGTCGGCGAAGTCATGGCCCGCGCCCTTGTGTCGGCATTCGCGCAAGAGGCTGAACGCGCCAGCATCGACGCGCTTGTTGCGCAACTGGACGTGCAGGAAGCCAAGCGCCCCGACACCACCGGTAGCCCTGTTGCAGGCAAGACAGTTGTTTTCACCGGCACGCTGGAAAAGATGACCCGCGCCGAAGCCAAGGCCCGGGCCGAGGCGTTGGGCGCAAAAGTCTCGGGCTCGGTCAGTAAAAAGACCGATATTCTGGTGGCGGGCCCCGGGGCGGGGTCCAAGGCGAAAAAGGCCGCCGAGCTTGGGATTGAAACACTGGACGAAGATGGCTGGCTGCAGCTGATCGGAACCGCATGAGCGGACGCCCAGAACAGTTATTCCCGTTGTTTGCGGGTTTGGAAACGCTGGATGGTATTGGGCCGAAGACGGCACAGGTTCTGGCGCAGGCGGGTACGGACTCGCCGCGCGACGTTTTGTTCAACCTGCCGTATGCCGTCATCGACCGCAGGCGCCGCGACACCATTCAGGGCGCCGACCTGCCCAAGACTCTGACGGTTGAAGTGACAGTTGGCACGCACAGGCCACCGCGCAACAAAGGCGGTGCATATCGGGTGCATGTTGAGGACAGTCAGGCCGATTTCCAACTGGTGTTCTTTCATGCGCGCGGCGACTATCTAAAGCGTGTTCTGCCGCAGGGGTCGAGGCGCGTGATCTCGGGCAAACTGGAATTGTTCGACGGCTTGGCGCAGATGGTCCACCCGGACCACATGCTGCCGGTGGAAGAGGCGCAGAACATTCCAGATTTTGAACCGGTGTATCACCTGACACAGGGGATCACGCAAAAGACGGCTTACAAGGCTGCGCGCAGCGCTTTGGCGCGAGCACCGGAATTGAAGGAATGGATCGACCCGGCTTTGATATCGAAACAGGGGTGGTCGGATTGGTCGGCTGCAATTACGGCTGCGCATAATCCACAGGGGGCGGATGATGTCGCCCCTCATGCGCCCGCGCTCGAACGTCTGGCTTACGACGAGCTCTTTGCGCATCAACTGACGCTAGCTCTGGCGCGCCAGCGCGAACGTAAGGCTCGGGGCATCGTCAGCCTCGGGACCGGCGCGTTGCAGTCGAAGGTTCTGGCCAGCCTTCCGTATAAACCCACTGGCGCGCAAATGCGGGCAATTGATGAAATTGCGACAGACATGGCTTCGGATGCACGGATGAACCGTTTGCTACAGGGCGATGTAGGCGCGGGAAAAACACTGGTTGCGTTCATGGCGCTTCTCGTCGCGGTCGAGGCGGGCGGACAGGGTGTCATGATGGCTCCGACTGAGATTCTGGCCCAGCAACATCTGGAGGGCTTACGGCCTTTAGCCGAGGAAGCCGGTATCGTTCTGGATATCCTTACCGGACGTGACAAGGGGGCTGAGCGCCGTGCAAAACTGGCCGCATTGAAGAACGGCGATATTCACATTCTGGTCGGAACCCACGCCGTGTTCCAAAGTGATGTGGAGTTTCAAGCGCTCCGCTTAGCCATTGTTGATGAACAGCACCGGTTCGGCGTCCGGCAGAGGATGGAACTGTCTGATAAAGGGCAGGGCGCGGATGTTCTGGTCATGACAGCTACGCCAATCCCGCGCAGCCTGGCGCTGGCGCAGTATGGCGATATGGATGTCTCGGTGTTGGATGAAAAACCGCCAGGGCGGAAGCCGATCAAAACGGCCATTGTCAGTACCGAACGCATGGAAGAGGTCGTGTCCCATCTGCGCCGGGCGATTGACGAAGGACGCCAGTGCTATTGGGTCTGTCCATTGGTCGACGAATCCGAGGTGTCGGACCTGACGGCTGCTGAAGAACGGTTCAAACGCCTGCGCGCGATTTTGGGGGAAAGAACAGTCGGGTTGGTCCACGGTCAGATGCCTTCGGCCGACAAAGATGCGGCTATGAAAGCGTTTCAGGAAGGACAGACCAAAGTTTTGGTAGCAACGACTGTGATCGAAGTCGGAGTCAACGTTCCGAATGCGTCGATTATGGTCATAGAGCGGGCAGAGATATTCGGGCTGGCTCAATTGCATCAGCTCCGCGGTCGCGTTGGGCGGGGCGAGGCAGATTCAACATGTTTGCTGATGTATCAACCTCCGCTCAGTGAAGGTGGGCGGAAACGGCTTGAGGTACTGCGTGAGACCGAGGACGGTTTTAAAATCTCGGAAACTGATCTGCAAATGCGTGGTGCCGGGGATCTGATCGGCACGGCGCAATCCGGTTTGCCGAAGTTTCGGGTCGCGGACCTTGAACGACAGGCCGGATTGATGGCTGTCGCCCAAACTGACGCGCGTGCATTACTGTCAGTTGACCCGCAACTGAATTCGGACCGAGGGCAGGCGGCGCGTGTTCTTTTGTGGCTGATGAAACAGGATCAGGCTATTCGTTTGATTTCAGTGGGTTAGGAGTTTTGTTCCTATAAGTTCACAAATGTTCTCAAAAAGTTCTTTACCGACTCGGCAAAATATGAGAACAAAAGGTCAACAAAGGATTAAAGCTCTGACCGGAGGTGAGGCCATGCTGACCCAGATCAAGACCGCTATTAGCCGCTCGCAATCAACGCTGTTGCAGGATGCTGTGGGGGCTGTGTCTCTGGTGGTCATGCTGATGGTGGCCCTTCACCTGCCTGGAACGTTCTGACCCTTTTCTGCCTGCGATCTCGTGCCGATCATACCGCGCTGTCATTCCCATTTCAGTCAAGGGTGACCTGCCTGTCCCATTTCCCTTGAGGGGCCTGCCTCGGCCCCGCGCGACTATCCGGACCCCACGCGAGACACGCACAACCTACCGCCGCCCTTTCCGCCCGGAAGGCGCGGCGGTTTTTTCTTACAGTTCACCTGTTTTGATGATCTCAAGCATGGCAGACAGCACAGAATTCACCGCGACCGAGGCAAGGATCATCCCCATGACCCGGCTGATAATGGCAGCACCGGAATACCGAATAAGGCGAATGATCGGGTCGGCCAGCAGCATCAAAAAGAACGAAATCAGAATGACGGACAGCATTACCAACGCCGTAATGCCCTGATCTGCGGCGCTGTAGCGATGGTTGTCAGTCAGGATGACAACGGCCAGCATCGCTCCGGGGGACGCCAAAGAAGGAACTGCCAGGGGAAAGATCGCCGGGTTGGGGCGGTGTGATGGCCTTTCCAGCTCCTCTTCGGCTTCATGCTGTTCGACAACCTGTTTGCTTTCCCCAAAGATCATCGTCAGAGCGAATAAAAAAAGAATGATCCCTCCGGCTACCTGAAACGAGTTCAACCCGATATCAAGCGCTTCGATCAAAAGCTGCCCGAAGACTAAGAAAAACAGCAGGACCCCGGCGCTGACCAAAGCCGCAAGAAAGGCCGTTTTGCGACGGGCCGAAGCCGTAAGGGTGGCCGTCACCGCGATGAATACGGGGATGGTGCCAATGGGATCGATAACGACCCAAAGGGTAACAAAATGCTCAAGCAGATTATTCAAACCAATCCCTCCCCCAAATTTTGGCTGAGATTAGACGGGTTTGCGTCGGAAAGCCACGCTTAGGCGCAATTGGCCTGTTCAGCCTGCTTCATGGCCTCGGTTGCAGCCTCCAGGGCTAACAGAATTGAGGCATGGCGGTTCTTGTAATCTCGCGCGGGGATCAGAACTTCGAGCCCATTGAAGGGTGCGTCAGGCGCCGGACCATTCTTTTTCAGCATGTCCGAGAGCTGGTCGCGCGCGGTTTCAACCTGCGCCCGCGTCGCCCCAACAATTGCACTGCCGACAACCGAAGCCGAAGCCTGTCCCAGCGCGCAGGCTTTTACATCCTGCCCGTAATCTGAGACCTTGCCGTCCTGCATCTTCACATCCACGGTTACGGTCGATCCGCACAGGGGCGAGCGCTTTTTCACCGTAGCGTCGGGACTTTCAAGCCGGTCCAGGTGCGGAATATCCGCAGCCAGCGCCAGAATGCGGCCGGAATAGAGCTTAATCAGATCGTTCTCGCCGGACATGGGTTTCCCTCGTTACGTGTTCCCCATACATAGAGGCCATCCACCGGGATGCAAAAGGTTTTCATCATGTCCGCAACTGTCGCATTTGACCCGACTCAACTAAAATACAACGTGGCTGGTCTGATCCCGGCCATTGCCCAGGATGAAAGCTCGGGCGAGGTATTGATGATGGCTTGGATGAACGTCCAAGCCGTTGAGAAGACGCTGAAAACCGGGCGCGTTACATATTGGTCGCGGTCGCGCCAGTCGTTCTGGATCAAGGGCGAAACCTCGGGTCATGTGCAGGAATTGGTAGATTTCCGCTTTGACTGCGACCGTGATTGCTTGTTGGTTTTGGTGCGTCAGACGGGTGCCGCGTGCCACACAAACCGCCGTACCTGCTTTTACACCGCCGTGCGTGATGGCTCTGAGGTTGAGTTGATGTCACCAATGGAGTGAGTCGGTCACAAGCCCACCATTGCCCGGATACCTACAGGTGATGCACCCTCGGCCCGGTATTTCGAGATCGCTCGCGCATCGTCGCGTTTTGCCAAACGCTTACCTGCGTCGTCCCGGATCAGCCGGTGATGAAGGTATCGCGGCGTCGGTAGCCCGAGCAGGGCTTGTAAAACGACATGAATTCGCGTGGCTTCGAACAGGTCCTGACCGCGTATGACATGGGTGATGCCCTGAGCGGCGTCATCTAAAACGACCGATAGGTGATAGGACGTCCCCATGTCCCGCCGGGATAAAACGACGTCGCCGATGGTTTCCGTCAGTTCCTCCAAAGTGAAGGTGATGGCACCCGTCTCACCATTGGGTCCAGCACCATCTTCCTGAAATGATCCAACAACGGCGTCAGCTTGCGCGGCGTTCAGAAGGAATTTGCCTGCAACAGCCATATCCAAGCGTAACGGTATGTCCTTGGGGCGCGGGCCATCTGCTAAGACTGGCTGCCATTTCGCTCGGCAGGTACCGGGATAGATGATCCCGTCCGGCCCATGCAAAGGCACACCTTCCTGCGGCGCACTGGCGGCGGCAGCGATATCTTTGCGGTTGCAGGTGCATGGATACAGCAAACCACGCGCCCACAATTCGTCCAGCGCCTTTTCGTAGGCGACCAAACGATCGGATTGCCGCAGCACGGGTTCAGGCCACCTCAGGCCCAACCATCGAAGATCATCATATATTTGATCTTCCCAAGGAGCCCGAGACCGCGAACGGTCGATATCCTCGATCCTTAGCAGGAATTGTCCGTCTTCAGCCTCGGCAAGATCATGAGCCAGCATTGCCGAATAGGCATGACCCAAATGCAAAGGGCCAGTGGGTGATGGCGCGAAGCGAGTCTTAAATATCACGCTTTTTCAACAACATATACTTCAGACTTCAGGTCCATTCCCGGCAAATGAGGACCGTATTCTCGAAACAGAAGTCTCGCAGCGCCCATGTCCAGCCAATCATTTAGCCGGATCGTGTAAGACTTGTCTGTAAGGGTATGATCGTTAAAGGAAAATGCCAGAAGACCGTTTTGAGGCAGGGCGCCCATCAGCAGATCAAACACCTCAGGCGGCGCGGCACCCACGCTGATGACGCCGATGGCGGCAATAGCTTTATAAGCGCCTTCCTCCAAAGGGTTCGTGTCGGTGATCTCAAAAGTTGAGAGAGTACGATAAATACCCTTGGCCTCGGCTCCCTCAAGCATTTGGGGCGTCGGGTCGATCCCATCAATGACCTGAAACCCGACGGAGCGTAACGCCTCTCCCGAAAGACCCGTTCCACACCCATAGTCCAGAACAGGTGTCTGGGGTTCAGGCATTGACGACCAGAGGGCTTCGGCAACCCGACCGGGGGTCGCGTAACCATTTGCGCCGACTTCCGCATCGTAGGAGGAAGCCCATTTTTGATAATGTGCGCGTGTGGATTCGGGCGTGTCTAAGTTGAAGGCATCTTTGAAGTTATTGTCGCTCATACGCAGATGTTAGGATGCCAGGCCGGGGTACGTCCAGTCAACAATTGGCCAGCCAGTTTAACCATTCAGCCTTGGCCCGATCAGTGTAGGCCTTGTACCGATCCTTGCGGCCACGACGCCCTCCTTTCAGCCCGTCTACCGGGCGAAACAGGCCGAAATTGACGTTCATGGGCTGAAAGGTCTTGGCTTCGGCCCCGCCAGTGATGTGGTGGATCAGGGCGCCCATGGCGCTGTCCTGCGGCACTTCGGGCAGGTCAAGGCCCAGAATCTCGGCTGCGGCCAGACGACCGGCCAGAAGCCCCATGGCCGCGCTTTCGACATACCCCTCAACTCCGGTGATCTGCCCGGCGAAACGGATGTTCGGCTTGGATTTCAGACGCATCTGCGCATCCAGCAGCGTGGGTGAGTTGATAAACGTGTTGCGGTGGATGCCGCCCAAACGCGCAAAGCTGGCATTCTCCAATCCGGGGATCATACGGAACACCTCGGTCTGCGCGCCGTATTTCATCTTGGTTTGAAAGCCCACAATGTTGAACAGCGTACCAAGCGCATTGTCACGACGCAGCTGCACGACGGCATGCGGTTTCACGTCCGGCTGATGCGGATTGGTCAGGCCAACCGGCTTCATCGGACCATGGCGCAAGGTTTCGCGGCCACGTTCCGACATCACCTCGATCGGCAGGCAACCGTCGAAATAGCCCGCGGTTTCGCCTTCGTGAAACTCTGTTTTATCGGCGGCCAGCAGGGCATCGATGAACGCCTCGTACTGATCGCGGTCCATCGGGCAATTCAGGTAAGCGGTGCGTTCTTCCTCGGTCTCGCCCTTATCATAGCGCGACTGCATCCAGGCTTTGCTCATGTCGATGCTGTCGGCATAGACGATCGGGGCGATGGCATCGAAAAAAGCCAGCGACTCGGCACCGGTTTCAGTCCGAATGGCTTCACCCAGCGCGGCCGAGGTCAGGGGACCTGTGGCAAAGACCCAGTGACCGTCGTCGGGCAGGGTGGTGACCTCTTCGCCGGTGACCTCGATCCGGGGATGGGCGCGCAGTTTTTCAGTGACCGCTTCGGCAAAGGGATCGCGATCCACGGCCAGTGCTCCACCGGCGGGCAGACGATGCGCATCGGCAGTTGTCATGATCAACCCGTTGGCTTGGCGCATTTCCCAGTGCAACAGGCCAACCGCGTTCTGCTCATCATCGTCCGAGCGGAACGAGTTCGAACACACCATCTCGGCCAGGTTGCCAGTTTGGTGCGCAAAGGTTCCTACTTTGGGTCGCATTTCGTGGATCACAACATCCACGCCCATCTCTGCCGCCTGCCAGGCTGCTTCGGACCCGGCCATGCCGCCGCCCACGATATGCAATTTCTGTGTCATGGGCTGCCACATAGGACAGAGCACCGCGCAACGCAACATGGGTGAGTTGGTTTGAAACTATAGGGGGATTTTGGGGTCGCCGCTGCGGGAATGTCGATGCCGGTGAGAGAAACCGACTGGAGGGACCTTCCGCCCACGGCGACCCAAAAGTGTCTCCAGAGCATACGCTCTGTCCCAGCTTTGCCATAGTGTCGCCATTTTGAAAAGTGCTAAAATGAGGACAGTACCTAAAAATGTGGACGACAATTGCCTCATTGATGCCAATTTGGCGGTCTTTTTTCGATGAACGCAGAGATTCCTTCTTCGGTATCCCGATGCAGCATATTCTGAGCCATTACATCGCCGGTATAGGCGTAGGCCTCTTCAATTGACATATCCAACTGCTTGTAGAAGGCCTGCTTGCCGATCTTCACGGCTGATCCCAGCTTGTCAGCTAATTGCTCGGCAAGGGTTGTCGTTTCGTGTTCCAGCAGCATTTCGGGCGCCACACGGTTGATCAGCCCCAGCTCAACCGCTTTTTCGGCCGAGATGAAATCGCCGGTCGTCAGCATCTCGAACGCGCGTTTGCGCGGGATGTTCCGGCTGAGCGCAACCATCGGCGTTGAGCAGAACAACCCAATATTCACCCCATTGACGCCAAACCGGGTGCCCTCGGCGGCAACAGCCAGATCGCAGGTAGCGACCAGCTGGCACCCTGCAGCCGTGGCAATTCCGTGCGCTTGTGCGATGACAGGTTGGGGCAGGGTCTGGATTGACAACATCATCTGCGCGCATCTGGCAAACAGATCCTGGAAATAAGCCTTGCCGCCATCCTCGGACTGACGCCCAGCCGTCATCTGTTTCAGATCATGACCCGCGCAAAATGCCTTACCTTCGCCTGACAGGATTACTGCGCGAATCGAGCTGTCGTCCCTCAGGGCGTCAAATTCGGATTGCAGCGCGGCCAACATCTCATCGCTCAGGGCATTCAAGCGCTCAGGCGCGTTCATTTTAAGGGTCGCAACCGCGCCTGTGTCGTTACGTTCCAGAATTGCCATCTTGCCCTCCGATCTGATGTCGGGCCAACTCTAGGTCGGCAAAGCGAGGAGGGGAAGTATGACGTTGGCAATGGGTCGGGAAGACCTGATGGAGTATATGGGGCAGATCTTTCCGCAGGTGCATCGGGATTTTGTAATAGAGGACCTGACCGAGGACTCGATTGTCATGCGACTGGTGGTCGAAGACAGGCACCTGCGTCCCGGAGGAACCGTGTCCGGCCCGTCCATGTTTGGGTTGGCGGATGTATGTGTCTATGCGTTGGTTCTGGCCCGCAAGGGGCGTCAGTCACTGGCGGTGACCACCAACAGCTCATTGGATTTTCTGCGAAAACCCGAGGGTGGCAAGGACATGATCGCGCAGTGTCGCTTGCTGAAACTGGGCCGCAGCCTGGCGGTAGGCGACGTTCTGATGTTCTCGGAAGGGTCCGACAAGCCCGTTGCGCGGGCCACGATGACATATTCACTGCCGCCCGAGGGGTCCGCCGCCGCATCATTCGGATAAAAAAGGCCGGGCAGAGCCCGGCCAGGAAGAGGTCCCGTCAAGGGACTGGGGAATCTTAGTCCTGCCAGAAATAACGGGTGTATTCATTGCGGGCCTGATATTTAGTCAGACCGACATCTTTCAGAAGCCTGTCGTCAAGATTTGACAAATTGACTCGGCTGCGGCGTTGGCGTTCCCACTTTGTCACTGTCGCCGCAAACCGCACGGCCAGCGCGGCGATCAGCGGCAGCCGGGGACTGTCGTTCAGCAGCATGAGGGCGGGGTTGTGCATTGCGCGTGTCATAGTAGGTATCCTTTCAAATTGTATTGACACAAAGTATGTTTGTTCGGTACATGTGATTGATACATTCAGGATTGTGTCAAAATCAAAGGAAGAATTGTAATGGATACAATTTGGCCAGAGGCGCTACCGAAATCCAAGGGGCCGAAGTATACTTTGGTCGCTGATACAATCCGAAAAGCCATTGATAACAAGCTGCTGGGTGTGGGTACGAAACTACCTCCAGTGCGGGAACTGGCGTATCGGTTACAAATTACACCGGGCACAGTTGCGCGGGCGTATACGATTCTGACCGATGAGGGATTGTTACAAGCCGAGGTCGGACGTGGTACATTCGTAGCCCCACCAAAATCCCCAATTCTGGATGACGTGTGGGCCAGACAACTGCATTTGCGTGATGATAAATACAACGCCAATGTCAGCCTGTTCAGTCCGCGCTTGGCAGATATGGGACAGGTCTCTCTGATCCGCGAATGTCTGCAGAAGGTATCGCTAGCCGATCCGGAGCTGTTTTTGAACTACCCAACCCGCGACGCTTATCAACCCATGCGACAGGCGGTGGTCGAATGGCTGTCTGACTTGCCGCTGGGCGCGCTGACCCATGACGACATTGTACTGACACACGGCGGCCAGAACGGGTTGTGCTTGGTGTTTCAGACTATCCTACGCGGACCCAAGCCTGTGGTTCTGGTCGAAGACCTGTCATACGCCGGGTTCCGCCGCGCCGGCGAACTGATGCGCGCGGACGTCATTGGCGTGAAGATGGACAAATGGGGGGTCGACCCCAAAGCTATGGAGCAAGTGTTGCGCCAAACCACTGCGCAGGCCGTCTGTGTCTCGCCCGAAGTGCAGAACCCGACCGGTTCGCACACGCCTTTAGAACGCCGGAAAGAGGTTGTTGAGGTCGCCCGGCGTTTTGACCTGCAGATCATCGAGGACGACTGCTATCGCATGGGCGACGCGCGCGAGCCCAGCTATCGGGCGCTGGCACCCGAGCGTGGATGGCATGTGTCCTCGATCTCGAAAATCCTGACACCGTCACTACGCGTTGGGTTTGCCATTGCTCCCCGAGAGAGGAGCGTCGATCTACGGCGGTCGGCGGAATACGGTTATTTCGGATTGGCGCAGCCGTTGGCAGAACTCACCCGGTTGCTGCTTTCTGACCCCCGTACTCTTCAGATCGCCAAGGATGTGCGCGTACGGATGGGTGATTATGTACGTGTGGCAGTGAATGCGTTGGGTGGGTTCGACCTCAACTGGGCGCCGGACGTGCCCTTTGTGTGGCTCAACCTTCCGTCCGGTTGGCGCGCTGGCTCGTTCACGCGCGCGGCCGAACGAGAAGGGATACAACTGCGGTCCGCAGATGAGTTTGCTTTGCGTGACGGGCGGGCTCCAAACGCCGTGCGCATTGCGATGAATGGCCACGTGTCGCTGGAACGGTTTGAAGACGCAATGCAGCGGTTACGCAGGTTGCTGGACAATCCGCCGGAACAAATCAGCGTCTGAGTATGGGGTAAAATAATACCTATTTTTTAACTTATTGAAATTGCTCATTTTAAAAGCGTTTACTGTTGTTGACCTGCGCAGCGCACACCTCTAAATACGCTCCATCGAATTCGGGCCGCTCTGTCTTGGGGCGGTCTTTCACATCAAACAGGACTATCCTGCCATGAAAACCTTTTCTGCAACACCTGCAGACATCGACAAGAAATGGATCCTGATCGACGCAGAGGGCGTTGTTCTGGGCCGTCTTGCCTCGATCGTCGCCATGCGTCTGCGTGGCAAGCACAAAGCGTCGTTCACCCCGAACATGGACATGGGCGACAACGTCATCGTGATCAACGCTGACAAAATCCAGATGACCGGCAAGAAGCGCGAAGAGAACTTCTACTGGCATACTGGCCACCCGGGCGGCATCAAGTCGCGTACCAAGCAGCAGATCCTCGAGGGTGCACACCCCGAGCGCGTTGTGACCCAGGCGGTCAAGCGTATGCTGCCGGGCAACCGCCTGTCGCGTCAGCAAATGACCAACCTGCGCGTTTACGCCGGTGCCGAGCACCCGCACGAAGCCCAGGCCCCCGAAGTTCTGGACGTTAAGTCCATGAACAAGAAAAACACCCGGAGCTAATGACCGATGGCTGATCAGATCAATACTCTCGAAGAGCTGAGCGCCGTCGCAGGCGTTGAAACCGTGGCCGAAGAAGTCATCGTGCGTGAGCCCGTACGTGACGAGCTGGGTCGTTCGTACGCCACCGGCAAGCGTAAAGACGCTGTTGCCCGCGTTTGGATCAAGCCGGGTTCCGGCAAGGTCACCGTAAACGGCAAAGACCAGGACAAGTACTTCGCTCGTCCCGTTCTGCAGCTGATCCTGCGCCAGCCGTTCCAGGTTGCCGGCGTTGAAGGCGAGTTCGACGTTGTTGCAACCGTCAAAGGCGGTGGCCTGACCGGTCAGGCCGGTGCGGTCAAGCACGGCATCTCGAAAGCGCTGCAGCTGTACGATCCGTCGCTGCGTGGCGCCCTGAAAGCTGCTGGCTTCCTGACCCGCGACAGCCGCGTTGTGGAACGTAAGAAATACGGTAAGCGCAAAGCGCGTCGTTCGTTCCAGTTCTCCAAGCGTTAATCGCTGCGGAATACGACTTTCAAAGGGCTCGCTTAGGCGGGCCCTTTTTCTGTTTAGTTATTCTTCGAAGACCAGCTTCCAGGCTCCGTTTTCCACCACGTTGATGAAGACAATGTCAGCGCCCTGATGATCGTCCGGGCCATAGGTGAGGCGGCTTCCAACCAGTTCGTCTTCGTAATCCAGGCTTTCCATGGCCGCGATGAAGCTTTCGTGGGTCAGGTCGGGCCCGGCGGCCTCCAACGCCTTGACCATCATTTCAGCGGCAGAATAGCCCAGCATTGAAAACCCGACGGGGTCTTCGCCGGTTGCAGCCTTGTATTCCTCGATAAACGCGGCGGGGGCGGGATCGCCGGCGCGGGCCCAAAGATCCTTCCATGAGGCGGCGGCGTAGAAACCGTCCGTCACTCCACCCGGAACCTGTGCGACAACAGTCAGGAAGCTTGCAGCGGTGCCCAGAAACTTCATATCGGTCAGGCCCATCTTTTTGGCCGTGCCGACAACTGTAATCGCCTGACGCACACCCAGCGCAATCGTGACGATATCGCAACCTTCCTCCTTGAGCTTGCTCAGCGAGCCAACAAAATCGGTCTCATCCGGCTTGTGCGTTGTCTCGGCGACGAAGGTGATACCGGCTTCTTCGGCACCGGCCTTGCTGCCTTCCAGAATCTCTTCGCCGAAATCCGTCGGCAGATACATGGTGCAGACATTTTGCGAACCGAACTGACCAGCCAGATATTTAACGCCAATGCGACTTTGGTCGAAATAGGTGGAAAACGAGATGAACTTGTTCTTCATCGGCTCTTGCAGCATCTGGCTTGAGGCCGTCAGCGGGGCGATGTTCGGAATGCCTTTGGGATCCAGCAGCTTGAACCCGGCCAGATTCATTGGCGTGCCCAAGGATTGCAGCATGGCAAATACCTTGTCGCGGTTCAGCAGCTTGTTATAACCCTGCATCGCGCGCGGCATCTGATAGCCGTTATCCTCGACCACATAGCGGATGGTGCGGCCATGCACGCCACCCGCGGCATTTACCCGGTCGAACACCACATTCGCACCCTTGGTTGCCGGGACGCCCACGGCGGCGAAAATACCGCTTAGATCATTGACCGAGCCGATGACAATCTCATCATCTGTAACACCCTGCGTTTGCGCCGAGGCTAAGGTCGCATACACCGTCAAAACGGCCGCTGCAGCCAAGCCTTTGATCCCCTTCGTCATAACTTCTCCTCCCAGTGAATTCCTTATTTATACATGTCTTCAATAAGATGCGCGTGTTTCTGTTCCACAAAGCTGCGCTTCAGCTTCATTGTCGCAGTCAGTTCATCGTCATCGGCAGTCAGCAAAACGTCGATCAGGCGAAAATCCTTGATCTGCTCAACGCGCGCGAACTCTTTGTTGGCCGCAGCGACTTCAACCCCAATTTGATCTTTGACCTCAGGCGCCGCACAGAGCGAGGCGAAGTTCGAAAACGGGATTTTCTGATCCTGCGCGTATTTCTCGACGTTTTCCTGATCGATCATGATCAGGGCGGTCAGGTATTTCCGCGCATCACCGATGATCACCGCGTCCGAGATATAAGGGCTGAACTTCAACCGACTTTCAATCTCGGCCGGGGTGATGTTCTTGCCGCCGGCGGTGATGATGATGTCTTTCAGCCGCCCGGTGATGGTGACGAACCCTTCATCGTCGATATGCCCCAGATCGCCGGTCCGCAGCCAGCCGTCGGCGGTGAATGTCTCAGCCGTTTTGGCATTGTTGCGCCAATAGCCCTGAAAGATGTTCAGACCCTTCAGTTGGATCTCACCTTCGTCCGAGATACGGATGTCATTGCTGGCGATGGCCGGACCAACGGTGCCGATCTTGTTGGTCTCAACACTGTTTATCGTCGCCAGCCCCGAGGTTTCGGTCATCCCAAACCCTTCGATCAGCGGCACGCCTATGGCCCAGTACCATTTCAACAAATCGGGCGAGATCGGTGCCGCCCCGGTTCCGCCCCGGCGCATTTTGTCCAGACCCAGCATCCGCCGCAGGTTGCGCAGAACCAGACGGTCCCACAGCCAGAACCGCGCCATAACGCCTGCCGGAACGGGCTTACCTGCGCAAATATACTCGGCCCGTGCGAGCCCGGCTTTCAGCGCCATCCGATAGGCGGCCCGGCCCGCCGGTGTGGCGTCCTGCGCCATGATCTGGACGTGAGAGTAGATCTTCTCCCACACACGCGGCACGGCGACGAACGTAGTGGGAGTGACTTCTTGCAGGTTGGCGAAAACAGTCTCGGGGCTTTCGGCGAAATTGACGACGCACTTGGCGGCCAACGGGAAATAGATTGAAACCGCACGTTCGAGGATATGGCAGAGCGGCAGGAAACACAGCTGTTCGTCGGTTTCAAAGGCGGGTAGGGCGCGGGCACCGCTTTCGATGGCGGCCAGGATGTTTTCGTGGCTCAGCATCGCCCCCTTGGGCTTGCCGGTGGTGCCAGATGTGTAGATCAGCAGCGCCGTATCCTGAGGTGATGCCAGCGCCAGTTCGGCCTCGAACCGCGTAGGATCATCAGCCTCGGCCTGTTGTCCCAACGCATACAATTCGTCGATCATCATGCAGCGGGGATGGTTCAGGTCGTGCAGGCCCTCATCCTCAAGAATGATGACGTTCAGCAGGCCTGGTACCTCGGTTTCGATCTCAAGGTATTTATCCAGCTGCTCTTCATTTTCGACGATCAGGAAGCGGCTGTCGCTGTCATTGATCAGGTAGCTCAACTGGTGGGCCGAGTCCGTCGTGTAGATGCCCGACGCAATGCCGCCGACGGCCTGAATACCCATGTCGAACCAAGCCCATTCCTTACGGTCTTCGGACAGGATCGAGACAACCTCGCCGCGTTTCAGCCCCAGCTTACACAGCGCCATCCCGATCCACTTGGCGTGTTGCCAATAGTCGGTCCACGAATAGGACTTCCAAATCCCAAGGTCCTTTTCCCGATGCGCGGCGTTGTCCCCCAGCGCGGCACAGCGTTTCTGAAACAGCTGGGTAACGGTGGTGCATTCGTCCACATGCACCGGGCGCTGACCAGCGGTGGCGTTGAACCAGACGCCGTTGATATTGGTCTGAGGGGGCAGGGTGCTAATGTTCAACCGCTCACCTCCATGTCTTTCGGCGTTTCCAGCGGCGGGTTTCCCGCGCTCCTTCCTCTTGCACGCCCAGATAGAAATTTTGGATGTCCTCAGATTCCATTAACACATCCGCCGCGCCATCCATGACGATGCGGCCGACCTCCATCACATAGCCGTGCTGGGCCAGTTCAAGGGCGGCCTTGGCGTTCTGTTCGACCAGCATCATGGTCATGTTCTGTTCGTCATTCAGGCGTTTCAGGATGCCGAAGATTTCCTGCACCAGCATCGGGGACAGGCCCAGAGACGGCTCGTCCAGCAGCATAATCTTCGGGTTCGCCATCAGACCACGCCCTATGGCCAGCATCTGCTGCTGACCGCCCGAGAGGGTGCCAGCCTCTTGGGTGCGCCGTTCTTTTAGGATGGGAAAGTAGGTAAATACCAGTTCACGGTTGTGATCGATCCGGGATTTGTCAGTTAGAGTATATGCCCCGAGGTTGAGGTTGTCATCGACCGTCATCAGTGGAAAGACCTCACGCCCTTCGGGGACGTGGACGATGCCCATCTCGACGACCTTGTGCGGCTCTGACCCCTGTATTTCGACGCCGTCAAAAGTGATCTTCCCCTTTTCCGGATCCATAACGCCCGAGACCGTTTTCATAAGGGTCGTTTTCCCCGCGCCATTAGCCCCGAGGATCGAGACGATCTGACCTCGATGCACGTCCAGAGACACGCCGCGGATTGCCATGATGGGGCCATAGAAACTCTCGACATTACGGATGGTCAGGACGGGATCGCTCATGAGGCTTTCCCCAGATAGGCTTCGACCACGGCCGGGTGAGATTGCACCTCTGAAGGCGTGCCAAGCGCCAGTCTTGCGCCGTCAGCCATGGCCAGAACCCTGTCGGAAACGCCCGAGACCAGACCCATGTCATGTTCAACCATCAGCACCGTGATGCCCATCTGCCGCCGGATATCATCGATCCACCAGCGCATGTCCGTGGTCTCTTCGACCGACAGGCCCGAGGCCGGTTCGTCCAGCAACAGCAGTTTGGGATCAGTGGCCAATGCGCGGGCAACTTCGACCACCTTGCGCACACCGTAGGGCAGGCCTGAGATCATCTTGTCTCGATAGGCCTGGAGGTCGAGAAAATCGATGACCTCTTCGACCTTTTCGCGGTTTTCAACCTCTTGTCGCCGGGCCGAGGGCAGGAATAGAACCTCGGACAGAAGGTTGGTGCGGCGATGCTGATGCCGTCCGACCAAAAGGTTCTGCAAGACGGTTGCGTGTTCGAACAGCTCGATGTTCTGGAACGTACGGGCCACGCCAAAAGCGGCCACGCCCGAGGGTTTGACCTGCAGCAGATCGTGCCCTTCAAAGCGGATCGAACCGGCAAAAGGGTCATAAAACCGCGATATCAGGTTGAACACGGTGGACTTGCCCGCACCGTTCGGGCCGACGATGGCAAAGACCTCGCCCTGTTCGACCGAAAAGGATAGGTCGTTGACCGCGATCAGGCCACCGAATTTCAGGGTGACGTTTTGGAACTCCAACAGGCTCATCGCAGGCGTTCTGTCTTGAGGTAGGATTTCTGCCGTTTGAACATGTCCTTTCGGTAGAACGGGAACAGCTCAAACCATGTGCGAATTTTCAGCCAGCGGCCATAAAGGCCCATCGGTTCGAACAGGATGAAGGCGATCAGGATCATCCCGAAGATGCCGAATTCCAGCCCCGGTATGGCGACCGTATTGCCACCGACCAATGCGCCCACGTATTCCTTTGAGATAGACAGGAACTGCGGCAGAAACCCGATCACGATGGCGCCCAGGAACGCGCCGTGGATCGACCCCAGCCCACCAATTACGATCATCATAAGCAGTTGGATCGAGATCAGAACACTGAAAGTCTCGTTGTTAAACGCGCCTGCGTACATGCCCATGAGCGCTCCGGCCCAGCCGGTGACGGCGCAGGACAACGCGAAGGAAACCATCTTGGTGCGGGCAATATCGATCCCCATCGCCTGCGCCGAAATCTCGGAGTCGCGCACCGCGATGAAAGAGCGCCCCAAGGGCGCGCGCAGCAGGTTGATATAACCAAGGGTGACCAGAACAGCGACACTCAGAACCAACCAGAAGAACTGATCGGGGGTGGCCCAGCGGTCGACCAGATGGCCAAAAATCTCGACCCCGCCCAGATACTTGCCAGCCACGCCACCGGTCAGCGGCTCTGCCAGAACGATCACGTCATCCATCAGGATCGACAGTGCCATGGTGAAGATCGCCAGATAGATACCGTGCAATCGCAGGGCAGGGATGGCAACCGTCACCCCTGCAACGCCCGTCAGGACACCGGCCAGAGGGAAGGCGACCAGAAACGGCACACCTGCCTCGATCAGGATGACGTTGGCATAACACCCAAAGGCCAGAAACGCCGCATGACCCAGACTGACCTGCCCGGTATGGCCGGTCAGAACCATCAGACCCAAACCTGCGATGGCCCAGATCAGGACGTTTGTCAGCTCTCCCAGATAGAAATCGTCCAACCACCACGGCGCGGCGGCGACGACGGCCAGAAGGATCAGGTAGAGGCTGAACTGATAGCGATCCTTCCAGGGGCGGATATCCTGCAGATAGTTGGTTTTGAACACGATCCGCATGGGTCTAAACCTTCTTGACCCGAACCTGCCTGAACAGACCATTGGGACGGAAGATCAGCACCGCCAGCAACAGCGCGTACGGCGCGATCTGGCTGTAGCCCGCAGCGATATAGCGGCTGGCGAAGGGTTCGATGACGCCAACGATCAGCCCTCCGGCCAGCGCTCCCGGCAAACTGCCAAGCCCGCCGATCACCGCAGCGGCGAAGGCTTTGATCCCCAGCAGGCCGGTTGTTGGGTCGACCGCGCCCTTGGCCGCGAACAACACGCCTGCAATCCCGGCCACCACTCCGGCCAAGGCCCAGATGAATCCCTGAACGCGTTTGACGGGAATGCCCATGTAATAGGCCGCCAACTGGTTCTGCGATGCACCCTGCATCGCCAGCCCAAGTTTCGTCCTGTTGAAAAACACATACATCGCCCAGGTCAGCAAAACGGTGACAACGATGACGGCCACATCCTCCATCCCCAGAACAATGCCCCCAAACCGGAACTCCTTTCCGGCCAGAGGGTTCTGCAGGGTTTGTGGCTCATGCCCCCAGATCAGCCCGGCGACAAATCGGATTACAAAACCCAGAGCGATCGTCAGGATGACCACAGCGGTTTGGCTTTCCCCGAAAAGGCGGCGGATGATCAGCCGATCCAGAAGATATCCAAGCGCCCCCATGATCCCCAGAGAGATCGGCAGAGCGAGCCAGAAGGGTAGCCCCATATATTCGGTATTGGTCAGCCCGATGGTGACAAAAGCGCCCAGCATCATGAAATCGCCTTGGGCAAAGTTCACCGCCTCGGTCGCTTTGTAGATCAACACGAAACCAAGAGCGATCAGGCCATAGACACAGCCATTTGCCAGCCCGCTGATCAGCAGCTGCGCGTTGTCCAATTTCACCCTCCCAGCCGGTAGACCCGGCGTTTTGAACGCCCCGGAGGTCCTCCGTCACCCGGGGCTTTGTTCTACTATGGCGTGATAATCACCTTCCCGTCACTCTTTTTCAGGGCTTCGGCCAGATTTGGCACCAAATCCCTCAGCGCAAGCCGTTCGGAAATATCGGTTTTCCAGCGGCCATCGGCAAAACGGGCCTGAACCTCAGCCACGACACGCGCCTGATCTTGTGGCGGGGTCGAGGTCACCCAATTGGTCAGCCAAAACCCTTCGATCCGCTTGCCCATAAAGATCAACTGGCCCATCTGCGTCAGTTGCGGCAGGTCGGCGCTGAGCTTTCCATAGCAAATCCAGCGCGCCCGATTGGGCATGGCACAGAACACCTGCTCGGACAATTGATCAGCCACGGCGTCCAGAAACACTAGGGGTTTCAGCACCTGATTGACTTTGGCAAATTTCTGAGCAACGTCCGGATCGGTGGTCACCAGAACCTCTGCCGCTCCGTGATCTTTCAACGTATCGACAGTTTCGGCACGCCGGACCAAGGCGATGGGCTTCAGCCCAAGATCACGCCCGAGGCCACACATCAACTTACCCAACTGGCTGGTAGCCGCCGAGACCACAAAAGCATCCCCGGCACTTTGGGCGATATCGACCATCGCCATCGCGGTCAGCGGGTTCACGATCTGCGCCGCGCCGTCTTCGTCAGAAATCTCGGGGCGCAGAGGGATGCACATCATGGCCGGGGCCAGAACGTATTCGGCCCAGGCGCCGGAACTGGCAGTGATGAAAGCGACGCGCTGGCCCAATAGAGCCTCGGCACCCTGACCGGTTGCGACGACGTCGCCACAGCCCTCAAACCCGGCGGCCGCCCCTTTGATGCGGGGCTGCCCATATTCGCCCTTGATGAAGTGGATATCAGACGGGTTCACTGATGCTGCGCGCAACTTGATCAGAACCTGTCCGGGGCCAGGCTCGGGTACCGGCAACTCAGCTTCGGTCAGCCAATCCCCGGCGTTCTCGATATATGGACCGGTGGCTTCGCCGGAGTAACCGTCGTGTAAAAGAACAGTTGCAAACATAGTTGAGGGCAGGGTGGTCATGGTCGTTCCTTGTTTTTGAACCGATCGCATCGCAGATGAAACCCGGTAACTGGCGGCAACTATCGGCTGCACCGTGCCACACAAAAATTTGGGTTTGTTTGCAATTTGATTACAGCCAAACAAATGAACCGTCGTGCGTCAATCGGCTGATGCACGACGTGGATGGAACTAAGCCACGTCCGTAGAGTGGGCCGCCCGATCCAGGCGACCCGCTTGCTTCACTGTCCCGACAGAAGGTCGCGGAGTTCCTGAAACTTTACCGCGATCGTTTCTGGTGAAGCCTTGATATCGTCGAGGATCTGAACGGCCTGTGTTTTCAAATCCTGTGCCAGATCGCTTTCCTGAACAGAGGCGACCATTGTGTCATAGTCAAAATTCTCAAGGGTCAGCGCGCCGCTTTCAATCCAGGAATTCAGCAGGTCCTGGCCCTGGTTTGCCAATGCGGCAACTTCTTCACCTGCCTGATTTGCAAGGTCCGTGGCCGTTTGACCAGCCTGCTCGGCTGCATCAGTCGCCTGTTCGGCGATGGACGAAGCCCCTTCGGTTGCCTGTTCGGCCGCAGAATTTGCCGCCTCGCTTACAGCATCGCCTGCATTCTGTGCCGCTTCGCTAACCGCATCGCCGGCATCCTGTGCCGCCGATTGCAATTGTTCGGCCGGCGTGGGTTCGGGTTGAGAAAGGTAATAATATACGCCGGCGCCAATTGCGGCGACGGCTACAGCCAATAGGATAGTGCGCGACATGTGTCTCTCCTTTAGAAAATGTGTCGCCGAGATGGTTTAAATTTACCCAAATTCAAAGGGGAAATCCCGGAAATTCTTTTCAAATCCGGGGATTGAGCCATGCTATGCCGATCGGCTGGCCAACTATGGCAACAACACGCCGTCACTCGTTAAGCTTGAGTGCACGACCGCTTTGGTTGTGTCGAGAGAGCAGAAAGGTATTGTTCACTTGTCGAAGATCGGAAACACCTTTTCTCACGACTGCACATAAATCTTGTAACATTGAACGCTTTCACAGGACTTAGAGTTTGCGGCACAAACACGCCCGACAAATTGATTGTGTGTCGGTTTAAACGTTCAAAAATGTTCTACAATTGGCGCTCCGACAGTGAGAAGACAGTCGGGGTGTGGTATACGCTTTTCGAAGACAACTCGAGAATTTTGGATCACCCATTTTGACTGAGCGAACGAAAAATCTGGTACAGAGCCAACCCGCATTTTTTCTTGATTTCGAAGCGAGTTCGCTGAGCGCGATCAGTTGGCCAATTGAGATTGGCATAGCGCGTGTAGTTGGTGGTGAGGTGGTGACTGGTTCTCGTCTGATCAAACCTCACCCGGACTGGGACGATGCCGGTTGGTCAGAAATCAGTGCGCAAGTACATGGTCTGAGCCGAGCTTATCTAGAAGCTGAAGGCGACGATCCGCAGAAGGTCGTACAATGGTTCAAGACAGAAAACAACGGGATCGCAGTTACGGACAATCCGGAATTCGAGCGGCGTTGGCTCATTCGTCTGTTAGAGACAGACCTTCCATTTCCAAAAGTTCAGCTTCTTGACTTTGACAGTTACGTGCGGATGAGCCTGATTGAGGAGGCCGCGATTGCGCGCGTCTATCAAAGTTTGGAAACACTGGGATCTCCTCCGCACCGTGCCGGACAAGACGCAGCCCGGTTGGCGAAAGCCTGGTTGCGCGGGTTTGAGAACGTACAAAACTATGTTGAATAGGAGAAGTTGGTTTCCATTTGCATGCGGAACCAATGCATAGAGTAAGCTTTGGCGCTAATAGGTATCGCGAATTGCATCAACAGCGGCTGGAAAGTCGAAAAAACTAGGAAGCGGCCTCTCATCAATCTCTGTCATTGATTGCTCTTTACGACGAACTGTGGCGCGCTAGAAAATCCGAAAACTTCGCCAGTCCGGCTTTCAAATCAGCCGTTGGGTTAGTGTATCCAAGGCGGAGCCAACCCTCCATATCCATGGCGCTGCCAGGGGTTAGCATGACGCCTTCCTCTTTCAAAAGGGTCACGCAAAGATCGCGAGAGGACATTGGCAAGTCGTATTTCAACAGTGCCGTAGTGCCGGATTTCGGTGGTACCCAACTGATCAATGGTTCATTTTCGATCCAGTTCTCAACGATCCGCAGGTTTTCGCGAGTGATCCGTTGAGCGCGAGCCAGAATCTTATCGCGATTTTCAAGTGCGATTGAGGCCAGCAATTCGTCAACCTGACCGACCGAGATCGTGTTGTAGTCGCGATGGATCATCACGTCGTGCAACATGTCCTTTGGACCCGCGATCCAGCCTACCCGCAGACCCGCCAGAGAATAGGCCTTGGACATTCCGGCCGTGCTGATCCCTTTTTCATAGAGGTCCGCAACCGCAGCCGTGAAGCCATCTCCGGTTTGATCGGTGCCGCGATAAACCTCATCACACAAAAGCCATGCATCGACACTGCGGGCGATCTCGACTATCTGCTCCAGCATTGCGCGATCCATCAAGGCACCGGTTGGGTTGTTCGGGTTGTTGATCGCGATCAGGCGAGTGTCCGGGCGCACCATCGCGCGCAGCACGTCCAGATCGGGCAGAAACGCGTTTTCCGGTTGCAGGTGCAGCAGCTCGATATCCGCGCCGATGCTTTCGGGGATGGAATAATGTTGCTGATAGGTGGGGATCACCGAAATCACATGATCGCCGCGCGCAACAAGCGTTTGATGCACCAGCGAGTTAGCTCCGATGGTGCCGTGCGTAGTCAAGATGTTGTCGGGGGTCTGCTTTTCGTACAAGCTGCTGATGGCATCGCGCAGACGGTCCGAGCCTTCGATTGCGCCATAGGTCATTTTCATGGCCGACAGGTCGTTGAGGATGCTGTTGTGCTGCCCGGCCATCTCGAACAGCTCGCCCAGAGTAATGGATTCCACGCAGGTTTCCGCCAGGTTGAGTTCGCATTTCGTCTCGAACTCGTTCATCCACATTTCGACGCCAAAAGGTCTGATATCCATGGGTCTCTCCTAAATTCGCAGATCAGGCCGATGCCGCGTCATAGATGGCACGCGCCATAAAAATGTCTTCCAGACCCAACCCGATCGAGCGGAAGAAAACGGGTTGTGTGCCAGACGGGACCTCACAGGCTTCGGTCTGCAACTCAGCCAGATCACCACGGATGGCTTCTGCCTGCCAACCGGCCTCGGTTGCCAGCTTCATTTCCCCGGCTGACCCGGGCGTGGTTGCGCGGTAGTCGCAATAGACTTCGGCATTGGAGAGAAAATCAGGGGCAACCTCATGCGCGTTGGCAACATTGGTGCTGATAGAGGTGACCAGCGCACCCGGCGCCACTGATGCCGCATCAAAGACCGGCGTCCCGGAAGATGTGCAGAGCATCACTACATCGGCGTCCAGACCTGCGGCTTCGGAACTGTCAGCCAGTTGCACACGACTGTCCGCAGCCAGCCATTGCTCTGCGACATCTCTATTTTTCGCAAGATTGGGGGAATAGACACGAATCTCAGTCCAGTCAAGCAGCGCCAGCACGTGCTTGAGGTGGGCCAGAGCTACTTTACCTGACCCGATGATCGCCAGAATACGCGAGTCCGGACGGGCGAGATGATCAACGGCTAATGCGGTCGTGGCGGCAGTACGTTCGGTGGTCAACTCGCCCGAGTCGCACAGCATCAGCGGCTGGCCGGTCTCCATCGACATCAGCACTGTCCAGGCGGTGATCACGGGTTTACCGGGACGCACCAGATAAGGCGAAAGTTTCGCCCCGAATAAGTCAGCGCCGGTACTGGCCCCCAGATACGTGATGAAATCCCCTTTGTCCTCGGGGAAAACGGTGAGGGTCTGCGCAGGTTGCACGGCCTGACCGCGCCCCAGTTCAGTAAACAGCGCGCGCATCGCGCCGAGTGCGTCTACCTTTGGCAATAAGCCCCGAACGGCTGCGGCGTTCAGAACAAGTGCAGATTGGGATGTACCGGTCATTATGATTTCCCTGGTATTCGGTCCGAGGCATAGTCCGATTTTACTTAAACCCCCGGATGAAATTCGAAAACACCTCTGTATCCGGATTCGGGAACATTTTCTCTGATGCAGGGCGTTCTGTGTTCTTGCTATGGGCCGCCAGTGCGTCAGCAATGGGCGGCCGTTGCAGCTTGGAAGGTCGAAAGGCTTACGTTTCGACCGCTGATAACCACAATCGCGCGTTTAGGGTTCATTTCGTGCACTTCGGGGCTGAGGGCAGCGATAACGGATGTCATGGAGCCAGCCTCGACAATCATGCCTTCGCAGTCGGCAAATCTCGCCATTTCGGGGGCCAACGAATCCTCGGAGACCAGAACGGACCGGTCCATTAAGTCGCGGATGATTGGGAAGGTGTAACGGTTGTGTAGACCGATTGCACCCGTGATGCTGCTTGCGAGGCTGGGATGCTCTTCGACATGAACTGGCTTGCCCGCTTCCAGACTGCGCACCATTCCCGGTTCGATTTCCATGGATGATCCAACAACGCTAATATCAGGTGAAATCGACTTTGCGGCCAGTGCAATACCAGACAACAATCCACCTCCAGACAGAGGCGAGACAATCATGTCTGCGTTGGGCAATTCCGTCAGCGCCTCAAGCGCAATAGTACCTTGCCCCGCGATAACATGCAGATCGTCAAAGGGATCGACCCATGTATAACCATGTTCTTCGATCAACCGATCAGCGTGCTCTTGTGCTTCGTCCTGTGTGTCGCCGTGCAAGATCAATTCGGCTCCGAGTTCTCGCATCGCCTGCCGTTTGTTTTCGGGGCAAAGAGAGCAAACAACAACACGGGCTGTTATACCTAAACGCTTAGCCAGAAATGCGACGGCTCGGCCATGATTGCCGCTGGACACTGCGATGATCCCGCGCGCTTTTTCCTCGCTGCTCAGCTGTAGAATGCGGTTCGAAGCCCCCCTCAGCTTGAAGCTTCCGGTGGTTTGAAGGTTTTCCAGCTTCAGCCAAATTTCAAACCCGGCTCGGTCAGACAAAGGTTCTGAGAAGATCAACGACGTCTTGCGCACGATAGGCGCAATCCGCTTTGCAGCTAACTTGATGTCTTGTAGCGAGATGTAATTGTTAGGAAATGTCATTCCAGGTTTTCTACCTTTGTAAGAAATTCGGAAACACAGCCCGTGTCTAGGTCAGTCCCCACATGCAAGTGCCCATCGTTTTGGGCTGTTCTTCCGGCACTGAAAGTTTCCCGATTCAAGTGATTCAATTTGGCGCGTCCGACAACACTAACCCCTTAAGCATCCCTGGGGGAAATACCGAAGCAATCAACTATGGTTGGGTCGACCAAACAACTTATTCTGGTTTCAGCCAAGCTTTGCAGACGTTTTGAATACCTCGATGTCCTCTGCGAGCCCTCGAACAGAGTGGAAGCCGACGGGGTGAGCTTTATCGCCCATGTGCTGGGCGACACTTGCTGTCATCAGGACATTTTCAGCCAGTTCTTTACAAAGCTCCTGAACACGACTGGCCACGTTTACGGCTTGACCTACAACTGTAAAATCTAGTCGGTCGGGACTTCCGATATTGCCGAATGTCACTTTACCAAAATCCATGCCAATTACGAATTCTATTGGTTCGCGCCCATTGCGTAGCCCATCTTCGTTGTAATCCCGGAGATTGATCATGGACTTCTCCGCTGCCTCTGCAGCCAACCTGCAGGATTTTTCGGCACTGTCCTCAACGTCGACAACTGCCAGGATGCCGTCCCCCATAAACTTGAGAACGTCACCTCCCATTTGTTGGATGGGGGACACCACCATTTCGAAATAGTCACCCATCATGGCCAGCAATTGGGTTTCAGGCCAGGCTTCCGCTTTTTCTGTAAAGCCTCGGAGATCTGCAAACAGGATCGCTGCTGAAACGGTTCTGTGTTCTCCACGATTGATATGCCCTTGTTCGATTTCTTCGGCGGGGCCGTGACCAAGATAGGTTTGCAGCAGGCTCTTTTGTGACTCGCGCATTGCGATGGGTTCCAAAGCTGCCGCCAGCGCATAGCGCGAGTCCTCAAGGTATCGAATATGTTCGCTTGAAAACCCCGAGTTAGCATTTGTAGTGAAACTGGTGCCTTGTACCGATCCGTTACCATGTTCCAACGGAATGGCCAGAAAATCGGTCGCACCTTCTGCCGCAAGTTCAGCGTAAACCGGATGCTCTGCCTCAAAGTCGAGGTTTACCAGCCTCTTACGCAAAGGACGACGTTGAGTGACAACGTACTCGAACGGGCTCCCATGCCATGCGTCTGTCGACAGAATCGTCGTAGCAACGGTGTAGCGATGTACTTTGTGCGGAGTCCAGATAACGCCCCAAGCACTAAGCAGCGGGTTGGAATAGGTCTGTGCAATCCGCGCGCGCGCCAAAGGAACACCGAGTTGCACTAGGCCTTCGCAATAGCCGTTGACAATTTCTACTTCGTCACCAAGCAACCGCCCCTCGGAAACCAGCCAATGGTTCAATGGATCAATTTCAGACACGAACATCTCGCAATACTCTTGAGCTGCCGACATTTTACATATTGATCGAATTGAAAGAACCCACGCTGAAAAGGTCGACCAAAAACAGTTTCAAGTGGGTTTTTGGGCTTGGCCAAGGGTCGAAGACTTCAGCTGACGGCGGCAGCCGTGTCCGGATCGTCTTGCAGTTTTTGTGCAGGCGCGCCAGTTTTTCCCTGGGAACCAGATTGGGATCGGTAACGTGTGCAAGCATCTTTGGCACGTTCGCTTCGATCTGCTCTTCGGTCGCAAGCGCCACTCCATGCGCCACAAACGGGCGAAGATAGGTCATACCCGCCAGATTGGATGTCTGTTGATACAGCTTCAAGAACTCGGCCATCGAAAAGTTTTTTTAGACGCCCGTGTGGCATGCCGTGTTCCGGTCCACCGGTGGAGACAAGGATCAGAAACTCACGTCCCTTCAATTGGTCACCGCCGGGCCCATTGGCAAAGCTAAAACTTAGCACCTGATCCATCCATGCCACCATGACGGGCGGTGCGGAGTACCAATAGAACGGAAACTGAAGCACGATCCTGTCATGTGCCAACGGCAGGGCTTGTTCGGTTTGAATGTAAAAGCGTATTTGGCCGCTGCCGATAGCAGGGATATCACAAGCTACCCCTGTAACCCATGTTTCTTGATTTTGTTGTAAAGTGTTCGGGTGGTCATCCCCAGTTCTTCGGCTGTCTGCGCGCGACGAAACCCGTTGCGAGCCAGCGCGTCGGCTATCCAGTCGCGCTCGGAAACTGAAACGCGGCCCGGCGCATCCTTGCGACGTGGCTTTGTTTTTTCCGCGTGAGGTCGACGCAAGAAATCTATATCTTTTGAATTGATTGTTGATCCATCAGATTTTCGAACCGCGCGTTGAACTGCAAAAAACAGCTCTCTCATATTGCCAGGCCAATTGTGCTCCAGCATGAGCCGCAGCGCCGCGTTTGAGAATTTTGGAGTCTCTCTACTTATCTGTTTTCCGATATGCAGTGCCAGTTCTGGGATGTCATCAATACGCTCACGAAGAGGCGGCAAGTGAATTTCATGGCCGGAAACCCGATAATACAGGTCCTGCCGAAAGTCCTTGGCTTCGACCGCGTCCAGCAGCTTCGGTGTTGTAGTAGAGACAATCCTTGCATCAGCCTTGCGTAGCGTATGATCCCCGATACGTTGAACCACCTTTTCATCGGTGAATTTCAAGATCTTCCCCTGATGCTCCGGTTGCAGCGCGGCAATTTCATCAAAGACTATTGTGCTGCCAGACGCTTGCTCCAAGGCGCCGCGCTGACTGCCAACGCCTCCAAACGCCCCGGGTGCGGTACCAAGTAGGTGGATGCTGCCTTCAGCACCTTCGAGGGCAGGGCAATCCACAACCACAAGCTGCCGTTTCGCCGAAGGCCCTGCTGTGTGCAGTCTCTGAGCTGCCCTGCTTTTTCCCGTTCCGGTCTCGCCAACCAGCAAAACAGGGATATCCTCGTAGGCGAGGTCATCCAACTCCTCGCGGATCATCCGCATCGCGAAAGATGATCCGACGAGATCGCTGTCGGAGTCTACGGAATTGGCTTTGATGCGCGACAGGTTGGGAATTGACGTAAAGCCCTTTGTAACCTCGCTGAGCGTTTGCTCCACGGGTAGTCGATCAAGTGTCGAACCGGCCACAAACCCCTGCACGCCGCAAATACGCGTGATTGCGAGCGCTTCTTCTGGGGATGTAATGGGGCCGCCGTGGCAGAGCTTGTCGACCGAAGATGGCACACCTGCAAGGACCCGTTCTATCTGAGCTGCCGCAGTCTCAAGCGTCAGATGCGTATTGACCCCTGTGTCGCCGCTGGTGAAACCAATATTCACACAGATCGCAGTTGCTCCGGCATCGACCATTTTGCGGGCTTGCGCGTTGGTTTGGACATAAACGAAAGCGCCAAGCCCGACCTTAACCGCCTCTTGAACCAGTGCGACCTCGCGGTCCAATCCCAGACCTTCGCGTTGGATCAGAGCACCCAGCCGTCCGTCGATTAGTGTCGTTGACGGGAAATTGCACACACCCGAAAAGCCAAGGTTTTTAGCGCGCATCACCAGATCGGTGATATTCAATGCCGGGTCACTCACGGAAAAGCCAGCATAGATCGGCGCGTTGCATCGCCCCAGCATTTCACGTTCAGCAAATTCGACGACCCAGTCATTGGCTGCCCGTACGGGCAAAAAACTGGTGAGAGAGGAGGCACCCTGAACTCTAAACCGACCGGCGTTGAGGGCCAGGAGGTAGTCCGCGCCCGCCTTGTCAGCCGCTTTTGCCGTCAGTCCCGATCCGACGACCGCACCGAACAGAAATCTCTTGTCGCTTTCGTTCAATTTTCTGCCTTGCACCAGACCAACCCATCGACATCAAGCGTACTAAGCGGCACGACCTGTTCGTGCCACTCTGAGGTGTAAGCAAAAATAGTCGCGTTTTCCGCTTCGGCTTTGATTGTCTCAATCAGGCGCTGTAGCGACCCCAAAACCATTGCACCGCTTTCTACGCTTCCGACATTCAGCAGACCGGGATGCAAAACCAATTGCGAGAGGCCGGATTTCAACGCCAAGCGGGCCTGATCGAGTGATAGAAAAAAGGCTAAGGTCCTAAATCCTGCCTCATTGGCGCGCGCGAGGAATTTATACTCAAACTCGGGCGAGGCCGGGATGGTCGACATAGACTGCTTTAGCGACCCATCCAGCAGGATCGAAGAAGGCCAATTGGTGATACCGAGATAGCCATGTTCATATAGTTGCCTGAACATCGCCACCTCAGAGCCGAAAGGGTCACTTGCCAACAGCGCTGCCCAATCTCCTTGTCGGCGGCTTTCTCGGATGACGCGGTTGTGGTCCAGTCTCGGCATCACGAAGGCCAAATCTGCCTGCCTTGCAGTCAATCCACACAAAGCCGGACAGAATATCCGATCGGACAGAGTTTGATTCGAGGATCGCGTGCCGGTGAGGGTTAATTTGTTCATAGGCCTGTATAGGAAAAAAACACCAGAAAAGAGAAACTATTTCTTAATTTTTCCTACTGCGAATTTACCAAAGCACAATTCACCCACATAAAGCACTGTTAAGATTAATTTTTTTCTTCAGCATTTTGATGGTCGATCTGCGCATTTTCCGAAATTTGCGCAATTATTGCCATCAACGGGAGGAACCATGACTTTATTTCTGATCGTCACCCTGAATGGGCTGACGCTTGCAGCACTCTATTTTCTGGCCGCCAGCGGTTTCAGCCTGATCTTTGGGCTGATGCGGACGGTGAACATGGCGCATGGCGCTTTGCTTCTGCTGGGTGGCTACGTTGGGTACAGCATTGTCGAGGCCACAGGCTCATGGGGCTTGGGCGTTGTGGGCGGCGGACTGGCGGCGGGTCTGGCCGGTGCCATCGTGCAGGCGGGGGTTTTGGGCTGGATGCAGGGGGATGAGCTCCGCCAGACCCTCGCGTCGATCGCCATCTCGATCATTATGGCGGATCTGATGTTGTGGCACTGGGGCGGTCTGACCTATCAGGTCGAGTTGCCCGACTTGCTGGCCGGAGGGCACCGTCTGCCGGTGTTGGGTGTCGGATATGCCACCATTCGTCTGGCTTTGATGGGCTTTGCGCTGGCAACCGGCGTCGCCCTTTGGTTCCTGATCCAGCGCACGCGGTTTGGTGCGGTGATCCGGGCTGGCGTGGATGATCAGGACATGCTGCGCGCGATTGGATATCCGATCAATCGCATCTTTGTTCTTGTGTTTGCGTTGGGTGGGATGCTGGCCGGAATGGCAGGTGTCGTTGCGGCGAGTGCTCTTTCCATCGCGCCGGGTACGGACCTGCAATTCCTGCTCTCTTCGCTGGTGGTCGTAATTGTCGGCGGCATGGGTTCGATCGGCGGGGCGGCTCTCGGTGCCTTGCTGGTTGGTTTAGCCGAGCAGTACGGATTGGCCTACGCGCCGACCTATGGCGTTGTGTTTACGTTCGCGATCATGGTGTTGGTTCTGGCGGTACGGCCTCAAGGGCTGATGGGGAAGGCCGAGCTATGAAGCAAGCCCTGATCCTGATACCTCTATTGGCCCTGCCGTTGGTACTAAACGATTTCTGGCTGACACAGGTTGCGACGCGGTCTCTGATCCTTGGCGTGATGGCATTGAGCCTCAGCTTTCTGGCGACCTATCTGGGCGTGGTGTCTTTCGCACAGGCCACAATGGCGGGGATCGCCGGGTACACGATCGCTTATTTCGGCCCGAATACGGTGGGTGTTGGAACGCCGCTTCCGTTTTGGGTGACCATTCCCATGGCGCTGATTTTTGCCACGTTGTCCGGTGCTCTGGTCGGGCTGATCGCGCGCCGGTCGCGCGGCATCTATGCAATCATGATCACCTTGGCGATCGGAGTTGCGTTCTTCTACTTCACGCGCCAGAATTACACGCTGTTCAACGGATGGACTGGCTTTTCGGGCGTTCGTGCACCAGAAGTCGCAGGTGTCAGCCTGCGTAACCCGCTGCTGCTTTACCTGCTGTCGCTGTCAACAGCCGGAATTGCCTTGGCGCTGGTCAGTGGTTTTGTCCGGTCGCCGCTGGGCTTGACCATTCAAGCAGTCCGCGATGCGCCCGGTCGAGTGCTGGCCTTGGGTATATCGGTCACGACGCCGATTGTCGCCGCCTTTGCCTTCTCGGGGCTGCTGGCCGGGGCAGGGGGTATTCTGAACGTCTGGTATCAGGAGCGCATCTCATCTTTCTCGGTTGGTCTGGGGCCGATCATCGACATCCTGATCATCTCGGTCATCGGTGGCCTGCGCCATCCTGGTGGAGCGTTTGTTGGAGCCGTCGTCTTCGTCCTGCTCGACACATTTGCCGTCGATCTGATCGACCGTGAACGGTTCAACACTCTGATAGGCGCTGTGCTGTTGTTGATTGTCATCGTGGCCCCCGGCGGGCTGCAGCAACTGGCTCAAGACTGGGCGGCGCGGCTGCGTAGTCCTCAGGCAAAACCAAAACAAGCATCTGAGCACTCATAGGGAGGAACCTGAAATGAATAAGCTCAAACTGGCCGCCTCGGCTCTTGCGCTCTGCGCAATGTCGGTTCCGGCATCCGCCGAAGACGTCAAGGTTGGCGTTATCTCGATCCTTGAAGGCGCTTTCGCGGCGTTGGGACAAGACGGTATTCGCGGTGCAGAGCTGGCGGTGTTGGAGACCGGAGGAGAGGTTGACGGCAACAAGATCGAAGTCATCACCATGTCGTCGGACGCAAGCCCGGACAGCGCGGTGAATGCGGCCCGCAAACTGATTGAGCAGGATGGCGTAGACATCATCGTTGGCCCGCTGTCCGGTTCTGAAGGTCTTGCCTTGCGAGATCTGTCGAAATCCTATCCCGGCGTAACTTTCCTGAACGGCTCGTCAGCTGCTCAGGACACCACGCTGCGTGATGGGTCTGACAATTTCTACCGCTTTGGCGGAGACGGCGCACAGTGGATGGTCGGCGTGGGCGACTATGCTTTCAACGACATGGGTTACAAATCGGTGGCAATCGTCGCCGAGGACTATTCCTTCCCCTACACGCAGGTACTGGGCTTCATGACCGAGTTCTGTGAGGCAGGCGGCAAGGTGCCCGAGAAATTCTGGACCCCCATCGGCAACAAGGACTATTCCTCGGTCGTTTACTCGATCCCGCAGGATGTTGATGCGCTGTTCGTGGCGCTTGGCGGCGCGGATGCGGTGAACTTCCTGACTCAGTACAGTCAGGCGGGGGGCGACAAGCCGATCATTGGTGGTTCGATTACCATCGACCAGTCGATCCTTGACAGCAAAGGTCCGTTCAAGAAGCTGCTGGTGGGGGCGCCTGCAGGGACACCTACGGTCAGCGACTATGACGGAGATGAATGGAAAGCCTTTACCGCCAGCTACACCGAAGCCTTCCCGGATGGATTCTCGGCCCCGTCGATCTTTGCGCATCACTACTACATGAGCGCCAAGGCCGCGATGATGGCTTTGGACGAGGTGGATGGCGATCTGTCTGACAATCATGCGGCTTTCCGTGCGGCGCTGAATGATCTGACTTTCACCACCCCGACCGGCGGCACAATGCGCCTGGACAAGAACCGCAACGGGATCATCGATAACTTTGTCACCGAAGTCTACGAGCGTGATGACGGAACGCTGGGCAACCGGGTTGTTAAAGTTGTGCGTGACGTCGACCAGCTACTGGGACAGGACGAAGAGGCATTCTTGGCCTCGGGTGCGGTCAGCCGGGATAACCCTTCGTGCCCGTAAACCACTCACATATCAACGCCAATGCCCTGGAGGTCCGGGGCATTGGCAAACGCTTCGGCGGGTTCTGGGCGGTTCAGGACATTGACATGACTGTCCGCCCCGGCGAGCGTCGCGCGATCCTTGGGCCAAACGGCGCGGGCAAGACCAGCCTGTTCAACGTTCTGACCGGAGATACCAGCGCGACAACCGGTTCGATAACGCTTTTTGGTGACAGTGTGACACGTGAGCCGATCAACAAACGCATTCAAGGCGGTCTACGCCGAACCTATCAGCACGCGCATCTGTTCAACGGCTTGACCGTACGCGACACTCTGTTTCTGGCCGTGGCTGGAGTGCGAGGTGGATGGCTGCAAGTGCTGCCCCTGCGCTCCAATGACGAACGCGTGGCCGAGGCCGAACGTCTTGCCGAAATCGCCGGCGTCACAAACGTTCTGGACCGCGAAACATCGGAACTGAGCCACGGACAAAGACGCCAGCTTGAGATCGGGATCGCGCTTGCTGAAAACCCGAAGGTCCTTTTGCTGGATGAACCGGCCGCCGGGCTTTCTCCGGCAGAACGTCCCAAGCTCAGCGCGTTGTTGATGTCCTTGCCCAAGGATGTGACAGTTGTTCTGATCGAACATGATATGGATATCGCCCTACAGACCTCGGAAAGCGTCTCGGTCCTTTATAACGGCCGGATGCTGGCCGAAGGCTCGCCCGACGAGATCATGCGGAACGAAGAAGTTCACCGCGTTTATATCGGAGGCGCACATGGCCACTGATACGTTGCTCCAGATCAGCGGATTGGACCTGCGCTACGGCTCAAGCCATGTTTTGCACGGGGTGAATCTGAGCCACGGGAACCGACCGCTGGGCATTTTGGGCCGCAATGGCATGGGCAAGACCAGTCTTTGTAATGCCATCATGGGACTGCACGCGCATTCCGCTGGCGAAATCCGGTTCGATGGCGTGGACATGACTGGTCTGCCACCTGAAAAGCGCGCGCAGATGGGGATCGGGTATGTTCCGCAGGGGCGGCGTGTGTTCCGCTCGCTCACGGTTGAGGAACATCTCAAAATTGCCGAGAGCAAAGGTGGCGCGTGGTCGATTGACCGGGTCTATGAAACCTTCCCGCGCCTGAAAGAACGCCGTCGCAACTTGGGGGACCGCCTGTCGGGCGGTGAGCAACAGATGCTGGCGATTGGCCGCGCTTTGTTGCTGAATCCGCGTCTGATCGTGCTGGATGAGCCAACCGAAGGTCTGGCCCCCGCTATTGTTTCGGATGTGATCGACCTGATTGGTCTCATTGCCCGCGAAGGCATAGCTGTCCTGCTGGTCGAACAGAACATGCACGCCGCGTTGGCCGCAGTCGATGAAGTGGCCATCATGGTTGGCGGAGAAGTTGTCGAGCAGATGACGGCAGACGCCCTGGAGAATGACGCAGCAATGCAAAAGCGTCACCTGGGGCTTGAGCCCGGACAATCGGGCTAAGGAAGGAGGAAGGATGACAAAAAGAGCTTACGTGATCGGTACTGCCGATACCAAAGGGCCAGAGCTTCGTTACGTGCGCGACCTGATCGATGCGACAGGGATGGAAACCGTGTTGGTCAATGTCGGCACCAAAGGCGGCGAGGCTGGCGTGGACGTAACCGCAGCAAGTGTCGCCGCCTGCCACCCCGACGGACCTGCCGCTGTGTTCGTGAACGACAGAGGGCAGGCCGTGACCGAAATGGCCAAGGCTCTGACTGCTTTCGTATTGGGTCGGGATGATCTGGGCGGCGTCATCGGGTTGGGTGGGTCTGGCGGGTCCGGAATCATCGCGCCAGCCATGCAGGCTTTGCCCATCGGGGTGCCGAAGGTTCTTGTATCGACACTCGCCTCAGGCGACGTTTCTGCTTATGTGGGTGCGTCGGATGTGAACATATTCCACCCAGTGACGGATGTGTCCGGCCTGAACCGCGTCTCGCGGCGTTTGCTGGGCAATGCGGCCCACGCGTTGGCTGGAATGATGGCCAACGAAGTGCCAGAGGCCGCCGACGATCGCCCCGCATTGGTGCTGTCCATGTTCGGTGTCACGACCCCTGCAGTGCAAGCGATAACCGAAGGTCTGGGCGACAACTACGACTGTTTGGTCTTCCATGCCACCGGCAGCGGTGGCCGATCGATGGAACAACTGGTCGATCAGGGCGATGTGGCCGGTGTCATCGACGTCACCACAACCGAGATTTGCGACCTGATCGTTGGCGGAATGCTCAGCGCGGGCGAAGAAAGACTGGACAGCATCGCCCGGACCAAGCTGCCATATGTGGGCTCTTGCGGAGCGCTGGACATGGCCAATTTCTGGGCGCCCGAAACGGTGCCCGCGCAATTCAAGGGGCGGAACTTCTATCACCACAATGCACAGGTTACCTTGATGCGTTCGACCCCCGAGGAATGCGCTCAGATCGGTGTCTGGATCGGTGACAAACTGAACGTCTGTGACGGGCCGGTGAGGTTTCTTTTGCCTCTACGTGGCGTGTCGGCGCTGGATGTCGACGGCGGAGCTTTCCATGACCCGGCGGCAAACGAGGCGCTGTTTCAGGCGCTGCGGGACACCGTGAAACAAACCGCTGACCGGCAATTGGTTGAGCTGGACATGCATATCAATGATTCAGCCTTCGCCGAGGCGGCAATCAGCAACTTCAATGAAATCTTCAATAAAAAGGATAACTGAGATGGCAGTCACAGAACGCGCAGAAATCCTCGGTCACCTTCGGGCGAAAATCGCGGCAGGCAAGGTCATTGTTGGTGGTGGCGCTGGCACTGGCCTGTCCGCCAAATGCGAAGAAGCAGGCGGCATCGACCTGATCGTAATCTATAACTCGGGTCGCTATCGCATGGCGGGGCGCGGGTCTCTTGCGGGCTATATGTCCTACGGCAACGCCAATGAGATCGTTGTCGACATGGGCCGAGAGGTTTTGCCAGTGGTCCAAAACGTGCCGGTTCTTGCCGGGGTCAACGCCACCGATCCGTTTTGCATCATGGAGAAATTTCTGGACGATCTGGCCGCGATGGGCTTTGCGGGCGTTCAGAACTTTCCGACTGTTGGCATTATCGATGGCCGTTTCCGGCGTGAGCTTGAGGCGACTGGGATGTCCTATGACTTGGAGGTCGACATGATCGCCAAGGCCCATGAACGCGACCTGCTTACGACCCCTTACGTGTTCAGCGCGGATAACGCGGCAGAGATGGCCAAAGCAGGTGCAGATGTGATCGTCGCGCATTTTGGCCTGACGACCGGAGGTTCGATCGGGGCAGGGGACAGCGCACCAGACATCGAAGAATGCGCACGCCTTTACAACGAATGGGCAACTGCCGCCCGAACATATCGCGATGACCTGATCTTCATTTGCCATGGTGGACCACTGGCTGAGCCTGAGGATGCACAAAAATTCCTTGACCTTTGCCCCGATTGCCATGGCTTTTACGGTGCGTCATCAATGGAGCGCCTGCCTACTGAGCGAGCAATCGCAGGCCAGACCGCCGAATTCGGAAAACTGCGCCGCGGCGCACGCGTCACAGAAGGAGCAACACAATGATCCGAGCCTATTCCTCAACCATCATCGCTGTGCCCGTTGATCAGGTCTGGGAGCGCGTGCGAGATTTCAACGGTTTGCACAACTGGCACCCTGCTGCGACCGACAGCCGAATTGAAGAAGGTCGCGCCAATGGAGAAGTTGGCTGCGTTCGCAACTTCGCGCTTGCTGATGGGTCCGGGCGTATCAGAGAAACCCTACTGTCACTGTCGCATACGGATCGAACAATCTCTTATGACATGCTGCCAAACGGTCCACTTCCATTTGTGAACTATGTCGCAAGAATGAAGTTCTCGCCGATCACGGACCGCGACGAAACCTTCGCTGAATGGTGGGCAGAATTTGAGGCAGGAGATGGTCAAACGGATCATTGGCACAAATTCGTCGAAAATGACGTCTTTCACGGAGGTTTCAGAGCGCTGGAAGTCAGTTTCTCGGAAAGAAAGTAGACCGATCCTGTATTGCGACTCTGGCCAGTCAGGAAAATCCTTCGGCGAAATACTCAAGATATCGCTTGTCCGAACGACCAAGCTGTACACCGTTAATCCATGGCATCGCCAATAGAGGAAGCCGCACCACTCCCAGATGGTGCGTATACTTTCATTTCTTTACATCGGGACAGTGGCGGAGAGACAGGGGTTCGAACCCTGGGTGGGCTTGCACCCACAACGGTTTTCTAGACCGTTTCTGACAGATTTTAAGTGAGTTTAACTCTAATAAAACAAGGGCAGGGCGCCTCATTTAGAAGCAAAACCGGCATAGTTCGCGGCAGGGATTGGCATAGAAATATGTCATAGTTCAGGGCCTCCGGAATAAGATTTACTGAAGCTGGAAGTCACGCGGTCTCAGGCGTCTCCGGGAGTATGCATAAAAGTTGCGGCACCATTGAAAACTTGGGTAATTCATGTGGTTGCCTGAAACACCACAATCAACCCTTTCACGCCACAGCTTATGGTTTTACTGCCAAAAATTGATCTACTTTGAGTGATTTCGGTTTCTACATGTTTAATGCAGTTCAAATCATTGATGAAATCTGGGGCCGCGGAGGTGGCAGATAGCGCCAAGACGGCCCGTCACTTCGCATCGTCGCCGAAACGGCGACAGCATCTGAGATCATTGCCGCTCGGGTTCGCGTTGAATGGACCAAAACTCAGAGAAAAAAGCTGGCGGGTTTTGAGACGCGACAAGATCTGGTCCATTGGTTGAATGTTGGCGATTTCCAATTATCCGACACATGAGACGGAGCAGTTCAGGATGCTCTAAAGGTATTTTCAAACGGAGCGTTTCTGTTCTTTTGGAATGACGACTAAATTGAGCTTGCTGACCAACGTCTGAATGCTCTTGGAGAAAACGAGGCTGTATTTCTGCAGCTTTTCCCAATGAAAGGGGGACGAGAGCAGTCGTTAAGCTCAATATTTGAGAAAGATCGTATTTCGCTGTTTGCAAAACAAGTTAAGCCCGGTGTTTTGCCAAAACTCGGCATCGAACCAATTGATTCGCTTTTGGGGTTTCCTGCTGAACACCTACCCAAGGACTCAGACCAGAGCGATCAGCCCGAAGAAAATCGTGCCCTCGGCACGAACCTCAAAAACCTCTCAGACAGAATGTTCTGCTTCCGCGTTTTAAGAAGACCAAGTGTTTCAGTCTGGACGATATGCATCTGAGGGTGCAGGGAAAACGGCAAGCATATCTGATTCATTTGGGTTCTGCGGTCGTTCTTCTGGAAGACAGTCGAAAGCACGTCTGCATCGTACCGGATGGAAAGCCGAAAAAAGTTGCGCTGCCGTTCGAAGGGGATGCGACGCTCTCGACAATTCTGAACAAGGCATTCCTGTTGGCCGACGATGACAAGATCACTGATCCGGTTATTTTTGACCAGATTTAGCGGTTGGGACGCCTGCGGTTACGCATTGGGGTCGGCAGGGTATCAACAAATTCGTCCGCGATGCGCGAGTACACCAGTCTCAAAATGTTGGAGTTGCGACGAGTACAGGATACCTACTTTACTCCGGGTCAGTGAAAGTAACATATATAAAAGCGAATATGTTGAAGTCCTGAACCGCGCCTCGCTAACGGTTCGAAAAAGTCCCGCATGGCAAAACGAAGTGCTAAGGTATATTGGTAATTGAATTTATTTGTGCGACTGCATCCAGTTTTGTGCGTATTATTTGAATCCAATTGACCGAGGGCATGTGATGGATTTTTTTGTTGATGGGCTAAATGGCATCCTCTGGAACTATGTCCTTGTCTACGGCCTGTTGGGGGCCGGGCTCTATTTTACGATCCGGTTGGGCGCTCCGCAGTTTCTTCATTTTGGAGAGATGCTGCGTGTCATCACGTCAGCCTCCAGCACTGATAAGCGCGGTATCACGCCGTTTCAGGCCCTGACGGTTAGCCTCGCGTCTCGGGTCGGCACCGGCAACCTTGCCGGAGTAGCTGTCGCGCTGACCCTCGGAGGACCCGGTGCCATCTTTTGGATGTGGATGGTGGCACTGGTTGGCATGGCGACGGCGTATTCCGAAAGCACTCTGGCGCAGTTGTATAAGGTAACATCCAAGTCTGGAGACTACCGGGGCGGACCGGCCTTTTATATCTCGAAAGGCCTTAACGCTCCTTGGGCAGGCGCTTTGTTTTCCATCTGCCTGATCCTCAGTTTTGGTCTCATCTTTGTTGCGGTTCAGTCCAACTCGATCGCCGAGGCACTGAATGGAGCATTTGGTATTGAAAAACTCTGGGTGGGGGTTGCCGTTGCTGCTGCTGCGGCGATTGTGATTTTCGGTGGCATCAAAGCCATTGCCCGTGTCGCCGAAATTCTGGTTCCATTTATGGCAGGTGCATACCTGCTGATCGCGCTCATCGTGATGGCTCTCAACATTACCGAAGTCCCGGGCTTATTATGGTTAATCGTTTCCAGCGCGTTGGGTCTGCAAGAAGCCGCAGGCGGTGTCGCGGGCGGCGTAATGGCGGCCATGCTGAATGGCATCAAACGCGGCTTGTTTTCGAACGAGGCTGGTATGGGCTCCGCCCCGAATATCGCTGCTGTAGCCACCCCATCTCCGCATCATCCGTCAAGTCAAGGATTGGTGCAGGCGTTCGGATGTTTTGTCGATACGATCCTTGTGTGTACGGCAACCGCACTGTTGATCCTGTTGTCCGGTGTTCTGACGGGCGATGGGACCACCGGTATGCAACTGACCCAAAACGCGCTGGATGTTCATCTGGGGCCAGTCGGCACATATTTCATCGCCGTTGCGATCATATTCTTTGCGTTTACTTCAATCCTTGGAAACTACTCGTACGCAGAGAACGCCATGACCTTTCTGGGTCTCGAAGGTAAAGTAGCCATAACCGCGCTGCGCGCCGCTTGCCTGGGCATGGTGGTTTGGGGCGCGCTGCAAACCGTGGCGACCGTGTTCAACTTTGCCGACGCTGCCATGGGCTTAATGGCGGTTATCAATCTGACCGCGATCCTGCTGTTGTCGGGTACAGTCTATCGTCTCACCAAAGACTATTTCAGCCAGAGAAAGGCTGGTCAGGAGCCGATTTTCGTTCTGGAGAATTTCGAAGGTACGACAGATGGAGTTTCTCCAAAAATCTGGAACGAAGATGCCCAAACAGATTGATATTGCAAAAATCCAGTGTGCTCTAGACGACATTGCAAGCCGAATGGCGGGCGAAGCGGATCGTGGGGAAGTCGCCAGCTATATCCCGGAACTTTCACGTGTACCCCTAAACCAGTTTGGTATCGCTGTCGCTCCGCTGAACGGTCCACCGATCTTTGCGGGCGATGCTGATGTGCCGTTTTCTATCCAAAGCATCTCAAAAGTGTTCGCTTTGGTCGTGGCACTGGGGCATGTTGGCGCGACGTTGTGGAGGCGTGTGGGGCGCGAGCCGTCCGGTGATCCTTTCAACTCGATCGTTCAGCTTGAATTCGAACGCGGCAAACCCCGAAATCCGTTTATTAATCCCGGTGCGATTGTAGTCTCAGACGTAATACTCGAGCACGAATCTGGCGAATTTGGTCGGCACCCGGTTCTGGAGCTTTGTCGCCGCCTGGCAGACGCCAATGACATATCGGTCGATGAAGAGGTCTTTGTATCTGAGGTCAAGACTGGCGATCGGAACCGGGCATTAGCATACTTTATGTTGGCCGAGGGCAATATCAAAGGCGAGGTGAAAAAAGTCACCGAAAGCTACTTTCGTCAATGCAGCATCGCCATGACTTGTCGCCAGCTTGCTGAAGCGACGCGGTTTCTTGCCTCCGGCGGTGAAGGGCCCAATGCGGAAATTGCAGGCGTCACGCCTGAGCGTACACGGCGCATCAACGCGCTTATGATGACATGCGGTTGCTATGACGCCTCCGGCGAAGTCGCCTTTCGAATTGGTCTACCTTGCAAAAGCGGTGTAGGAGGCGGCGTGGTTGCAATCGCGCCGGGCGTAGGATCGATCGTCGCTTGGAGTCCTGGATTGGACGAAAAAGGAAACTCTGTGCTCGCTCTCAAGGCTATCGAAGAATTGGCGCACGGGCTGGGTTGGTCCGTCTTTTGAAGTGTCCCGAGCCACACTGATTTGTACTGAGAGCGATCTTTAACCGCTGTACTCCGCGTTAGGGAAGGTAACGCATATTGAGCGGGCCATCTTTCCATAGAGCAGACGACGCACGGTTTACAGATGTGGCCCCGGCTGAATACTCAAGTCTTCTATTGCTTTGGGTCACCTGTTTTCTCTAACCTGCGCTGCTCATCAGTAATGCCCTCCGTACTGTCACGGCACCAAGCAGCAGATCTAATGGCTTTTTCTTGCAGCAGTTTTTCGACGCGTTGCTCAAGTTCGTTGGCTGGAGCAAACTCACTTATGAGAGCAATCAGATCAGACCGGCTTAGCTTCTTCAACTTGTCATCCATTCAACCAATATACACCGCTGTTTCAGCTCAGGCCAAGCACGTCCACCACCGCATCAGAAAATTGCTGATCTCTGTTGAAAACCAACTGCGGGTCATTGCGGCATTTGCTGCGAACATTTGACTCTGCTGCGCAACACCCGCGTGAACGCCGCCCGCGGTAACAAACTGCGAACATCGCTGAACGGGAGTTATGTGAGCCGACCCGCGGTTGTATCGCCCCTTGTATCGGTTTGACGGCGGAGACAGCTGACAATACTGCTGTCGGCATGGACAACCTGATGCTCATTTCGACAATCTGGTGGCTGGCTTCCTGACAAGGCAGCCGGGCAATCCTGTTTATTTTAGTCCGAGGCCGCCGCATAGGCGGTCTTTTGATTCCAAAGTCCCCAATGCGGCGCCTCACGACCACTGAAGACACGCACATGATCAAACCTGTCATCCTGACCGGAGACCCCTCCACGGGGCCGCTGCATATCGGCCACTATGCGGGATCGCTTTCTAATCGCCTGTGAGATCAGGACACCATGAACAATTCCTGCTCCTGGCGGACACCCAAGCCCTGACCGACAACGCGAATGATACCGACAAGGTGCGTCGCAACGTCATCGAAGTCGCACTGGACTATCTGGCTGTGGGCATCGACCCCGAGCGGACAACAATCTGCCTGCAATCGCACCTGCCTGCGCTGGCGGAGCTGTCGATGCTTTATTTGAACTTCGTCACCCTCGCGAGACTGGAGCGCAACCCTACGATCAAAGATGAAATCCGCGCGCGTGGTTTCGGCAGAAACATCCCTGCCGGCTTTCTCTGCTACCCCGCAGCACTGGCGGCGGATATCACCGCATTCAAAGCTACTGTCGTGCCCGTCGGCGAAGACCAAGCGCCTCTGATCGAGCAAACAAACGAGCTCGTGCGCAGGATAAATGTAGCCGCAGGCGCGGTGGTTCTGCCTGAAGCGCGCGCTGTCATTCCCAAATCTGGTCGGCTACCTGGGGTCGACGGTAAAGCGAAGATGTCCAAATCCACAGGCAATGCGATTTTGCTCTCTGCGTCGCCTGAAGGGATCCGCGCTGCTGTCCGCGCCATGTTCACCGACCCAAATCACCTGAGAATTGAGGATCCGGGTCAAATAGAAGGCAATGTCGTCTTCACGTATCTGGACGCTTTTGACAAAGCTCAAGAAGATCTGGCGGGAATTAAGGCGCACTACCAACGTGGTGGATTAAGTGATAGCAAGCTCAAAGCACGATTGGAGGACATACTGCAGGCGCTCATTGCTCCAATCCGCGAGCGGCAGGCACGACTGTCCAAAGACCGTGGCTATGTTCTGGATGTTATCCGGCAAGGGACAGAGCGAACCGGGGAACGGACTGACGCTACCAAGCGTGAAGTCGTGTCTGCGCTTGGGCTATTTCAGCTTTGATACTACATTACGGGATCTGCTTGAAAAGCTCGTGGTTAGCTAAGAGTGAAGCTGCGAGGTTTTTACAAGTAAACGCTGCTGAGTTTTAGAGTCTGTTGCCGGTGAAAACACCTATTGTGCGTCCAAAACAACCAAGGAATTTCGTTTTCGAGTTGGCCTGTGACTTAATCCGCATCATTTTGGTGGAGGGCAACACTCCGCGGACATAACTGGTGCCTCAGAGTGCAGGGGCGGCATAGGTGAAACTATACCGCCCATAACGCGCATGTGAGCTCAGTCTACCGCGAGCTCTGTGATCTCGCGGCGAAATGGTAGGTCGTCACCTAAATCTCTGCCATCAAGCTCCCGCGCATAACGGTGACCGGCATAGGTTGCCCAGGCGATCGGTCCCGGTGCATTGGCATCGCCAATCAATTTTACCGACTTGATACCTGCATCCACCCATTCGGCCTCGCGCGCTTTCAGGTCATTGAATACGGCGTTGTTTTCCAGGCGCGATGCTACCATCACCACGGCATCCGCCTCAATCTTCCAGGTTCGGTCGGTGTAAACGCAGTTCGAGACCACGTGATCCGGGTGAATTTCGGCGACACCTTGGTTGAGCACGATCTCGACCCCTGCATCCACCAGCCTTGAATGGATGGCGATTTGCTCAAGCGTGTTGTTCGTCCAGTCACTGACATATGCCGACGGCGTGACCAGAGTCACTCTTGCACCGTTCTTGGCCAATAGTTCGGCCAGAACGCCGCCCATGTAATAGTGGTCATCGTCATAGACCACCACACAGCCGGATGGGATGGTGCCGTCCATTAGATCGTCCGGTGTAAAAACATTGGCACCTTCAGCAATCGGCATTGGAACAACGTGCTGACGTGAAACCCCATCGTTCCGCCAGGTAGATCCGGTGGCGATGCAGACGTTTTCAAAACCGAACTCCAGAACGCTCTCGGCATCCAACTCACTTTCGCGATAGATTTCCACGTTCGGACGTTGGCTCAGCTGGTAGTCACGATAGTCCACGACACGACCCCAGGCCGACAGTCCCGGCAGCAGGCGTTCGCGGGCCACGCGTCCGCCGATCACATCGCGCGCCTCGGCCACCGCAACATCGTATCCCCGACGACACAGCGCCCAAGCGGCCTCAAGCCCTGCGGGGCCAGAACCTACGACCAGCACGTTTGAGCTTTCGCCCTTTTCGTTCATCTTCTCTGGATGCCAGCCTTTGCGCCATTCTTCCATGAATGTCGGGTTCTGGGTGCAGCGGCTGATCGACATGGTCATATCGCCGGTGATGCAGATGTTGCAGCCGATACACTCGCGGATGTCTTCGATCCGACCTTCTTCGATCTTTTTCGGCAAAAACGGATCAGCGATTGAGGGGCGTGCGCAGCCGATGAAATCCAGCGTGCCGGACTTGATCATCTTGGCCATCACATCGGGTGAGGTGAACCGTCCGACCCCAACGATGGGCTTGTCGGTCAACTCGTGAATGCCACGCACCAATTGTTCCTGCGCAGCCTCTTCCTTGAACCGCGAAGGGCCGGAACAATCCTCCCATGTGCCCTGCGCCAAATCCCAAAGGTCGGGCAGGTCTTTGTTGATTTCGATGTAGTCGCGAACCTCGGCATTTGAGAAACCCAGATCCCCAATGGTTTCATCCAATGACACCCGAAGCGTGATCGCCATCGTATCGCCCACGGCATCACGCATATCAGCGATCACCTCTTGGCTGAACCGAGCACGATTTTCCAGAGACCCACCATATTCGTCGCTGCGTTGGTTGGTGGCCCGGCTGAGGAAGTGCTGGAAGATACCAAATCCATGCGCGCCATACAGACAGATCAGATCAAAACCTGCTTCCTTCGAGCGTTTAGCTGCATTCACGAACCAACGGCGCAAGTCCTTGATGTCCTGCTTGTCCAAGGCACGCGCCTGAACCGGATCATTGGTAAAGGTACGGATCGGCATGGCCGAAGGGGCCAGTGGGACTTCTTTGGTGTACAAATTAGGTCCGTTGATGCCGGAATAGGCAAGCTGAATGCCGGCCAGCGCGCCATGGGTTTTCATACGCTCGGACATCTTGCGCAATTGGGGGATGTCTTTGTCTTCCCAAAGGCGGAGTTCGATGAACGGAGTAATCTCAGACGTGTGGTGCATCTCGCACTGTTCGGTAAAGATGACGCCCCAGCCACCTTCGGCCTTGATGCCTCGCATTGCGGCTGCCGCAGACGGGTCGCGATATCCGCCGCCGTTGCAGTGAGGCACCTGATAGAACCGGTTCTTGGCCGTTAGGGGGCCGATCTTCATCGGTTCGAACAGAATGTCGTAGCGTGGGTCGCGCATAGCTGGCTCCTTGTGGCTGGCAGACGTGTTTGATGGGGCTGTGTCGCCCCGAATACAGGATTAGAGACCGGCGGCGACTTCGGTGATGGCGTCGCGCAGGATAGCTTCGATGCGATCAATCATCGGCTCGTCCATGATCAGTGTCGGAGACAGGATCAGAACGTTACCGAGGGGGCGAGCGATGAGACCGCGCTTCTGACAAGCGCGCGCGACCTTCAGGCCCACCTGCGCTTCTGCCGGATGGCTTTCCTTAGTGATCCGGTCCTTAACGAACTCGATGCCCATCATGAAATGGTTGCCGCGTACTTCGCCGACAAGTTCTATATCGTTCAGACCGCGCAGGTTGTTTTCAAACTGTTTCCCAGTCCTCTGTACACGCTCGGGAATGCCCTCCCGCTCCATGATTGCAATATTGGTCAGACCGGCCGCTGCAGCTGCGGGGTGGCCCGAATAAGTCATACCGTGCAGGAACATACCGTCGGGGCCTGAGATGACCTCGTGAATATCGTCAGAAACGATCGTGGCAGACAGCGGCTGATAGCCAGAGGTAAGACCTTTGGCCGTGGTGATGATGTCGGGCACCATGTCAAATACGTCTTCAGACGCAAAGAAGTGTCCGAGACGCCCAAAGGCGGTTACGACCTCATCGGCAACGTACTTAATGTCGTTGGCCTGACAGACCTCCCACGCGCGTTTGTGATAGCCAGCTGGCGCGGTCACAACACCGCCCGCGCCTTGGATCGGTTCTGCAATGAAGGCACAAATGTTCTCGGCGCCTATGCGCTCGATGTTCTGTTTCAGATCGTCGATGAGGGCGTCGAGGAACTCGGTCTCGGTCATCTCACCGCCTTCGCGCCAGTAATGGGGCGAGCGCAGATGATGCACAAGTTCACTGGCCGCGTGCCAGCCTTCAGAATAGCCGGGTGTGGTCATCGCCATCGCCAGATGGGTCGAGCCATGATAGGCCCCGTGCCGAGACAGAACCAGTTTCTTTTCCGGCTTCCCTTTCCTGATATTGTAGTGATGCAGCATCCGGATGGCGCTGTCATTGGCGACCGAACCGGAATTGCCAAAATACACGGCGTTCAAATGACCCGGCGCAAGCTGGGCAATCTTCTCAGCCAGTGCTGCCGCTGCCGGGTGGGTAAAATTGTAGAAGGTCGAGTAGTAATCCAGTGTTTTCAGCTGATCCGAGATCGCCTCAATCATTTCCACATTGCCGTGGCCGATATTGACGCACCAAAGGCCACCAATGCCATCGATCAGTTCATTGCCATCGCTGTCGTAAACAAATGCGCCCTTTGCGCGTGAGATCACTGTACGTGCGCCTTGCTGCTTCAACGCGTTCAGATCGGCGAAGGACTGAATCAGGTGTTCGTCCTGTGCAAGAATGTCGAGTGTATCTTTGGCCATGATCAAACTCTTTGTTTTCCCGATGCAATATTGCTGATCCGGCGAGGCCTCTCAGAAACCACGATCGTATTGGCGCTTGCATACCACCCTATATTACAGTGAAGGTTACTTTGGCTGATTTAAGGGGTATATACCCCCAGGGGGGTATTAGAAATGTCGACCATTCAAGCACCAGACGCTCTGTCAGCCGCAATACTGGCGGTCGGATCGGAGTGTTTCGGCGATGCGCTTTACACGTGGCTAAAATCAACTTGTTCTTTTGACAATTTCGCAATCATTGCCTTCTTTCAACACAGCAGTCCCCAAGTCCTAAAGACTCATGCGCTCGACAGCCGTGTTTTTGAGCGGATCGATAGCCACTATGTCAAAGGTGCTTATCTGTTGGATCCATTTTATGGTCTGCATCAAAGCCGTGCCGCGGACGGCCTTTATAGATTGAACGATATTGCACCGGATCAGTTTCAACGGAACGAATACTTCAAATCCTACTACACAAATACGACGCTGACGGATGAGTTGGCCTTTTTCGCCGGTCTCAGTCCCGCAAGTTCTGTCACTGTGTGTCTCGGTAGGGACGCAACCACAGCATCGCGTTTTTCCAGCAAGGATTTTAACGCGGCCAAGAGTGTGGCACCGGTTGTCAATGCGCTGGTCAGAAGGAACTGGCCTGACCTAAAGCCCTCGAATGAAAAAAAGCCGGAAGATATCGTTGCGCAACTGCGTCAGCGTTTGCTTGATGATAGAGACATTGGATTAAGTCCACGACAGGCGCAGGTGGCGTTGTTGATCCTTCAAGGTCATTCGTCGATATCTATTGGCCTGACGCTGGGTATCAGCCCTCAGACCGTCAAGGTTCTGCGCAAGCAACTCTACCGCAAATGCCATATCTCTTCGCAGGGTGAACTCTACTATCTGATCGCTCCGTATCTTTCGGAAAGCGGACAACAGACTGGGAAACAAGGGCAATTACCGACGGGTTAGTCAAAGCCTAATTAAGAGTAAGTTAGACAGTAATTTCGCCTTTTCCCAACTTGTGAAACTTTAACCCGGAAACGTGCAATACGTGCTGGAGTGGCACAGGAAACGGTGCGCCAAAGCTCTGCTCTGGCGTCTTTAGTTTCGAAAATACAAGGCCTTCGGCCCGTTGTGGTCGTTCGTCCGTCCGGGCAGCAAAAAACGCACGAAGACAACGGCCTTCTCAGGTCAAATCGTGACGCAGTAATAGGGAACCGACACATGTCCATTGAGAAAACGGATACGCTGGTTGTTGGAGGCGGGCAGGCGGGTATCGCGCTGAGCGAGCACCTTGGAAACAACGATGTGCCCCATATCATTTTGGAAAAGAACCGCACCGCCGAGGCGTGGCGCACTGGTCGTTGGGATGCTTTGGTCGCAAACGGCCCGTGCTGGCACGATCGTTTTCCCAGCCTCCATTTCAAAGGGGACGATCCGGATGCGTTTGTGCCCAAGGACCGTGTCGCTGAATACCTCGTCGAATATGCTGAAATGGTGAAGGCACCAATCCGCGAGGGTGTTGAGGCGCTGAAAGCCGAGCGCTTGCCCGGCAAAGGTGGGTTCCGCGTTGAGACGACCGCCGGTGAATTCCATGCCAAGCGTATTGTCGCCGCTACAGGCGCTTTCCAGCACCCGGTTATTCCGCCCATCGTGCCGGAAACGGCTGGCGTTGAGCAACTTCATTCTTTTTACTACAAAAATCCTGAGCAACTGGCCGAAGGCGCAGTCATGGTTGTGGGCGCTGGTTCGTCCGGCGCGCAGATTGCAGATGAGTTAAACCGCGCCGGTCGCAAGGTTTTCCTATCCGTTGGTCCGCATGACCGCCCCCCGCGTCGCTATCGTACCCGCGACAACGTTTGGTGGTTGGGCGTTCTGGGTCTCTGGGACATGGCTGCACAAAAACCGGGAACTGAACATGTTACGATCTCGGTCAGCGGTGCACATGGCGGGCACACGATGGATTTCCGCCGCTTGGGGAATGAAGGTGTGACCCTTACCGGGATGACCAAGAGCTTCGAGAACGGCGTTCTCAGCTTTGCCGATGATCTCCAGAGCAATGTCGCAGCAGGTGATGCCAACTACCTTGAAATGCTGGATATGGCAGATGCCTATATCCAGCGCACTGGTATTGATCTACCCGAAGAGCCCGAGGCGCGTGAGCGGTTTGCTGATCCTGACAGCCTAACCAACCCCCTGACATCGGTCGACTTTGCCAAGGAAGGCATCACAACAATCATTTGGGCGACAGGCTTCCGTCAGGATTTCAGTTGGATTAAAGCAGACGCCTTTGATGCTAAAGGAGCGCCAATCCATCAACGTGGCGTCTCGGTTGAACCCGACATTTATTTTCTTGGCCTGCCTTGGCAATCGCGACGCGGTTCGACCTTCATTTGGGGCGTTTGGCACGATGCGAAATACATCGCTGATCAGATCGCAATTCAACGAGCATATGCCAAATATGACGGTGAAGCGGCCATCGTCGCAACCGCCGCAGCAGAATAAGCAGTCAGGACTTCGAAATGGCGCATACACGCATTCGCAAATTCAATACCAAAGAAACCTACCCCGAGCAAAACCTGGACAACGACCTGTGTCAGGCCGTTGTGACACAGGGTGGTAAGACAGTTTATCTGCGCGGCCAGTGCCCGCAGAATCTGGATGACGCGGTCAATATCGACAGCCACGATCCGGTCGAACAGACCCATAAAGTGATGCAGAACATTAAGCAGTTGATCGAAGAGGCCGGCGGCTCGATGGAACATCTGGTCAAAGTGGTCGTCTACATCACCGATGTGCGCCACCGTGAGGCTGTATACCGGACCATGGGCGAATACATCAAAGGTGTTCACCCTGTTTCGACAGGGCTGGTGGTACAGGCATTGGCGCGACCCGACTGGTTGGTTGAAATCGACGGAACCGCCGTTATTCCCGATTGATCCACCTGATCAATCAAATTGACCGGACCGCGCCACTTGTTCTCCCCCAAAATAGGCGCGGTCCGGACTTTCTTTTTTCAGGAGAGCCGAATGACTTTTTCATTGGTCGCCCGCTGCGCTGATACCGGTATGTTTGGTTTGGCGATTTCGTCATCGTCACCCGCAGTTGCCGCGCGCTGTTCCTTTGCCCGGGCAGGTGTTGGTGCGGTTGCGTCGCAGAACGTTACTGACCCCAGTCTCGGTCCGCTGACGCTGGATCTGATGGAGCAAGGCAAGACTGCGCCTCAGGCGATCGACGCCATGAAGGCGCAGGCTAAGTTCATCGAATACCGACAGGTTCTGGCTGTGGATGATCAAGGTCGCACGGCGATCCATTCCGGCCCCAACAGCCTTGGGATCTGGACGCAAGCGCAGGCAGAGAATGTTGCCTCTGGCGGAAACCTTCTGGACAATGAAGGCATACCTCAAGCCATCGTCGATGGGTTTCTGTCGTCTTCCGGGCATATTGGAGACCGCTTGATCGCCGCAATGCGGGCCGGTTTAGCCGCCGGTGGCGAAGCAGGCCCGGTACATTCGGCTGGTATGAAGATCGTTGACAAGGTTAGCTGGCCCGTCGCCGATCTTCGCTGCGACTGGACCGAGGATTGCCCAATCGAGGCTATCGCAACCGCATGGGATATCTACAAACCGCAACTTGACGCCTACACCCAGCGTGCGCTCGACCCGCGCGAAGCACCGTCTTACGGCGTTCCGGGCGACGAATAATCAGGGAGACAGACAATGTTGGATAATACCCACGAGGATTGGAAAAGCCGTGCTGCCGGCCTGACGTTTCGGGGACAAGCCTTTATCGACGGTAAATTCACCGATGCGGCATCAGGTAAGACCTTTGACAGTATTAATCCGGCCACTGGCGCGGTTCTGACCCCGGTCGCCGAGTGTGACGAAGAAGACGTCAATCGTGCCGTTGCCGCAGGCCGTGCTGCCTTTGAGGATGGTCGCTGGTCGCGAATGGCTCCGGGTGACCGCAAGACGGTGATGCTGAAGCTGGCCGACTTGATCCGGGAAAACTTGGAAGAGATGGCACTGCTGGACAGCCTTGATATGGGCAAGCTGGTGACGGATGCCGCGACTATCGACGCGCCAGGCTCAGCCCATTTCTTCCAGTGGTATGCCGAGGCAATTGACAAGGTATATGATGAGGTAGCTCCAACCGGCCCCGGCGATCTGGCGTTGGTCAGTCGTGTTCCGCTGGGTGTGGTTGGTGCAGTAACCCCGTGGAACTTCCCGCTTGATATGGCGACATGGAAAGCCGCCGCCGCGCTGGCCGCAGGAAACTCGGTGGTCCTCAAACCGGCTGAACAATCACCTTTGTCTGCACTGCGACTGGCAGAACTCGCGGCTGAAGCAGGTGTTCCAGATGGCGTATTCAACGTTGTTCCAGGTTTTGGTGTGACTGCAGGCAAGGCGCTTGGCCTGCACATGGATGTCGACTGCCTGGCCTTCACCGGGTCGACAGCAATCGGCAAGATGTTCATGCAGTATTCTGGCCAGTCAAACCTGAAACAGGTCTGGCCGGAAACCGGGGGCAAAAGCCCCAATCTTGTCTTCGCCGATTGCGAGGATTTGGATGCCGCTGCCGACATGGCGGCCTTTGGCATCTTTTTCAATCAGGGCGAAGTGTGCTCGGCGAATTCTCGACTCTATGTGGAACGCTCGATCAAGGACGCATTTGTCGAGAAATTGATTGCCCGCGCACAGGCGATGCAACCGGGTGACCCACTGGATCCAACCTCGAAAATGGGTGCAATCGTTGATGAAAAGCAAACACAGGGCATCATGCGCTTTGTGGAAGAGGGCAAGAAGTCAGCCAATCTGGTGACAGGCGGTGAACGTGTCACCGTCGAGGGCAAAGGCTGCTTTGTTCAGCCAACAATCTTTGACGACGTGGCCCACGACAATCCATTGGCTCGGGATGAGATTTTCGGCCCCGTCTTGTCAGTGATCCCGTTTGACACCGAAGAGCAGGCGGTGGCGATGGCAAATGACTCGATCTATGGGTTGGCCGCGTCGGTGTGGACCGACAACCTGTCCCGGGCTTGCCGGGTGTCTGACAAGCTGATGGCGGGGTCCGTGTCGGTCAACACGGTTGACGCATTGTCCGCGATGACTCCGTTTGGCGGTATGAAGCAGTCAGGTTTTGGACGTGATTTGTCATTGCACTCGCTTGAAAAGTATACTGCTTTGAAGACCACTTGGATTAAGTACAAGGCTTAATCCACGGCCAAGCGGAGATGCGCCATTGCCTTTCAGATACACGCTGCGACAGCTTGAGTATTTTGTTGCGGTCGGAAAGGCGGGCAGCATCGCTGCGGCCAGCGACAAACTGAACGTGTCGTCGCCGTCGATCTCAGCGGCGATCACGCAACTTGAGGTCGAATTCGGTGTCACGTTGTTTGTACGCGAACATGCGCGGGGGCTTTCGCTGACGAAGGCCGGACACAGGATCATGGAACGAACCGAGTTTGTTCTACGTGAAGCTGATCTTCTGGCAACGCTCGCCGGGGAAATCACAGGCAAGATTCAGGGCATTCTGTCCGTCGGGTGTCTTGCTACATTTGCTCAGTTCATTCTGCCGGGAATACGGCGAGATTTTGAACAAAACTACCCCGATGTAAGGATCGAACAACGTGAGTTGAATCAGGCGGATATCTTCAGCCAGCTGCGTCGGGCTGAACTGGACATCGCACTGACTTATGATCTGGATATCCCGGCTGATCTTGAATTCCAGCCTTTGCACGAACTGCCGCCTTACGTGGTGCTGGGGGAAGATCACGCATTGGCTGGCCGTACCGAATTGACGATTTCAGATCTCCAGGACAGCCCCATGGTTCTGCTGGACCTTCCATTCAGTGGTGAATATTTCCTGTCGTTCTTCCGTGAGGCAAATATCAAGCCCAACATCGCGGAACGTACTTCGGACATGTCGGTGATGCGCTCGTTGGTTGCCAATGGTTTCGGGTTCTCAATTGCGAATATTCGCCCTCATAACACTTTGTCACCAGATGGGAAAAAACTGGCTTATGTTTCTTTGGCCGGGGAATTACGCCCATTGCGTCTTGGTCTGTTGCGGGCAAAAGCTGAAAACGAAACAAACACTCTGAAAACCTTTGTCGAGCACTGCGCCCGCGCCGTGAAATCGGGAACACTTCCGGGTTTGCATTCCTCAGGGCGGGAGTGATTGCTGGTCCTTAGAAATCTCCTAACCTCTGCTTCGTCATTCCCAGATTTAAGTATTCTGCCTGTTGTATAGGCTTTGCTTAAATCCCCGACACAGTGGGGATCAAACCGGTCGGCAACTCGAAAAGCAGGTTCAATTCGCATGACGTCTACACTGGGCATTCTCGAAAAGCTGGTTGGCTTCGATACGGTCAGCAAGAACTCGAACCTTGAACTTGCCGCTTATGTCGAAGAGTTTCTGGAAGCACGCGGTTTTGCAGTTCATCGCATCACCGATCCCGGTGGTGACAAAACGGGGCTTTATGCGGAAAAAGGCCCTGCGGGAGATGGGGTTCTGCTTTCGGCACATACTGATGTCGTCCCAGTCGAAGGCCAAAGCTGGACCAGGGACCCGTTTCGCCTAACGCGCGAAGGAAACCGTGTCTACGGTCGTGGTACCACAGATATGAAAGGCTACGTGGCGTCAGTCATGGCGTTGGCAGATCGGGCTACCGGGATCGACCTGCGAGAACCACTCAAGATCGCGCTGTCTTATGACGAGGAGGTTGGGTGCGTCGGCATTCAACACATGCTCGATCGGCTTGCCCCAATGCTGGGTCAACCCCGAGCGTGTTTCGTTGGCGAACCGACTGAAATGCAGGTCGCTATCGGGCACAAAGGCAAAGCTGCGCTGCGCGCTGTTTGCCACGGTCAAAGCGGGCATTCCGCGCTAGCCCCTAAATTCGTCAACGCGCTGCACCTTGCAACCGATTTTGTAACCGAGTTGCGAGCACTACAAGACGTCTATGCTAAGAGTGGAAACAGCGATCCGGCCTATTCAGTGCCTTATACGACCTTCCACGTGGGTATGCTTTCGGGTGGCAAAGCGCTGAACATTGTTCCCGACCGCGCTGAGTTGACTTTTGAATACCGTCATCTTGCCTCGGATCATGGCAAAGATATCCTTTCACAGATCCAAGACGCCGCGGTTAGGGTAGGGGCCCGTTATCAGGCTCTTTGCCAAGAAGCACGTATTGAGGTCGAACAGTACAACGCCTATCCCGGACTGGATGTTGTCGAGACCGAGGGCGTCATCTCTTACGCCCAGAAACTTGCCCAAAGCTACGTCACCACCAAGGTCGCGTTTGGCACCGAGGCCGGGTTCTTCAGCGAGTTGGGAATTCCAACCGTTGTCTGCGGACCCGGTTCCATGGAGCGCCAAGGGCATAAACCGGATGAATACCTTGAAATTGATCAACTAAACGCGTGCGACGCGATGATGGATCGCATCCTCGACGATATCCGCCGCTGAGGCGCGGACGGGCAGGACAACCGGCTCAGGACGCAATCATGTAGAATTTTCGCAGGGTACGGGTTATTTCCCATGTACAGGGCGTGCCCTTGGGCATGAAGAACGTATCGCCTGCGGAAAACGCCTGCACAGTCCCGTCCGGGCTGGTCAGCTTCACGGAACCCGAGACGACGGTCATCATTTCATCGACAGGATATGCATCGAACACTTCAAGGCTGGGTGCACATTCCCAGACACCGGACAGAACCTTGCCGTCGGTGCTTTCGTAGAAACCGCTGATGCGTTCTGTCCGATCTTCCGTGGTGAAATCATCGGTGGAAACGGCAGAGGACGGAACAAAACCGTTTTCCGGGTGTCCGTCGGGCAAAAGCCGAATAGGCATGCTCATGTTTGCGATCTCCTTATGGGGGCGGGTTAATAAAAGCCCCCCGAACCAGCCAGAGCCAGACCGGAGGGCAAAAATCCGAAATGGTTGAGTTTATTTCTTCAGGTTGGTCCAGATCTGGTCATAGACCGCCTGGGTTTGCTCATCACAGACTTCGATAAACACGCCCTGGCCTGCATTGGCATGGGGGTTCTTTTCGGGCTGTTTAGCCAATGCCGGATCAAGGAACTCGCTAACACCGTTCACACCAGCGTTGTACTGCGCAAAGTTGGACACGGCAGCGATGTTTTCAGGTTCCAACAGGAAATCCATGAAGATTAGCGCGTTCTCGCGGTTAGGAGCGTCTTTCAGCAGAACGACATTGTCCATCCACGCGATGTAGCCTTGCGTCGGAAAAGCGTATTCCACATTTGCGCCTTCCTCGCGCGCCTTGGCCGAGAACCCGTCATAGATCTGGCCTACAGCTGCGTCACCGGAAACCAGAACCTCTTTCGCCGTATCCGAATTGAACGATGCCCAGTGCTGCTTCGCTTCTTGCAGCATGGCGTTCAGCGCCTTTAGTTGCTCGCGGTCTGTGGAACACTGCGGGATACCCATGTGCAGCGCGGCCATGGCCATGACTTCGCCTTGGCTGTCCAGCATGTTTATACGGCCCTGCAGCTCAGCCGGTGGGTTGAACAGAATGTCTGTTGTTTGAATGTCGCCCTCAAAGGCATCGCGGCTGACCGCAAAGCTGGTCGAGCCCCACTGATACGGGATCGAGGATTGGCGACCGGGATCAAAACCGGGATCGGCCCATTCGGGCGCGATGTTGCCTTTGTTCTTCAATTCACCGTCGGCGATGGTATCCAGCATGCCTTCGCCGGCCATGATCGAAACCATATAGTCGCCCGGCACGGACACATCATAGGTGCCGATGCCGCCTGCCTTGAGCGAGGCCAGCATCGCCTCGTTCGAGTCGTAAGTGTCCATAGTGACAGTGATGCCGGTTTCTTCGGTGAACTTGTTCAGCAACTCTTGCGGCATGTACTCGAACCAGTGGTACAGAACCAGTTCACCCTCGGCTGCTGCAGCGTTTGCGCCAATTGCCAAAGCAAGGGCAGCGACCCCGTTTTTCATCATATGTTTCATGTGTCTCTCCATCTGTTGGTTATTTTGTGTTGTCAGATTTGCTGACGAAATAGCTGATCGTGACCATGACGATGGACACACTCAGCAACATGGTCGAAATCGCCATGATATTCGGTTTGATCCCTTGCTTGACCGAGCCAAAGATAGCCGTGGGCAAGGTCTCGACCCCCGCACCCTTCACGAAGTTGGTGATGATGAAATCATCCAGGCTGACGATGAAGGCCAGCAGAAAGCCCGAGATGATGCCTGGCATCATTAGTGGCAGCAGGATCTTGGTAAAGGCCTGCCGTTTTGTGGCGTAGAGGTCCAGTGCAGCTTGCTCATAGCTGTCTTCGATCCCTTGCATCCGGGCCGAGATAGGCAGGTAGGCGAACGGAATACAGAAAGCGATATGGGCCAGCAGGATGGTCAGAAGCCCACGCTCGAACCCGATCGAGTTGAAGAAGATCAGAGTCGCGACCGCCAAAACAATCTCGGGCACCATCAGCGGTAAGCTGATCAGACCGAAAGACAGCGTGCGAAAGCGGAATTTGCCGCCGCGTACCATGCCCGTAGCAGCCAGAGTGGCAATAGCCGTCGCCGTGGTTGCAGCGATGATCGCGATAATAAAGCTGTTCTTGGCAGCCGTTTTGAACTTACCGCTTTCCGGCCCGGTGAAGACATCCGCGTACCAGCGCAGCGATATGCCTTCCCAGTTGGTCAATGATTGCGAAGCGTTGAAGCTGTAGATCGTGACGACGACCAGCGGAGCATAGAGAATGACCAGGCAGAGCAGAGTGATCCCTTTGAAACCTGTGTACGCCTTTATGTCGAATTGCTTGCTTGCCATCGGTCAGACCCCCGCCTTGTCGGCTTTGGCCTGCTGACGGGCCGAGAACATCAGAATGATCAAAACCATTGTCAGCAGGATCATCGAAGCGGCGGCGCCAAACGGCCAGTTGCCTGCATTGCCCTTGAACTGTTCCTCAATCAGCGAGCCAATCATGAAGTTCTTGGCACCACCCAAAAGATCGGGTGCAAGGAAAGATCCCATCGACGGAACAAATACCAGAATGCAGCCCGCAAAGACGCCCGGTTTGACTGCAGGAAGCAGCACGCGGCGCAAGGTGGTCCATTTTGACGCGTAGAGGTCAGCCGCAGCTTCGGACAGGGCGAAATTATACCTCTCAACAGCCGCATAGATCGGCAGCACCATGAAGGGCAGGTAGGAATAGAACAGGCCCAGCTGAACCGCAAAGTTGGTGTTGACGATATGCAGCGGACTGTCGATCAAGCCGGTATTCATCAGAAAATCATTCAACGGCCCTTGATCGCGCAGAAGGAACTTCATTGACACGGTCCGGATCAGCAGGTTCACCCAATAGGGGATAGTGATCAGGAACACCCAAACCGGACGCATATTCTCGGATCGGGTGGCGATGAAATAGGCCGTTGGAAAGCCGATCACGAGGCTGAGCAGTGTGGCAGCACCTGCCTGCCAGATTGAGCGCCAGAAAATCGTTATATAGGTCCATTCGATCTTAGGGGGATCGTCGCCGAACAATCCTCGGTCAAAGAAGAACTGATCGTAAGCCGCCAGAGAGAACTCCCAGATCACACCGCCCCGAAACTCTTTCGTCAGGAAGGAGTAGATCAGCATCATGATTACCGGCGCCAGAACCAGTATGGCCAGTGTCACCCAGGCGGGCAGAAGGAGCCAAGTACGCGCCTCTTTATACGTATCTGTCGTTGCGCTGCCGCCGCTTGCTGCACCCGCTGCCATCAGTCGACCAGGAGGCGACCAGCCCCCAGCTCCATGTTGACGTACATCTCGGTGCCTGGCTCGAAGATACGTTTGTTCCCGCGGTCTGAATTTGAGGTGCGCACGACAAAGTCCGGGCCGTCCTGCAGATCCACGATGGTTGTTATATCTGTGCCGACAAAGATGTTCTCTTTTATACGCCCCTTCAGGCTTTCGGTTTCTGCAGGGGTGTCCGACATATACAGCCGCTCTGGCCGGATCGACATGTGAACCTTGGAGCCGATGCCAATTCCCTCGACCGAATTGCAAGTCAACTCATGCCCTCCGCCCAAGTGGCAGGTGGCGCGGCCATTCGAGATGCCGTCGACGGAAACCTCCAACAAGTTGGTCTCGCCAATAAAATCGGCCACGAACATGTTGTGCGGACGCTCGTAGATGTCCGTCGGAGACCCCAATTGTTGCATCTCGCCAGCCGACATAACCGCGATGCGGTCGGACATGGTCAGGGCTTCTTCCTGATCGTGAGTGACGAAGATAAACGTAATCCCCGTTTCGCGCTGCAGGTGCTTCAATTCAAGCTGCATGGCTTTGCGGAGCTTCAAGTCCAGCGCAGACAAGGGTTCATCCAGCAGCAGAACCTTGGGCTGTGGCGCCAAGGCGCGAGCCAACGCGACACGTTGTTGCTGACCACCAGACAACTGACTGGGCTTGCGCGCAGAGAACTGAGAGAGCTGCACTAATTCCAGCATCTCGCCCGCCTTTTTGCGCGCATCAGATTTAGAGGCCCCGCGCATTTCCAGCCCGAACGCCACATTATCCAGAATGGTCATATGCGGAAACAGGGCGTAGTTCTGGAAAACCGTGTTCACAGGACGCTTGTTGGGCGGCAGATTTTCGATCTCATCGCCATAAAGGTAGATCGCCCCCTCGGTGACGGCTTCAAACCCGGCGATCATCCTGAGTAGAGTGGTCTTGCCGCAGCCAGACGGGCCCAGAAGAGTAAAGAACTCATTGTCCATGATCGACAGCGAGATCTTCTTGAGTGCGGTAAAATCGCCGTAGCGTTTCACCGCATCCCGCACGTCAATCGCGATATTTTCTTTGTCAGACAATTGCGCCTCCTGAGCACCGCGAAATTCCATTCGGGTATATACGGGCTGCGCTACCGTCCTAAGAACTGACTTCCTCACTAAACATTAGGATTTGCCTAATCATTAATTTTTTTGCCATAATATCAGTGCGTTATAGCGGTTGCGCGAACTTTTTCAGCAAAAAGAAAAGCCCACTGCATGTGTAGGAAGCACGATCTTTCTTACTTATAGTGATACGGGTGATGAGGAGGTTGGCCAAGAACCGATGCTTGGTTTCTTGTTGTTGCAGTATGTCTTAATTTCGTAGTTGCATGCCTCCCAGCTTGCGCTGAGCAATTGAAGAAGTGTGATTGGTGGGTTCGTATAGTCGACTCTGGGAGAAAAAGTGTGAGAAAACTCTCTTTTGAAAACCCCAAAGTCGAACAGGTCTACCCTTGTTTTCTGGAGCTACCATGGTCACGGCTACTTTAAGGACGCATCCAACCTGTTTGGGGAATATGGTGAAGAAACAGGGTTCGAAGAACGGCTTCACGATATCAGGCACAAGTTCGCAAGCGAACGCCCGAGGGAAGGATGGAGCATCTACAGGGTCAGCCGATACATAGGTCACACCTCTGTCAAAACGACCGAGAAATACTACTTCCGACATCTGGGTCAGAAACAACAGGACGTATGTCTGTCGGATGGTGACAACGGGTTCTGACCCGGAAATTGGAGGTACTGGCAAACGGGTCTCGCAGGAATGCAAGGCCCATTTTTTGCACTGCGAACCTCGACTGGCGAGGGGGCAAAGTGGAGGAATTTGATCCCGATCTCGGCATAGTCGGTGCAATCGGAGCATCAAATCTCGGCATAGTTATGCCGACTCTTGGGGAAAAGGAGCTTTGGCGCGCACTTTGACACCGAATCTCTAACGTTGAAAAATTATTATTTTCAATATGTTAGTGGCGGAGAGACAGGGATTCGAACCCTGGGTGGGCTTGCACCCACAACGGTTTTCGAGACCGCCCCGTTCGACCACTCCGGCACCTCTCCGCGGGGGTCTGTGAGGGGGGGATTTAGTGAGGAACGCGCGGGGGTGCAAGTAGAAAATTCCCCAAATTCACCAACACGGGATTTTCCATTGCCAGATGGCATAAAACGCCTAGGCTTCTAGGTATGACTTGTCACCTTCGCCGCATCGCACTTTTCTTTGTTCCGTTGATCCTTGCGCTTGCAACGGTTCCCCAATCAACCTTCGCCGCCGGGCGCGACCGGATCGAGGCATTTCTGACCACAACCGGCTTCGACGTAGCGCTTGAGAGCATTGCGCTCTCGTCGGCCTCGGCACCCAGGATGCTGGGAATCGATCCCGACGGATTCGGCGCCGACTGGACGCGGCTGACCGAAGAAGTGTTCGATACGGATGACATGCACGAAATTGCGGTGTCCATTCTGGAACAAACATTGAGTGATGATGCCCTGAACCATGCCGTCGAATTCTATGCCTCGGACCTTGGGCAACGGCTGGTCGAGGCGGAAAACGCGTCTCATATGACTAAGGACGATGACGCCAAGCAGCAGGAAGGTCAGGAAATCGTTTCAGACCTGATCAAGGATGGCTCCAAACGGGTTGAACACCTCAAACGCATGAACTCTGCGATTGATTCCAGCGGGACTGCATTGCGCGCACTTCAGGAAATCCAGTTGAGGTTTTTACTGGCTGCCAGCGCATCGGGCGTGATTGATCTACAATTGGGCGCAGATGATCTGCGCGAAATGATGAAGCAAAACGAAACCAGTATGCGACAAGCTCTGCAATTGTCTGCGCTTGCGGGGGCTGCGTATACCTATCAGGACTTTTCTGACGCGGATGTCATCGCCTATGCCGAAGCCTTGGAACAGCCGCTGATGCAGGAAGTGTATGAGCTTCTCAATGCGGTTCAGTATGAAATCATGGCGATGAAGTTCGAAATATTGGCCGTCCGGATGGCAGATTTGCACCCGGCGCAGGACATCTGATGCGACTCATTTGGGCATCTGTAGCTCTGTTTCTGTGGACCTTGCAATTGCAAGCCGAAGAAAAGGTTGAACGCCTGCTGCAAGCTTTGCAACTGGATGAGTTAATCGAGATTTTGCAGGATGAGGGCAGTTCGATGGGCCAGACCCTGCAGGAGTCATTTCTCGACAACATTGGCGGACCAGTATTTCAGGACCAAGTCGTCCGAATTTACGACGCCGATAGAATGCGCAATCAAGTTGCCGAGGTCTTCGATCAAACACTTTCCGACACTGATCTGGACCGCGCCATTCTTTTTTTTGAAAGTGACTTGGGTCAGACTATCGTTTCGCTTGAACTTACGGCACGCATAGCGCTGGCCGACGAGACCATAGAAGATATGGCAGAGGAGGCCTACAGAAACAGTGACCGCGATTCCGAACTATATCGTCTGGTTGAGGAGTATATTGAGGTCAACAATCTGATTGATGAAAACGTTCAGAACACCATCAGCGCGGACTACAACTTTTTCCGCGGGATGAACCTAGACGCAGGCGTGGACGACACCGAGCTTCTGGCCCAGCTATTGACGCAAAAGGACAGTATGACCGAAGAAACCCGGACGTGGTTGTATTCCTTCTTTCTGCTGGCCTATCAGCCGCTGACCGACGCCCAAATGCGCGAGAACATCGCATTCTCACGCACTACGACGGGCAGGGCGGTCAATGATGCCCTGTTCGAGAGCTTTGACTGGATGTTCGACACGATCTATTTTCAACTGGGCGCGGCGGTCGCACAGGTTTTGAAAGGGTCCGACCTGTAGACCTGCTTTTGATGTTGACTTTCCTCCGCAATCTATGGATAAGCGCGCATCCCGGCCGGTTTTCCGCGCCGGGTCTCGTTATTATTGACCCATAGGGAGTTTCCCAAGGGTCGTCACACAGCCCGAAAAGGGCGCGCTGTTCGAGGTGGCTGAGGCCAAAAACGCCCATAAAGGGGACCACAGAACGCGGGTATGAAAAGGAAAGACGCATGTTTGCGGTCCTCAAGACTGGCGGCAAGCAGTACAAGGTTCAGGCGGGCGACGTGCTCCGCGTTGAAAAACTGGCTGCCGACGCAGGTGAAAAAGTTCAATTCAACGATGTTCTGATGCTGGGCGGCGACGCTCCGGTTGTTGGCGCACCTTTCGTTGAAGGCGCAGGCGTACAGGCCGAAGTGATCGAACAGGTCAAAGGTGACAAGGTCATCAAGTTCGTCAAGCGCCGTCGTAAGCACAGCTCGAAGCGTACCGTTGGCCACCGTCAGAAACTGACACTGGTCAAAATCACCGACATTCTGTCGTCTGGCGCTGACAAGTCGGGCATCAAAGCTGCAACCGGTTCGGCTCCGGCTGGCGAAGCGGCACCTGCTGCCAAGCCTGCCAAGAAAGCTGAAGCCAAGGCAGAGGCACCCGCCGCTGCTGCCGCTGACGATCTGACCAAGCTGAACGGTGTCGGCCCTGCTGCTGCCAAAAAGCTGGTTGAGGCCGGTATCGAGAGCTTTGCCGCTCTGGCCGCCTTGTCGGACGAGCAGATTGCTGCTATCGACACCATCAAAGTGAAGCCCGAATGGGTTGAGCAAGCCAAAGAGCTGGCTCAAGGCTAAGGAGAGAGAGAATGGCACATAAAAAAGCTGGCGGTTCCTCCCGTAACGGTCGCGACTCAGCTGGTCGCCGCCTTGGCGTGAAACTGTATGGTGGCCAGGCAGCCATCGCAGGCAACATCATCGTACGTCAGCGCGGCACCAAGTTCTGGCCGGGCGAAGGCGTAGGCATGGGCAAAGATCACACCATCTTTGCAACTGTTGATGGCGCCGTGAAGTTCCACAAGGGACTCAAGAACCGCACCTTTATTTCGGTCCTGCCAGTGGCGGAGGCCGCAGAGTAAGCCGAAACCCATAAGGTTTGAAAAATTCATGGGGGACCGGCAGAAAATGCCGGTCCCCTTTCTCGTTTTAACGCAGTTTTGATCAATGGCTCCGATGTCGCACGCAGCAAGCATAATCCCCTCCCTGATTCAGGGAAGGATCGCTCCTGCGGTTGAAGATCGTATGGGCCACAAATATCTGATGTGGAAGTTAATCGGTTTCACCGTTGCGTCCGCGATTTACGTGTTGTTCGGAGGAGGAACGAACTCATGAAACTTGAGACAATTATAAACCAGCCGGTCATAGAAACCGAGCGGTTCGACCTGCGCCCGCTGCGTCGGTCGGATATGGGTCTCATTGAACATTACGCAGGCGATGAGCGCGTGGCACGCATGACAACCAGTATTGCGCATCCGCTACCGCCCGGCTCGACCGAGGCCTTCGTGACCCGGTCCATGGCCGAAGAGCGCGATGAGGACGTCTGGGTTATGGATGCCACCAAGGACAGTGGCCCGGAACTGATCGGCCTGATCACCCTGACACGTCTGGATCGCAACCAGTCCGAAGTCGGCTATTGGGTCGCACCGGTCTATTGGAACACGGGTGTCGCGTCGATGGCCGTCGAGGCGCTGGTCAACGCAAACCCGCTGGAGAACGCCACCATGTTCGCCAGCGTATTCCAAGACAACCCTGCCTCGGCCCGGGTACTGACCCATTGCGGCTTCCAGTACCTTGGTGATGCCGAAAGCTACTCGGTGGCGCGTGATGCAAACGTGCCCACTTGGACTTACAGTAAAAAACTCTGACTTGTGGCCGATGGGGCCTTTGCAGTAGGGGACAGCCATGAAATTTCTCGATCTTGCAAAGGTCTACATCCGGTCCGGGGCCGGAGGTGGCGGCTGCGTCAGCTTCCGACGCGAAAAATACATCGAATACGGCGGTCCCGATGGCGGCGACGGCGGTAAAGGCGGCTCGGTCTGGGTCGAAGTCGTGGAGAGCCTTAACACGCTGATCGACTTCCGCTATCAGCAGCATTTCTTTGCCAAGAACGGTCAGCCCGGTCGCGGGCAGCAGCGTACCGGTAAAGATGGCGACGACATCGTCCTGCGCGTGCCCGTCGGCACCGAGATCCTGGACGAAGACGAAGAAACCGTCATCTGCGACCTGACCGAGGTGGGACAGCGCGTCTTGCTGGCCAAGGGCGGCAATGGCGGCTTTGGCAACCTGCACTTCAAATCGGCGACCAACCAGGCCCCGCGCCGCGCCAATCCGGGGCAGGCGGGGATCGACCGCACCATCTGGCTGCGGTTGAAACTGATTGCTGATGTGGGTCTGCTGGGGATGCCCAACGCGGGCAAGTCGACTTTTCTGGCGGCAACATCGAACGCACGCCCGAAGATTGCCGATTATCCGTTCACCACACTGCACCCCAATCTGGGCGTTGTTGGTGTCGATAACGTGGAGTTCGTCGTGGCTGATATTCCCGGCCTGATCGAAGGCGCGCATGAAGGCCGCGGCATCGGTGACCGGTTTCTTGGCCATGTCGAACGCTGTGCCGTGTTGCTGCATCTGGTCGATGGCACGTCTGAGACCGTGGCTGACGATTACCGCACGATTATCCATGAGCTTGAGGCCTATGGCGGCGAGTTGGCCGAAAAGCCGCGCATCACGGTGCTGAATAAGGTCGACGCGCTGGATGACGAAGAGCGCGAGCTGGCCAAGGCTGAGTTGGAAGAGGCCGTTGGCGGCCCCGTCATGACCATGTCCGGCGTTGCGCATCTGGGCGTGACCGAAGTGCTGCGGGCACTGCGTGCTCAGATCGACGAAAACCGACTGCGCCAAAAGCCCGCTGAGGAGGAGAAGTCGTGGCAACCCTGACCTCGGCCAAACGACTGGTGGTCAAGATCGGGTCCGCTTTGCTGGTGGACCGGAATACGGGGTTGTTGCGGTCGGATTGGCTGCATTCACTGGCGCAGGACGTGGCATGGCTCAAGGGGCAGGGGACGGATGTCATTCTGGTCTCGTCCGGGTCAATCGCTTTGGGGCGCGGAGTGTTGAACCTTCCGATGGAGGCACTGGCGCTTGAGAAGTCTCAAGCCGCTGCCGCTGTGGGCCAAATCCGGCTAGCTCGCGCCTATGAAGAGGCATTGACCCCGCACAAGATCACCACCGCTCAGGTCCTGGTAACGTTGGAAGACAGCGCTGACCGTCGCCGTTATCTGAACTCGCGTGCGACGCTCGAGACGTTGCTGAGCCTTGGCGTGGTGCCAATTGTCAATGAAAACGACACAGTCGCGACGGATGAGATCCGCTACGGCGACAATGACCGACTGGCAGCCCAGATCGCGGTGACCGTCGGTGCGGATCAACTTATCCTGCTTTCGGACGTGGATGGGTTCTATACCGGCAACCCGAATGAGGACGCTTCGGCCACGCGCTATGACGTGATCGATAACATCACCCCCGAGATCGAAGAGATGGCGGGCGATGCCGGGTCGGGACTGTCCAAGGGCGGTATGAAAACCAAGCTGCTGGCCGCCAAGATGGCCACAGCGGCGGGGTGTGACATGGCGATTACCGAAGGATCGCCCCTGAACCCGCTGAAAACGCTTGAAAATGGCGCGAACTGCACTTGGTTTACCGCGACGTTGGACCCACATGCAGCCCGCAAGCGCTGGATTTCGGCGATGAAGCCACGCGGTGAGATCGTGGTGGATGCGGGCGCCGCGCGGGCGCTCGGCAACGGCAAAAGCCTGCTGCCTGCAGGCATCGTCGAAGTGACCGGAGATTTTGGCCGCGGTGATCCCGTTGCCATCCTTGACCCAACCTCGCGCCGTCTGGCGCAAGGCCTCAGCCGTTACACCGCGCAAGAAGCGGATGCGATCAAGGGGCGTAAGTCCTCGGAAATCGAAGCGACATTGGGCTATCCGGGACGGGCCGTTTTGATCCACCGGGACGATTTGGCGCTGTAGAAGCGCGATGATAGAACACCAGAATACCGACCGAAAGGCACATGAGATGAAGGATTTCGACAGCATTCCCACCCTGATGGCCGATCTTGGAAAACGCGCCAAGGCGGCCTCGGCCGATCTGGCCTGTGCCAGTGCTGAACGTAAGCACGCCGCGCTGATTGCCGCGGCGGATGCGGTTTGGGCAAACCGGGCCGACATCATCGAAGCCAACAAGAAAGACCTGGAGTTCGGCCGCGAAAAAGGCCTGAGCCCGGCCATGATGGACCGTCTGATGCTGGACGAGTCCCGCATTCAGGGTATGGTCGACGGTCTGCGCACCGTGGCAGATCAGGCTGACCCGGTTGGCGAAGTGCTGACCGAATGGGACATGCCCTCGGGTCTGAACATCCAACGCGTCCGCACACCTTTGGGCGTGATTGGCGTGATCTATGAAAGCCGCCCGAACGTGACGGCGGACGCCGGGGCACTGTGCCTGAAATCCGGCAATGCGGTAATCCTGCGAGGCGGGTCTGAAAGCTTTCATTCCTCGGGTGCGATCCATGCCTGTCTGGTCGAAGGTCTGAAGGCCGCGAACTTGCCCGAAGACGCAATTCAACTGGTGCCAACACGGGACCGCGCCGCGGTTCAGGAACTGCTGACCTTGACCGATTATGTGGACGTCATCGTACCGCGCGGCGGTAAAGGTCTGGTCGGTCTGGTCCAGCGCGAAGCCCGTGTGCCTGTTTTCGCGCATCTCGAAGGCATTGTGCACATCTATATCGACAAATCAGCCGACCCGCAGAAAACGCTGGATGTGGTGCTGAACGCCAAGACCCGCCGCACCGGTATCTGCGGTGCCGCCGAATGTCTGCTGATACATCAGGACGTCGCCGAAACGCTGGGTCGGGACGTCATCTCGGCTCTGCTGGCGGCTGGTGTTGAGGTTCACGCCGAAGGCGCGCTGGCTATGGACGGCACGGTCGCCGCGACCGCTGACGATTGGGGCAAAGAATTCCTCGACAGTATCATTGCCGCTAAACCGATTGCGGATATCGACGCGGCTATCGCGCATATTCGTCAGTATGGCTCGAACCACACCGATTGTATCATGACCGAGGATGCGGGTGCCGCCGCGAAGTTCTTTGAGCGGCTTGACAGCGCGATCCTGATGCACAATGCCTCGACACAATTCGCCGATGGTGGGGAATTTGGCATGGGCGCCGAGATCGGCATCGCCACCGGCAAGATGCACGCGCGCGGACCGGTGGGCGCCGCGCAACTGACCAGTTTCAAGTATTTGGTGCGTGGAAACGGAACGACCCGGTCCTAGAACCGGATCACAATGCGGGTTGAGGTGGTTTCCACCGCAACCCGCCGTCCCATTGACGCTGCGGCCTCGGGCAGAAGGGCAAACTGTACCTGGGCGGGGGTGACCTTGTTGGCGAAACGGCCCAGAGGCAGGTTCTTCCACAGATCACTGTCCAAGTTCAGCTTGTCGGCCGCGCCGGTCACTGTCCAACTATCACCGTTGTTCGTGATCGTAACCTCACCGCCGAACGGCATCGCGCTTTCGCAGCACATCAACGCCAGAAACGCCAGTTTCACCTGATTGCGCGGAACAGCCTCGATCAGGTGCCAATTGACGCGCACACGGCCCGCCCGTTCGACATCTTTCAGCAATTCTGACACCTCGGCCCGTCCCAAAGGCTGATCGCTGGCCGAACCGAAAGCAACACGGAAGAACCGGATTCGCGCCCCAGCGCTGCCGACACTGCCCGAGATCAACTCCATCTCGGGGCCCTGAGTGGCACCGACCATCTGAAGCAGCTCCAGACCGTTGGTGATCGCGCCAATGGGGCTGATCAGATCGTGGCAGATCCGAGAGCCGATCAACTCGGCCAGGTTGACTGTGGTGTCGCTCATGCGTACCTCCTGCTGCATCTGCCGCCGGACCCGGAGCCCAGACATGTCAGACCTCAATGCTATTCTTGCACCGGGCATGTATGTCCGCCACCCCGATTTCCCCGATTGGGGTGTTGGACAGGTGCAGTCCAACATCGGAGGCAAGATCACCGTCAACTTTCGCGAGCAGGGTAAAGTAGTGATTGACGGAACACGCATCGCCCTGATGCCGATCTTTGATCCGTGAAACTGGTTTAAGAAAGGTTAACACCCCGCAAATCCGCTCTTGTTGCCATCCCCCCGGAAACTGCGGTATCAGCGCAAAAACAAGAACGGAACCACAAATGCCGGATGCAGGCCCTTCCTTTACCGTCAAGCTCGCCGAGACCGAGGACGAACTGCGTGCCGCGCAAAGGCTGCGCTATGACGTGTTCGTTCGCGAACTGGGCGGTGGTGGAGAGATGGTCGATCACGAGGCGGGTCTGGAGCGTGACAAATTCGATCCGTATTTTGACCACATGTTGGCAATAGACGACCTGACTGGTGAAACTGTGGGCGTTTACAGGCTGTTACCGGGCGAACGTGCAGCAGAACTGGGGCAGTTTTATTCCGAGGACGAATACGATCTGACCGTTCTGAAACAAAGCGGCCGCAAGCTGTTGGAACTGGGGCGGTCCTGCCTGCATCCCGATTACCGCGGCGGCACGGCCATGTATCACCTGTGGAACGGTCTGGCCGCTTATGTCAACGAACGCGAGATCGAGGTCCTGTTCGGTGTCGCCAGCTTTCATGGCACCGATGTTCAGAGACTGGCGCAGCCCTTGTCGATGCTGCATCACAACCATCTGGCGCCGCCCGATCTTCGGGTGCGGGCGCAGCCGGACGTATTTCAATCGATGGACCTCGTGGCGCCGGATGATCTGGATCGCCGCGCGGCGATGGTGCAGGTTCCGGCACTGATCAAAGCCTATCTGCGGCTGGGCGGTTTCGTGGGCGAGGGGGCCTTCATTGACCACGCCTTCAACACCACAGACGTGTGCTTGATCCTTGACACTGCCCGCATGAACGAACGCCAGAAACGCATCTATGGCGGAGCGTAACCCGGTGAACGACGCGCTGTGGAATAGTGAGGACGCACCGGACCCGATCAATCTGGGTCTGATGGGTTGGGTTCTGGTCATCCTGCGCGGAGTGCCACTGGCCATTCTGGTTTTTGGTGGTCTGATCATCCTTCTGGCTATTCGTTTGGTCGAACTCCCATTGTTCGGGGTGCGCCGCCCGATCACTCCGTTTATCGCGCAATTCGTCTGTCGAAATGCACTCCGGCTTTTGGGCATCGGTTTTCGCACCTCGGGCGAGTTGATGCAGCAGCGGGGGGCCGTGGTTGCGAACCATACCTCCTGGCTGGACATTTTCGCGCTGAACGCTCGGAAAAGGGTCTATTTTGTGTCCAAGGCCGAAGTTGCGAAATGGCCCGGCATCGGATGGCTGGCCCGCGCGACCGGCACCGTGTTCATCGAGCGAGACCGCAAAAAAGCCAAAGAACAGACCAAAGTGTTCGAGACCCGCCTGAAAGCAGGCCACAAACTGCTGTTTTTTCCCGAAGGAACGTCGACCGACGGGTTGCGAGTTTTGCCATTTAAAACAACACTCTTTGCCGCGTTCTTCGCAGAAGAGCTGCGTGATTTCATGTATGTGCAGCCGGTCTCGGTTATCTTTCACGCACCCGAAGGCCAGCCGGATCGGTTCTATGGCTGGTGGGGAGACATGGAGTTCGGGCCACATCTGCTAAAGACACTCGGTGCGCGCAGGCAGGGGTACGTTGAGCTGATCTATCATTCCCCAGCCAAGGTCAGCGATTTTGAAAACCGCAAGGCGCTGGCTGCGCATTGTGAAGAGGCCGTGCGTCACGCGCACAGCTTGGCGCGGCTTGAAAAATAAGGGCAATAGACCCTTGCACTGCGTTCAAACCTGCCGTATACGCGCGCCATTCAAACCCGCAGGCGGGGTTTGGCCTTTTTGAGGGAGACATCCTCATCAAGACCGCCGGTTGGAGCATCCGCTTCTTTCACCCCCGCCCAGGCGTAAACCGGAAAAGGAAAATAGCATGGCTCTTCCCGAGTTCTCCATGCGTCAGCTGCTGGAAGCTGGCGTTCACTTTGGTCACCAGACACAGCGTTGGAATCCCCGCATGGGCCCGTTCATCTACGGCTCGCGCAATGGCATCCACATCATGGACCTGACCCAGACTGTTCCTATGCTGGACCAGGCTCTGCAGGCTGTTCGTGACACCGTCGCAAAAGGTGGCCGCGTTCTGTTCGTTGGTACCAAGCGTCAGGCCGCTGGCCCGATCGCAGACGCTGCTGAAAAGTCGGCTCAGTACTACATGAACCACCGCTGGCTGGGCGGCACGCTGACCAACTGGAAAACCGTTTCCCAGTCGATCAACCGTCTGAACCAGATCGACGAAGCGATGGAATCGGGCGCTGAAGGCCTGACCAAGAAAGAGCGTCTGGGCATGGAACGTGACCAGGCCAAGCTGCAAGCTTCGCTGGGCGGCATCCGTGAGATGGGCGGCGTTCCGGATCTGCTGTTCGTCATCGACGTCAAAAAAGAAGCACTGGCCATCGCCGAAGCCAACAAACTGGGTATCCCGGTTGTGGCTGTTGTCGACACCAACTGCTCGCCCGACGGTGTTGACTACATCATCCCCGGCAACGACGACGCAGCCCGCGCAATCGCTCTGTACTGCGATCTGGCCGCACGTGCCGCGCTGGACGGTATGACTGCTCAGATGGGTGCAGCAGGCGTTGACCTGGGCGCATTCGAAGAAGCACCGGTTGAAGAAGTCGTTGCAGAAGAAGCCCCCGCCGAAGCAGAAACAACTGCCGAAGCGTAAGCTGCCCGTCACGTAAATGACATGTGGGGCAGGGTATGACCTGCCCCAATTCCGTTTGAATTGAGGAGAGCCAAAAGATGGCAATCACAGCAGCAATGGTGAAAGAACTGCGCGACCAGACCGGCGCAGGCATGATGGACGCAAAAAAAGCGCTGACCGAAACCGAAGGCAACATGGACGAAGCCGTTGACTGGCTGCGCACCAAAGGCCTGGCCAAAGCGGCCAAGAAATCGGGTCGTACCGCAGCCGAAGGTCTGGTTGCTGTTCACGTAAACGGTGGCAACGGTGTTGCTGTCGAAGTAAACTCGGAAACCGACTTCGTTGCGAAAAACGCTGAATTCCAGGAAATGGTCGGCAAGATCGCCTACGCTGCAGAAGGCGTCGACAATGTCGAAGCTCTGCTGGCGGCTGATCTGGGCGGCAAGAACGTTGCCGACACCCTGACCGACAAGATCGCCACCATCGGCGAGAACATGTCGGTGCGCCGCATGGCCAAGCTGTCGGGCGACACCGTTGTATCCTACGTCCACAACGCGGCCACCAACGGCATGGGCAAAATCGGCGTTCTGGTTGCTCTGACCGGTGGCGACGAAGCGATTGGCAAACAGGTTGCGATGCACATCGCGGCTGTGAACCCGGCGGCTCTGTCCGAAGCGGACATGGACCCGGCTGTTGTCGAGAAAGAAAAGCAGGTTCAGATGGACATCGCCCGCGAATCCGGCAAGCCGGAGCAGGTGATCGAAAAGATGATCGAAGGCCGCATGAAGAAATTCGTCGCCGAATCGACTCTGCTGAACCAGTCTTTCGTTGTGAACCCTGACCTGACCGTTGAAGCAGCGGCCAAAGAAGCGGGTGCAACCATCACCGGCTTCATCCGTCTGGAAGTTGGCGAAGGCATCGTAGTCGAAAAAGAAGACTTCGCTGCTGAAGTTGCGAAAGCCGCACAGGGCTAAAAAAAGCGACTGGACCTGTTCTGCGGGTCCGGAGAAAGCAATAGACCGGTCACGTGTATGCGTGGCCGGTTTTTTCGTTTTATGCGTGCTGAATCAAAAAAGGACGCTGCCGCGTCCGTTGCAACTCATTCCTGAAGAAGGATTGAGGGGCCCCGCATGATGGGGATGGTCGAGGCCCCCCAAATTCCAGCAATCAGACGCTGACCAATAGGCGCCTTCTTGTCAGAGCGGTTGGAGAGCCCTGTTATTACAAAGATCCAACCAAATGTTCCCTGGCTAAAGCCACCACTCACGGAACAATATCACTTTGCAACTCCCCCTCAGGATTGAAAAGTCATGATTTCCTTACCTAGGGTAAATTGACGCAATTTGGCGTCAGTTTTCGGGACACTAGACCTCCATCACGAACATCTGATTCTGCAATGAGGCTTTCAGAACCGCCTGCGCTGTGGTTTCGACGGATAGGGCTTCGCGTGCGAGCCGCAGATGCTTTTCTACCGTCGCCGACGTCAGCCCCATCAGCAGCGCAATGTCCTGCGTGGTCTTACCGTCGCCGACCCATTGCAAGGCTTCGCGTTGGCGTTTGGTCAGGGCGCGGTTGGGGGCATTGTAGGGCAGGGTGAGGATTTTCAGATGCGCGACATTATTCATCAGAAGGATGTCATCGCCGTGCTTGGCCCACATCGCATCCACTTCGGCCTGACTGGCAGCGCCTCCGGACGATAGGGAAATCGCCCCTTTCGACCGCATCGAGACCGAGGTGAAGCTGACCGTGTACCCGAAGGTTACACCCTGCGACCGGTTGAATTCCAGAACGTCCAGCTCTTGCGTCGTCAGCTTTCCGCTGGCCACCATCTCCTGCGCGATGCTCCAGCTGGCCGCGCCTTCATTGTGCAGCGCCCATTTCAACATCGGAGCATGGAAATACATCCCATCCCGCAGGAAGCCGTCCAGATAGGGTTTTTCATGATTGGTCAGAATCACGAAATCTTCGGGGTCGCCAAGTGAGGTTTCCGTGCGGTATTGAGTGTACCCATAGATTAGCCGATCGAACCCGAAACTGGCCATTTGGCGGCAATGGGCATCCCAAAGCTCTTCCAGAGTTTTGGTGTAGCTGAGAAAGTGCAGATATTCACTCAGCGTCATGCAGACGGCCCGCTTTTCAGATGCGCAGCCAATGCATCCAGCGCCAGCACATATCCCTGCGCGCCAAAGCCGCAGATCTGGCCAACAGCGACCTTTGAGATGTAGGACACGTGCCGGAACGCTTCACGCGCGTGGATGTTGGACAGATGCACCTCGATCACCGGAAGCTCGACCGACGCGATGGCATCCATCAAGGCGATAGAGGTGTGGGTATAGGCACCCGCGTTCAGAACGATCCCGTCCTGATCCCCCTTGGCCTCATGAATGGCATCGATCAGCGCGCCTTCGTGGTTGGACTGAAAGCACGACACTTCTATCCCGATAGAAGATCCATGGTTCAGGCACAAATCCTCAACCATTTCCAACGTGGTGCTGCCATAAACCTCGGGCTGCCTTGTACCCAGAAGGTTCAGGTTCGGACCGTTCAAAATCAAAGCTTTGTGCATTATTTCACTGTTCCCATTTCAGGTTCATAGACGCTAAAGGGTGTCAATGTCCACCAGCCAGCGCGCGCATAAGGCGAGTGGGGGAAGTTACGTCACTCACCTTCGGCGTGAGCAGGCATTGTCACCACGGTCTTGCCCAGTGCAGAACGGCTTGTCATGTGCGTCAACGCATCGGATGCGCGATCCAGCGGATACCGTGCGTTGATTTTGGGTTTGATTTTTCCATCGCTGTATAACTGAAACAAACTCCTCACATTTTCAGAATGGCTAACGGGGTCGCGCATCACCGAAGCGCCCCAAAACACGCCTATGATCTGACAGCCTTTAAGCAACGGCAGGTTCAACGGGATTTTGGGAATGCCTGCCGGGAATCCGACCACCAGAAAGCGCCCGTTCCAAGCCATGCTACGCAACGCGGGTTCGGCATAGTCTCCGCCCACCGCGTCATAGACGACATTCACCCCCAACGGCGCGGACAAGTCCTTGATTTCCGTCGTGAACTTCTTCTGCGAGTCCCTGTCCATGTCATGCGCATATAGAACCGTCTCATCCGCGCCCAGGCTACGGCAGAAATCCGCTTTGTCCTGCGAGGATACGGCGGCAATTACCCGCGCACCCATAGCCTTGCCCAACTCGATCGCAGCCGATCCGACGCCGCCTGCGGCACCAAGTACCAGCAGCGTCTCGTCGGGTTGCAAATCAGCCCGGTCCTTCAGGGCGTGGTAAGAGGTACCGTAGGTGAAAATGAAACAGGCCGCGTCTTCGAACGGCATCGTTTCAGGAAACTTGATGGCAGTGGCCGACGGGATGGTCAGGTGCGTGGCGAAGCCACCATGTCCAGTCAACGCCAGAACCCGGTCTCCGACATCGAAGCCGTTTACGCCTTCACCGATAGCCAACACCTCTCCGGCGATCTCGCCACCTGGCGCGAACGGGCGGGGTGGCCTGATCTGATAAAGGTCCTGAATGATCAGCGTGTCCGGAAAATTGACGCCCGCCGCCCTGATTCCGATCAGCAATTCGCCCCGTCCCGGCGATGGATCGGGTAGGGTGGTCAACTCCAATGTTTCCGGCCCGCCCGGCGCGACGCTGAGTAAAGCTTGCATATCGGCCCTGTTATCCTTGTTATTCGGTAAGGACGAGCTTTGGCCTAGCGAAAGGTCTTGTCAAGAAACCACAACTTTTCGTTACTCACCTCCTCCCACTCTGGGAATGAGCTCGCCAAAGACCAAACGACTGAGGAGCAGACCATGACCCCGGAAACACTTTTCTCCTTGCAAGGCAAAACAGCGCTCGTCACGGGTGGAGCCACCGGGATCGGGCGGATGGCCGCCGAAGCTCTGGTGCGGGCAGGGGCACGTGTTCTGATCGCCTCGCGCAAAGCCGAGGCCTGCGAAGCCGTCGCGGCGGAGCTGAATGCGTTGGACGCCCCCGGTCAGGCCGAGGGTTTCGGCGGAGACGTGGCCACCAAAGAAGGGGTCGAGGCGTTGGTATCCGAGGTCAAAAATCGAACGGATCAACTTGATATCCTTATGAATAATGCAGGCATAAGCTGGGGCGCGCCGATGGGTCAGTTTCCCCATGAAGCTTGGGAAAAGATCATGTCGGTGAATGTTGCGGGTCTGTTCGACCTGACCCAAAAGCTGCTGCCTATGCTGATGAATTCCGGCTCTGCCGACGATCCTGCCCGTGTCATCAATGTCGGCTCGGTCATGGGAGAGGTGCCGATGGGTGACGGCGCCTACAGTTATTCGGCGTCGAAAGCGGCCGTCATACACCTGACCAAGATCATGGCCAAGGAGTTCTCACCCTACCACATAACGGTAAACGCGCTTGCGCCGGGCCCATTTGTCTCGCGCATGACGGCCTTTGCCACGGGTGACGAAGAGACGCGGGCAAAAGTTGGCAAGTCCGTCCCCTTGGGCCGTGTCGGACGCGATGAGGATATCGCCGGCTGTATGCTGTTTCTATGCGGTCGCGGCGGCAGCTACGTGACCGGCGCGGTAATCCCGGTGTCCGGCGGTATCAACGTTGTGACGGCAGGAAACATCTTTGCCGAAGCCTTTTAAGCTGAGACACGGAGGAGCAAGATGAACAACGCGCATTTACACCTTGCGGCCGTCGATACCTATCTCAGCACCCATCTTCCTGGGTATCGCGGCCCACTGGAGGCCACGAAATTCGAGGTTGGACAATCCAATCCAACCTTTCTGCTACAAACACCAGAAAAGGCGTATGTTTTGCGCCGCAAACCTCCGGGAACATTGCTGAAATCCGCCCATGCGGTTGACCGTGAATTCCGCGTTCAGACTGCATTGGCTGACAGCGCCGTCCCGGTCCCCCGGATGTATCTGCTGTGCCAAGACGACAGCGTCATCGGCTCGGATTTTTACGTCATGGAACGTCTCGAAGGGCGCGTCTTCTTAGAACCCACTATGAGCGGCGAAAGCAACGATACGCGCAGCGCCGTTCTGGATGAAATGAACCGGGTTTTGGCCTCACTGCACATGGTTGATATCGAGGCGGTTGGGCTTTCCGACTATGGCCCGCCCGGTAACTACTTCGAACGCCAGATCGCGCGCTGGATCAAACAATACCGCGCATCGGAAACCTCGGAAATCCCCGAGATGAACGCCCTGATTGGTGCGCTTGAACACTCGGTGCCCGAAGATGACGGCCAACGGACGCTGGTGCACGGAGACTATCGCATTGATAACCTGATGTTTGAAAAGCAGGGAACCCGATGCATCGGTGTTCTGGATTGGGAACTTTCAACCATCGGACACCCTTATGCGGATCTGGCGGCTGTAATCATGCAATGGAGGATGCCGCCCGGCACTGAGGGCCGTGGGCTGGCGGGAATTGACCGCGAAAGTCTGGGGCTGCCGTCAGATCAGGCCTTTATAGACCAGTATTGCCAGCGTCGCGGTCTCTCCGGCATCGACAATTTCGGCTTCTATCTGGCGTTCAATTTCTTTCGCATGGCAGGAATTCTTCAAGGTGTCTACAAACGCGCGCAAGATGGCAACGCCTCGGACCCGAAACGCGCCTTGGTTCTTGGCTCGTATGTCCCGATGTTCGCACAGCATGGACTGGCCGCGCTAAAAGCCTAGGAGTTCTTTGAAAGCTCCAACTCCAGATTTCCCAGACTGTTCTTGCCAAAGAACATCTCGGACCCTGCGAACAGGCTGGGCACCCCAAACACACCGCGCTTTACGGCGGCCTTCGTCTGTTCCTTAAGCTGCTGCTTGACCTCGACGCTTGTCATCGCCTCGCGGATCTTGCGTACTGGCAGTTCATTCTCTTGCAGGATTTCGGTGAGAACGCCGATCTCATCAACCTTTTGACCATGCACCCAGATGGCATCAAAAATTGCGTCTATGTATTTGGCTTCCCATGGTTTACCCACCGCAAATACCGCCCCGCGCATGGCGAACTTGGTATTGACTGGAAAGTGTGGGCTCATGTGGAAACTTATACCCCGTGCACGCGCAAAACGATGCAGATCATGGGTCAGATATGCTGTTTTCTTGCGGTTTTCCGAAAACGCCTGAAACGGGTTCTGGTTGTTGGTGGCCTTGAAGACAGTAGCCAGCAGAACGGGAACGTGGTCCACCTTGGCGCGATGCTTGTTAGCCAGCGCGGGCAGGGCCTTGTAGGCGAGAAATGCATTTGGGCTACAGAAATCGTAAACAAATTCGATGCGTTGCGTCATATTTCTCCTCCAAGAGGGTTGGGTGGTGAAATCTCTCCAACTCGTAACCAGCGAATCCGCTACCCTCTCAGTGTAGCAGCCCGATGAGCCAAACGTACCGTTCTGGTCGAATTCTCTGTCAATTCAGCGTGTAAGGCCGCAAGATCGCAGCAATGAGACAGCGAGCAGATTACAGATGACAGCGTTCGACCCCAAACGCCTGGACCGTATCACCGACTGGATGCAACGCTATGTTGATGAACGGAAATACGCAGGCAGTTCCTTGCTGGTGAAACACAAAGGGGCCGAGGTGTTTTTCAACGCCTGCGGTCAAAGAAGCGTCGAAAACGATCTGCCGTTTCAGCGTGACACAATCGCGCGCATCTATTCGATGACCAAGCCGGTGACCACTGTCGCGCTGATGATGCTGGCGGAACGCGGCCTGTTTCATCTGGACGCGCAACTATCGGATTTCCTTCCTAAATTTCGCAACATGCAAGCCTTGATACCAGACGCGGAGCGAATAGATCAGACCGAGGACGCTCCGACACCGACGCTGCATCAATTGCTGACCCATACAAGCGGCCTCAGCTATCCATTCAATCCCGGAGTGCTGCCTAAGGCGATGGATGAACAAGACCTGATGTTCAAGCCAAATCAAGGCCTTCTGGCGGATCGTGTGACCGATTTGGCCACCTTTCCACTGGCGTTTCAACCGGGCACCCGCTGGGAATACTCTGTCGGCATAGATGTTCTGGGCCGCGTGATCGAGGTGGTTTCGGGCCAACCTCTGGATCAGTTCTTTGCGCAGGAAATCTTTGAACCACTGGGAATGCAGGATACCGGTTTTCGGGTGCCTCCGGGGGCAGGGTATCGGTTTGCCTCGCTCTATACCCCTTTGGCAGGGGACGCGATGGCGCTAAATTCAGCTGAAACCGGTGGTGAGACTCTGCGACTTGTCGATCAGGCCGGAGAATCGCCGTTTGAACACACCACGACATTCTCGGGTGGCGGTGGCCTGGTAGGCACAATCGACGATTACGCGCGGTTTGCAGAAATGCTGCGGAACCGGGGGCAGGGCACCGGGCACCGTCTGTTGGGACCCAAGACCGTAGATTACATGCTGCGCAACCACTTACCGGGCGACATTGCCTCGATGGGACCGCAAAGCTTTGCCGAGCAACCCATGGAAGGCACCGGTTTTGGATTGGGCGGCGCGGTGGTGCTGAACCCGGGACGAACTCGTGTGCCGGGCTCGGTTGGCGATTTTAGCTGGGGCGGCATGGCGTCCACCTTTTTCTGGATCGACCGTCAGAACGATCTGACAACCGTCTTCTTCACACAGCTGTCACCGTCCAGTTCCTACCCGTCGCGGGCGGAGCTAAAAGCGCTTGTCCTCGGCGCAATGATTGAATGACCTTTCCGGCGCTGATACCCAAGCCCGAGACGACCAACCGGAGACCGCAGAATGACCGAAGCAGAGCGCATTCTTCTTGATCTTTTGGACATCGAGAGGCTTGAGGTCGACCTGTTTCGCGGCACAGGTTCCGGAGGCGAAACGCCGACCCGTATTTTCGGCGGACAGGTGATCGCGCAAGCTCTGGCGGCCGCTTACCGCACGGTTGAAGATCGATTGTGCCATTCTCTGCACGCCTATTTCATTCGCGCCGGAGATCCATCTATTCCCGTTATTTATCAAGTTGATAGGGCGCGAGATGGAGGTTCAATGACCACACGGCGTGTGGTCGCGATCCAGAACGGCAAGCAAATCCTGAACATGTCGGCCTCTTTCCATGTTCAGGACGAAGGTTGGGACCATCAACATGCCATGCCGCAGACCAAAGCCCCGGAAAACTACCCGGACCGATCTGAGTTGCGACAACGATACGTCGATCAGGTTCCCGAGAAATTGCGCGGAGAGCTGTTGCGTGAACGGCCAATCCAGGTGCGTGAGGTGAACCATCTGGATCCCTTCAACCCCGGAAAATCTGACGATCACAATCAAATTTGGTTCCGCATGGCGGCTGCTGCGGGCACCGATCCGGTGACTCAGCACCTACTTTTGGCTTACGCTTCAGATATGTACCTGATGACATCGGGAATGCGACCGCATGGGCTGAGCTGGTTCAGTGGTGAAGTCAATCTGGCCAGCCTTGATCACGCGTTGTGGTTTCACGCGCCGGTTCATTTTGAGAATTGGCATCTCTACGCGATGGAGTCGCCGTGGAGCGGGCAGGGACGCAACTTCAACCGTGGCTCGATTTACGCAGAAGATGGCACTCTGGTCGCGTCGGTCGCTCAGGAAGGTTTGATGCGAAAAGCGCGCAGGAAATCTTAAGTATCTTCGATAAACTGCTGATTTAACTTACGCATCCCGCCAAGCCAACGATCATAATCTCCGGCCTTGTGGCGAATATAATCCAAAACCTGAGGATGCGGCAGCACCAGAAACTGCTCGGATCTGATGGCTTCGACACATGCTTGCGCTACGTCTTCAGGCTCTAACATGCCATCAATCGACGCCACTGAAACCTCGTGTCCACGTGTCATCTCGGATCGAACAGCCTGAGGGCACAGGACCGACACACGCAAACCTTTGTGCCCATAGGTCAATGACAGCCACTCGGCAAAGCCAACAGTTGCGTGTTTCGTCACGCCATATGGCGCGGCACCTGGCTGGTTCAGCAGTCCGGCCGCCGAAGCCGTAATCATGATGTAACCGCTGCCACGCTGGATCATCCGTGGCACTAAGTGGCGCGCTGTCCAGACATGGGACATGACATTGATCTTCCAGGTCCGATCCCAATCGTCGTCGGAAACCTCCGGACCACCAAGCGTGAGAATACCAGCATTCGCGCAAAACAGGTCAATCGGAGCGATCGTGTTTTCTACGGTCTTGATCAATATCTGAATGTCAGATTCTTGCGAAACGTCGCAGACTAGAGCGTGGCCGCCAATGGCGTTGGCCACGTGTTGAACGCCGTCGGCGTCTATGTCCGAACAAACCACAATGGCTCCGTCGCGGGCGAACCGCTCAGCCAGACCTTTGCCAATGCCCTGAGCGGCTCCGGTAACAACCACAGTTTTTCCGCTCAGTTCCATGTCAGAATCCCGAAAGCTGGTTCGGGTTCATACCGTAACGTGGTTGATTTGTTGTGCAATCTGATATCTGGCGTCAATCTATTTTAACCATAATACCAATTATATGCCACTTACGTCAAATTGGTCATCATAGCCTGCATAGCTTTGATAACATGTAATGATCCGGATTGTTCTTGACCTGTTCTATTTATAGTGGAGAATCGAATTAGTATGACACATGCATTGAACCGGTCGTTTCAATCCTCTCGCACCTACAAGTTCTCTGACGGTGAGCGTTTCGCCACAGTTGTCGATGAAGCCGGATGTCCGGCTTATTTGCCCACGGCATTCATTCTCTCGAAGCGAGCCAAGGGTGTGGCAGCCCAAACGATGAAAGCAATCTCCCAGGATCTTGTTCATTTGGGAGTCTGTGGAGTCTTTCTAAAGACGGATCTCAACAAGGCAATGTCAGATGGCAAATACATGAGTGACTGGGAAGTCGAAAATCTGGTCGACTTACTCGCCCTCAAAACCACCGTATTGCGCCAGGATATCTCAAGGAAAGGTAGAAAGATCACAAGGTCAAAAGATGATGTGGTCTCTATCGCTCAGCGAAACCGAAGAATTTCAAACGCAGCTGACTATCTGGACTACGTTGGCCGGATGTCTGAGGCGAACATCAGCGACAAGCGCGACCAGTTTTTCCGGGAACGTAAAGACGCTCGGATCAACCAGTTGAGGAAATTAAAACAGCTCCGGATCAGCGTTAGAGGCTCGCGAATTAAAAGTATTCCTCTTGAGCGGGAATTGGCAAAGGTCATCGCGTTTTTGGCAACTGGCGACCCTTCTAAAATTTGGTCTAACTTCGTTATACGCCAAAGGAACTGGGCTTTCGTTCAATTGTTGGCAGTGTCTGGTGTGCGGCAATCAGAGGCTCGACAACTGAAAAACGATGATATCGACTACCGCATGGGCGAAGTCACAATCGAAGTGAGACCTGACGATCCCGATGACCCTCGGATCGAAGAGCCAAATACTAAGACTCTTGGCCGTATCATCCCCCTACCCGACCATGTCCTCGATCTACTGGAAGAATATCATCAGGATGCCCAAAGCGACGTGGCGGCCAGGACGAACTCGCCTTTCTTCTTCCTAACTCATGGCCCCAGTTCACAGGGTGAGCCCATCTCAAGTGGCACGGCCCTAAGGGTCGTGTCTCAGATTGGTCTCCACTTGGGCATCAAGAAATTGTCACCGCATCATTTACGACATGCATGGATACAGAATCTGGCCAACTGGTCCATCGACAATGGAATTGGTGATGGTGAGCTCGTTCGCTTAGCAAACTACCTTGGCGGCTGGTCTCAACTAAGCAAAATGGCCACGCAATACCGCGGCGATCAGATTACGCGGCAAGCTTATGAAGCTGGGCTGGTAGTTGGAGAAGCGCGAGAATGAATGAAGAGCGGAAGATCACTCTGCCAGAAAAGCCCGAACGGCTGATCTCTTTTGGTGATCGAAACAGCACGTCCGCTAGTGGGTTTGTTTACGAGCTCGAAAAGGATGTGTGGCAAATTGCAGAACACGTCACAATCTATTGGAGGGACACTGCAAGCTACTTTAATTCCCAAATCCTGTTCTCTATCAAATCTGTTATCAATATCCTCGCCCAGTCGAGATCACCGACCACACCTAAGACCGTTAACTACGCATTCAACGCATTCGCAAAGGCCATTGATAAAAAATCAAAAATTGAATTTATCACGAGTGAGGATATCGTCAAATGGGCGCTTACGGACGAGGTTTATAAATATGCCATCCTGAAGATGGGTATCGATGTTTGGAAGAACTTTGGCTACTTCGGATTGGATGATGAAGGCTTTGAAACCTTTGAGAGTATTCAGGTGCCAGACAGGTCGGAGGCTGATGCCGTGGTTTCCTGGCACCCCACCAAAGGCGCCTACAGGCCAGTAGAAGATCAACTCCTCAAAACAGCTCTGAATGACTCATTCAATGAAGGGAAAACCTCGCTTTCCGATTACACTTTGGCTCGATTGATGCGCGCAATTGGCCTGCGTCCCGCACAGGCGGCAATTATGAAATTATCGGATGTGAGGAAGACGTCTGGGTCTTATGAAATCCGCATCCCAATGGTGAAACAACGAGCGCTCTCAAGGAGCCAGTTCATGCCATGGAAACCAATTCCGCAAGGGTTGGGAAGCGTTCTGGAAATGCATATTTCTGAAAATGTTGAAAGCGTGGCGGACTCAGCTGAGAGCAGAGTGGAACTGCTCCCACTCTTTCCCAAAAAACGTGCAAGGTCTCTGGTGGGATTTGAAGATCTGACTGAGCACCAAAGTGGAGACAGTTTGGGAAAAACCTACAGGGCGACTTTCGAGCGTATTGGCACAATTACCAGCCCAATCAGTAATATGAAGATTGTTATTAATGCTCGTCGTGATCGTCACACTGTGGGGACGAGCCTTGCTCATATGGGCTGCACTGCATCCGAGATTGCTGCCAATTTGGGTCAGACGAACCCGGCTAGCGCCGACAAATACGTTGATGCGTCCATCGAACACAACGTGCGGGTCGAGAGTTCTATTGGTGATGCCGTTCAACCTATGGCGGACCGCTTTATGGGCGTCATCACGGAATCTAAAGCCGATGATAGCCCATTGGAAGCGCGGATATTGAACAGGGAGATGGATGGTCTTGGGTCATGCGGGATTGGCGGGTGTGGAGCCATCGAAGCGAATGCAGCACCCTTTGCGTGCTATGTGTGCCGGAAGTTCCGGGCCTGGGCCGATGGCCCTCACGAGCAATTTCTGCAAATGACCCTAGCTGACCACGACCGTTTGAAAGAGGCCGGTGACGAGGTTGCCGCCGTCGCAAAGATCGAAACTATCGTAGCGATGAACGACGTTATTGAAGCTTGCCATAACTACAATGCAAAAATGACGGAGACGGACAATGGCTAAGAGCGTCACCATCTTAAAGTTCACGCCCAAGTCCAGTGATGCGCGCAGAAACTATGACGACTTCATCTACGCGGCTAAGCGCCTCCCCTTTCATGCATCCGCCAAGTTTGATTGGAACGGCAACAAATGGAACCTTGAGGGTTTTGCAAAACCGGAGCGCCCCGGAGCCTCTATCACCCTGAATTTCTTGAAAGTTCCGGACTGCTTCCGGGATTTTATGAAAGCGATCATTTGCTTCCTGATGGCGGAGACGATTGGAAATCCCAAGCAGATTATGAAGTTTAGAAAACCCCTGAGACTTTACCCCTTGGTGCTCAACGAGGCTCTGGAAAACGGTATCGACGATGTGTGTTGCCTGGCTCCAGAACACTTCGAAGAAGTGATTGACGGGATCAACAGCAACCCCAAGATGAAGCCATATACCAAGGCTCAGAACCTTCAAGTAATTCTGAGACTTCATGCAGCGTTGGAGCAATATGATCTGCTTGCTACTCCATTTCAGTGGACTCACAACACTCACGGAAGTTACAGGAAGCAGAGAAACCTAACCAAAGCCGCGCCGAATAAGGCACTGTCCGCAGACGAACTGAAATGCGTCACCACGGCGTTCAATCAGGCGAGCAGCGACCAAGAGAAGCTGTACTCGTCAATTTTGGCCCTGACCTGCTGCGCCCCAATGCGGATCCAAGAAGTTCTTGAGCTACCGGTTGATTGTGATGTGCTGCTCAATCCTGGTGATGGCTACCAGTCTGGCCTTCGCTGGAAACCAAAGAAGAGCGGAAAATGGCAAGTGAAGTATGTTCCACAGGCTATGATTCCAGTCGCTCAGAAAGCGTTGGAACGGATCAAAGCGATCACTGATCCTGCGAGGCATCATCTGCTGAAGAAGCTGGAGGAAAACGACATTCCGTTGGAACAGGATCGATTGGTCTCAAATGGTTCGTTCGTTCACTGGCATGAAGCTCTCTTCTTGCTAGGGCCAACAATTTCAGACGGCGGCTATTTTGGTGTGCGAATGCTCAGTTATCATTCAGTCTTGGGCAAGTTCACCAAAACTGGCGAAACCCAAACCCTATGGGCGATGATGAACATAAAGCTGCCGGATGGTACATATCCTGAGATCAACACGCACAAGCCACGGCATTATCTGCACACCTTGGCCTCAAAGCATGCCATGCCTGAGTTCGACAAGGCACTTTGGTCTGGACGCGCAAACATACATCAAAATGTTACATATGATGGCGAGACCGCAAGTGAGCAATCGGCCAAGATTGCAGCTAAAATGAGAAACGGCGGTAGATCCATAAAGATCACGAACCGAAGCGACTTTGATGTGGCGCAGATAAAGGAATCGGCTCATGTCACCCATGTTGGGTACTGCCTGCAATCGCTTAGGTCGCAGTCCTGTGAGATGTTTGGAAGCTGTTTGGATTGCACACATCTGGTTTGTATGAAAGGTGCTGACGAAAAGCTTGAAAGTATAAAATTTGAGCTGGAAATCACCCAGAAAACACTTCGCAATGCGCGAGACAAGCAAGCTGCTGGAATGAAAATCGCTTCGATCTGGATTGAGCGAGACGAGAAAAAGGTGGCGCGGCTTACACAACTGATTTCAGTTTTAGAGGATCCCAGAGTTGTTGATGGTTCTCTTATCTCGATGTCTGACTTCCCCAATCTTCCACAGTTCGATCCAATTGAGAAAAGGCGCAAAGGACTCTCGCAAAAGGCGACGGCCCTCGTCGAAGTTAAACGATGAAACGTTCACGTCAGCTTACCGCCTCAGAGATTACGCTGACGGCTGAATGGATGGTACAGCAACCGTCAACCCCTTCATGGAAGGAAGTGCGTGCCTTTGTTTTGAAGACCTTTAAGGTGAATCGTTCTGGCGAACGACTTCGCAAAATCGACGACTTGAGAAAGGCCCGGCAACAAAAGAAGGCAGCCCCAGCTACAAGGAGGCCATCCGTCAAGGCGCCGCTTCGGAAGATCGAACAGCTAGAAGCCGAAGTGCAGCGGCTGAACCTCCAGTTAGACGTGTTGAAAGTAGAAAATGAGGCTCTTCTGGAGCGCAACATTCGTCTGATCAATGGAGCTCGAAAAAAGAACATTACTGAGGAGCAATTGGAACAGCCTCTCGGGCCGGTGACGCGCTTCCGGGACGTTCGAGAGAGGTAGTCATGGCTGACGGCAGACCAACTCAGGATATCGCACGGGACTATGAAGAACGTCTCGCATACTATCTAGGTATAACGGAAAAACTTCCGGTCTGGGGTGGGAAGGTGAATGCCAAAAAGGTTGCAGAAGCCTGTGGCTTTGATCGCCGCATACTCTATGGAAATCAGAAATGCCGAGAGATGTTGGAGCAAGCTGCTGCGCGCCAAGGCATTGTAAGCATAAAAGCTGAAAACAGGACGTCGCTAACAAGTGTTCAGCCAATGGACCCCATGGAACAAGCGCTGAAGAGAGCGGAACAAAGAGCTCAATATGCGGAAAAGCGCATGGCAATCCTGACCGCAGAATGCGTAAGGCTCAGAGCAGAAATAGAGAGGTTGAAATCCAAGGAAGTTCTTATCGCAGCTGGTGGGAGGTTTAGTAGTTGACCGATGCCTGCGATGTTGCATAACACCCCTACCCCTCCATCTGCCAAGAGTATCAGCAGTGACTTTGTACCTATGCCGCATCGCACAGATGCTTTGGTCGAGTTTATTGCACAGGATAAGTCATTCAAAGGAATAGGGCCGGCCAAATCCCGAGCATTGGGGGAGTTTTACGGCACCGGTCTGCTCGATGCACTGCTAGGTGAATATGCAGACGTTGCAAAAGTCTTGGGTAGCGAAGATCTGGCGATAACTGCGTTTAGCGCGGCTCAGCTAAAAGCCCCGGAAATGGACCTGATTGCCTTCCTTGAAGATGAAGGCGTTGCCGATCAAATTCCCAGTTACCGAGTGATTAGGATCGCGAGAGCGTGGGGCTCCGAAGGAGTGGCAGCAATTAGGCAGAATCCCTATCTTCTCGCAAGCTTCTTACCATTCGTGCGTGTTGATCAGATAGCGCAGAAAATGGGTTTTGGGGTCAGGTGCGCAGAACGGTATTGTGCCGCCGTAGAATACGTTCTCCTCAAGAACCTCGATGATCAGAACACCTGGCTGGATCGAGCCAAGATATTAAAGAGGGTCTCGGCCACCCTTAAAGAATCGGTTGATGTTGCCGCTGCGGCTCTCACAGCCGCATATGAGCATCAAAGCGCGATTGAGTGGAGTGATGGTGCCCAACCAGCGGGCGCAGCAGAAATGGAGGCGTTTTGCGCCAAGAAGTTTGAAGTCCTGGCGAACTCTTCTCCGGCCACAAACCTTGTGGCAAGGATTCCTACCTTTGGTGAAATTGACAAGGCTCTTAAAGACTATGAGGAGACACGCCCCTTCCCGCTGACCGCTAAGCAACGATCCGTTGCCGGAAAGATCTTTGGACGCAGGTTAAACGTTCTCGCCGGATATGCAGGGAGTGGCAAAACAACCGTTCTGCGTGCGGTTTGTTACTTGGCAGAGCGGTTTGGGCGCATTCCACTAATCATCACCCTATCAGGACGAGCCGCACAGCGCGCCAGAGAAGCCACAGAACGCAAGGCAATGACCATTGCGGCATTCATTAAACAAGAAATCCAAATGTCTCCAGATACGCTTCTGATCGTTGACGAAGCATCCATGCTTGATCTGGTTGACACTTGGCGCATCCTGCGACGCTTGGATGATGCGAGCCTCTTGCTTGTGGGCGATCCAATGCAGTTGCCCCCCATCGGCTTTGGTTTGGTCTTCCCCACCCTTGTGGATAGCAAGTATCTGGATGTGACACTGCTGGACAAAGTCCAACGGCAGTCTGCTGAAAGCGGCATCCCTAGCATTGCCGAACAAATCCGATTTGGTAAGCCACCATGCTTGAGTGTGTTCTCAAGAGTTGAGGAAGGTGTATCATTCATTGAGTGTGCGAGAGATGAAGCTGTCGAAATCATCAAGAGTATCGGCACGAGCTTAAACAGCGCCGGTATTGCGCGAGATGACATCCAGGTTATCGCCGCTGAGAAAAAGGGGCTTGGTCACGTTCACCAAATTAACGATTTCTTCCATAAATTGAATGAGCGAAAAGGTAGAAGACCCTTTCCTGGGGCAGAACTTCCCGATGCGGACCAGACAAGACTCGGTATCACTAGTTGGCTCTGCGAAGACGACCCGATTATCTGGAAAAACAATGATTACGACCGAGAACTCTGGAATGGCTCATTGGGCCGGATCATCAAAGTTGTTTCCCCGTATAAGATTGAGGTCCAAATGGATGGTCGGGAAATTGTGTTGACCACACATGATCTAGTCAACATCGATTTAGCATATGCTGTGACCGTCCATAAAAGTCAGGGGTCACAATGGGATAGGGTTATCGTGCCAATGTTCCCAAGTACAATCCTTGACCGAAGTATGATTTACACTTCAATTACACGCGCAGCAAAGCAAGTCATCATTCTGGGAAATAGGAGCACGTTTGATGAAGCTGTTCGACGGGCACCAAATTCGCTCTTGCGAATAACAACACTCAAGAGGCGCTTGGAAATGGAATTTAACCAAGTCGTGTAACCCTCAGCGTCTTCCGGACCCAACTATCCCTGATCTTCGGAGCCGCTTTCGGTTGTGAATGGTTCATGTTCGCACGGTTCTGACGTCAAAAGTAGGAGCACGGCGACTTTTGATGTCACGGTTCTGAGGGCATGATCGTGAACTCTAAAGCGCTTTCTTTCAGTGATAGTTCAGCCTTGATCTTTGGTGAGCTGGTGCTGGTAAAATAACGAACGTTGGCCTGGATTACGTGTCCTCACCCAGAGCAACGTCACAGATTTTGCGGACCAGTCCCCATACAGATGTTCGCCGTGGGTGTCCGAGAATGTCACCGCTTACGTCAGATTCTGGAATTCCTAAGCGTGGCGCTCCGTACTCTTTCGCGCGCACACGATAGTCGGAGATATCTGCCAATTCTGACATGTTTCCGGCTCTCGCTTCGGCTACAGCTGTGTGGTTTACATAGACGACGACTCTTAGCATTTCTCACTCCTAAAATTGGTAGAAGTGGTGGGACTCGAACCCACGGATCCACGGTAATCTGCCGCTAAAGGGAGTATAAAGCCCTCACCCGCACCTGCGCACTTCCATCGTTCTGATCAGAGATCAGGCCGATATTCGTTGCGACTGGTTGGTGCGTGATTGGTCCATGACGCCAATCATGTGCAATAGGCTGATCAAGTCGTCAAGACAGATTTATTACCAAAAGAGCGAGACTGCGCGAAGTTCACGGAACCTTCCTCAAATATTTTGAAAGTAATACAATTTTCAAAAAACTGACTTGCGCTCACTCCCCTGTTTGAGGCATCTCGGCGGTGCCGACGCCGATCCTTGTGAGTCTTGCCGGTCTAACTCCCGCTGTTCAGAGTCTTTGGCCCGAATTGGATCTGCATAGCTTCTGCGACCAAGATGTTTGCTTCAATCCTTCCCATTCCAGCCGAGGGCCACGCTGAATTGGCAGCCAAGGATAGAGGGCATGAAAGAAGAAACCGTCATTGCAACCGATGCTCAAGCATTGCGAGATGCGGCCGCTGCAATTGTGGCTCGTGTTCGTAGAAACGAGGGACACATCAACGTAAACGGTGTGTTGGCAGAACTTGCCCCAGCTCTTGTCGGTGAGAAATGTACGTGGGGAGCGTTGCTAAGGCGCTCAGTTGTCGTGTCCAAGAATGTTCACTTGGCTTCGTTCAGGGATCAACCCAAGAAGACACCATCAAAAGCCACTCCTCATGTGTTCAACCCAAGATTCGAATGCGCCTTAGAAGTCTCACAGCTCTCAATGTCCAGAATGCTACATCTGGCAACTCGCTGGAAAAACGGAGACTATGAAGGCAGGAATGACCGGACCGCCGCCTGTCATTTTTCTGGAACCCCAATATACGAATTTGAGCTTGTTTGCTTTGCCGATCTACTGAACGCAATCCAGAACGGCACGAAACCTGTCTTTTTTGACTCCGCGTATCGATTGCTCCGGGATTGGGGAAACCCTTCTGCCCGTCAAAAGGCACAGTACCCTTCCGGATTTCTGGAACACGGCGTCCGCCAACAAATATTTGATCTTTCCTATTACGTTCCCTTTGAGCCTGGTATGCAAATGCGTTCCATTCTGCAAACCTGGGCGTACCTAAAATTCCAATTGCCGGGCCTGGATTGTTCGGAATCTTGGGAACTGTTGGGTCAGAAATTGGGCTGGATAGTTGGCAACAGCAATGATGTCACATGAATTCTGAATTTATGGGTTGCTGCCGCGTATCTCATAGCTTGCTTTAAAGTGTTTTTTTCAAACCATACCGTCTTGCTGAAGATGTCAGCGAGCTTTGTCGACGGGCATAAATGTATTGGGTTTGTAGTAATCCGCCTACCGCATGCAAAGGCACATCGGCGGTGTCGCCTCAGTACGATCCAAACGGCATCGTAGGTTTTATAGTTAAGAATAGAAAACTGGGCGCAAAATGGGCGGCCAGTTTACTGAGTTGAACGAGCGAAGAGCCTCCTCTCCGTACAGTGGCTCAACAGACTTAGCCCAGCAAATCATACCAAATACATGGTGGTAAACCCGCGAAATTGAAGTCTTCCTTGCAGAGGCGTGACTCGCAGGCCCGAAATTGGGGTGATTCAGGTAGTGAAGGTGCAGCTTAATGTTGTCCTTGAACTCTCGGGTCAAGCGGGGTTTTTTTCCGTCAACTAGTAGTCCCAAAACCACCTTTCGTGTCCCTGGTCCACGTATCGTTGTTTTTCGATGATTTGGCTTGAAACCACCTTTGTTCAAAGTTTGCAATACTAGTCTTTTGACGCGATTGATTGCCTTTCGGTCACGTTCGTCTTTACATGAAAAAACAATGTCATCTGCGTATCTTGTGTATCGCATGACGTTGTCACTAGCCAACTTCGACAACTCAACATCAATTTGTCGCATCACCAAATTGGAAAGCATCGGGCTCGTTGGTGCACCTTGCGGCAAGATGCCAACATGGGGTGAGTAATAGGGCTCGATTGTTGAAACGCGGTACCTCTCATTTGCTTTATCTGATGCTTGTCGTTCACAAGGATACGTACAGAGGCGCGCTAACTCAAAGGACACAAGTTCGGAATAACCAAGAGATCGAAATACCTTGTAAACTTGATGTTCTGAAATCGATGGGAAAAAGTCTTGGATATCAACTTTGATAAGCCATTTAGACTCAGTATGAGCCCGCGCAGCGTACACTGGGTTCGAGCCAGGATGGTATGCGTAGCTGTCACTATGCGGAGTGCCATATCTCAAAATGTTTTCAGATATCCATTTTTGACAGATGAGAAGCCGAGACTCCGGGATGCTGATCATCCGGACGTTCTTACGTCCCGGCACCTTTTTCTTAAGATAAAAATGACGATATCTTCCGGCTTTCCGTGCGACGGCTAAGCGGAGAAACCCGTATGAAACACCAGATTCAACACTAAGATGTCTCAAGGTCAAAAGAGGAAAAAGCTGTGGGTTGACCGAAGAGATGCGCTGCATCGCATTGGTTGCATTGGTCAAAACTGTTGAATCAATCTCAAATTCTTGACCTGCGGCTCTGTATTGTTGAGGGCTCGTTTGATGCATCTACTTTGGTCCACCAAAGGTGGGGGGTATGGCGAGGAACGCCAAAGACATCGCCAGGCTTTCCTTGCCATACCGCGCAGCGCGAAGACTCAGCTCCACTTCACGAGTTTCGGAAATCCAAAACTCCGGGCCGACACTGGCCCGGCACTGACTGCGCAGTGCATTCCTAGACGGACTCATCGAGCCCTCAACTGTGTTGGAAAGTACAATTGGCTTTCTGGAAACGCAAACTCTTCGTCATCCAGTTTAAATCTTTGTATCAATTGAAGTTCTCTTCGACCCAACCGGGTCAACGACAATGTTGGCGACACCCAGCCAGCGACTTTTGCTGTTTTGAGTATTTCTTCAACACGCATGATCGGTACTTGTGTAAGTGCTGAAAGCTTTGTCACAGTTCGCGCCCCTCGTCGGATACCTTCCAACACCAGCATCGCATGCGTCCAAATCTCACCATTGGAATCAGACAGAACCCTTTTCGCTTTGCGTATCCCTAGAACTTTTTCTGAGTTTTGAGCCAGCAATTCGCTGCTATCTGCGATTGCATCTATCTCTGATGCGTGTGTGCTTCTTCCGGAAAAAAGAGGTATCCACCCGCCTGCCTCACTATGGAGCAAAGCAGGAGCGTTATTTGGAGCGCCGTGTGAAAATGCGATCAAAGATCCTGTGTTGTTAAAACCAAATGGGTAGCGAGAACGCTTCTTGGGGTACGTTTTGCACAGAAGTTTTATCGCACCCAACTCACTGCCTGAGAATGTCTCTTCAATTACCGGGCATGCGATGTGAGACGAGACAGTTGGTCTCAAAGGATGACCACGAACCGACCGCAGTCCACCTTCTGTGCCTGAATAGCAAACAACGTGAAAACCGAGACGACCGTAAGAAATCCAACTCTGGATGCTTGCTACCTTTGAAAATGCATCCAACATTTCGCGAACCCTGCGACCAGTACCAACGAAATCAGTTACAATCGCAATTTTCCGAACGTGATTATCTCTGAGCGCATCTGGTCCGGGGTGTGACAAGGATCGATGCTCGGGCACCTTACTGTACTTCGTAATTAAAGCCGCAACTATGCCCTCGCTTCCAACGTCTTGCTTTTTAGGATCCACCTTAACAGGTTGGATTCCATCACCCACTGCGCGCCCAGACTCAGTTCCAGGGAAAAAAGGCAGCACATCATAATTGTGCTTGTCTACTTCTCGTTCAGCATAAAGAGCAAGACACGGTCTTTTGTCTTCATGAGCTCTATCGATGCTGTCGATTTGTTTTAGGATTCCGGTCGTAAACTCGCTCGCGCTGACCAGCATGATTCGATCTAGGAGCAATGCAGCGACACTACGTTCGTTCGGTTCAAATGCACTCAACCACCTTTTTGCAAAGGGTGTCTCTGACAACTTTGACATATGTTCAACGGGCTTTCAAAATTCACGAACGGTGAGCATCTTGAACATATCTTAAGTTGAATACACGGAAAAGTGCACAACCAACTATAATCGAAAATATTCAACAAAGGCAGTCTTTAGTAAGCCAGCGTACGCTGTTATCTGCGTGGGCATGCCAGTCAAGGGAACAAGTATGGAAGACACCAGACACTTTCTCAAGAAACTTCCTTGGGGTGAAATACGAAGAACCATTTCAATCATTAGGGGCGCACCACTTGGCAGAGGAGGTATATTGTGTCTAGCCGGCGGAGTTGGGGCGCTGACAGGCTTTTGGCAGCATGTGATTGTAAGCGTATTGCAAACGTTCGGAATAAAAGTAAGACTTCCGGAAGTGCCTCTTTGGCTTAACTTTTCAGTAGGTTTTTTCCTAACTGTTCTCGGGGTTGGGATGCTTCTATGGAACGTCCGTCAAGGAACAAAAACAGAGCCGGTACCGACGTCGCATGATGTCTCTCTCTATGCTAAGTTTAGAGACTTGATCACAGATAGTGATTTAGATTTCTTTCGAACTCATAGCTTCGGAAATACATTTCGCTATGATCGTATCGATAGCATCGACGCTCTCGCGCACAATTGGACTGGCGCTAGATATGAGTTCAATGATCGAGCCATCAACGAGAGTTTTTATGCCGTTAAGCAAGCCGCATATGCATTAAATTCAGAAATCGCGCTAAAAACATACCCCGTGGCAACTAACACGGATTTAGCAACCGTTATGAGAGAGAACTGGAACGATTTCGACGTTCCGTTAGACGTTTATGACACGATAAGCGCCCTCAACCTCCTTGCTCATACCTTTGTTGAGTCTGTTGACGAATTTGAACGTCTAGCTACAGGCCGTTTAATTAGGGAGTAGCCGGTCAGCCGGAATTTAACCAAAACGTATGGGTTGATTTGACAGAGACCACAACTTCACTTGCATTGGAGCTTTCTGGTATTTTTTGTAAGCGTCCGGTCTGCCGGGAGCGTCAGAACAAACCGATTGATCTTTTGCCGTGGTCAGTAGTCAAACGCTTCTAACTTATCCGTCTAAAAATGGTAGCAACCCCGGATTCTAGATGGCTGATACATAGATAGAGACAAGAGAGCGGTCTTCCGCGCCATAGAAGTCTCCCCCTTGGTTGGTCTCCATACATCGGTTACCTTGAATTTTTTCCCTGATTTAGGATCAGTCTCAGTTTCTCGCCAGAACACTTCAACCTTTCCGGAGACGTCTATTAACTTCAAGGTCACGACTTGGTCGTTGCCTTGACCAGTTGCAACTAAAATATGTGGGGCAACACCCCCGCTAGACTTTTGAAGATTAAAGTACCCTACGTGACTTGGGGTGCACTGATCTACATCATGCGCCGCCAGAGTGGCTGGGTAAGTTGCAAGCCAAATGCCTATCACGACCGGTGAGAGTAATAACGTCTTCATTCCAAATTCCATACGAAAAGCAAAATTAGCAGATTCAATTGTATCAGGTATTAAGTCGAAAAAAAATGAAAATGCCCAGCGGGTAGCTAGGCGTCTTTGATCTTGGGATTAGGTCCCCTGCCCTATTTTTGACTATCCAGTAATTCCTCAAGCATATCGCCAAGGGACACCAGGTTATTTTTGCCAGCTTTGAAGCGCTCAGCAATACTCTTCGGCGCCCGTACTGACATGGATTTCATAGTGACACCGGAACCTATGTGCTATGACCAATATGTGGCATATTTTGCAACCGTCTGGTGAAGGCGCTCTGGTGTGGACATTGGCCTCCCTGTCACGCTGCCTGCGCAGCGTAACTCTAGGGCATCAACTCGTCGAGACGGTTGATCTTGTGATTGGCAATGCGTCCCAGCACCCAAGTCAGCCATGCTTGCGGATCTGCGCCGTTCAGATTGGCGGTTTCGACCAGGGCGAAGACGATGCCCGGCCGCATCAGGATCTCGACCTTCGACACGGTACGGCGCTCGTGTGACCGTCGTGCCGCCTGTCCGGGATGACCTCGACCGGCAGCAGCACAGCCGTATCAGGCGCGGGGCGGAAACGGTCATCCTTGCACCAAAGACGTAACATGTTCGCGTTCACTTCGTGCCATCAGGCAATCGCAGCTATCGACGGTGACGCTAGCGCCTCGACAACAACCTGACGCTTGAAAGCAAGCGGATGGTTCCGCGATCCTGTCTCCCTACCCATATTTTGGTGTCCATCAGATTCTAATGGGCGCTAGGTTCGCCAATCCCAAACGCCCTGATGCAGAACGTCTTCGTCCATTAGGAAAGCGACACTATATCTCGCTCTAGTCACTGCGACGTAAAACGCGTTAACTGCTTTTTCCGTAGAACCGCCTGAAAAAGCGCCTTTCTTTCCTTGCAGGAATGCCTTCTGCGGTCCGGTCGGAAGAATCAATGTACGATGAAATGTCATGCCTTTTGACTGACCAAAATTGTATGTTTCGCGCCCAGAACAAAGGCTGACTTCCGTGTCATGCCGTTGCCTGAGGATGACAGGTTCATATTGTTTGTGGTAGGTATCAAAATCGGATTTTCTCACCCGATACACACCAAGATGGTTCGTAATAGAAGAAGGCAAATCGCGTTCGTCCACGCCTGAAATAGTTTCGGAGAGATTAGCGCCTTCGTGTATGGTATCAGAGAAAGCGCAAATTGCTTCAATTGAACGATGGCTTTTGTTCATTTCCGAAAGCTCGAAGCCAACGTTTTGGAAATATTTTATTTTTTCAGCATTGCTTTTGGGTTTCTTTTGCGCGTTGTGAGTTTGGTAGATTGTCTGCCTAAAGTCCCCTACGCAAATGACATCCAGATCGGGACAAGCAGAAAGCAGCTTCACTATCTCGAAGTCCCAACCCACCAAGTCTTGAACTTCATCAACGAATACAGCGTCATAAATCTCTTCAAGACGCTCAATTGCGTGTCCAATCTTGTAGGACTTGTGACCAACTTTCCTTACAATGTTTGTTTCTTCTGCAACTCTACAGGCAAACTTTGACAAGTAGGCCGAGTGCGCCTTCAGTGAGTTCTGTGTAACGAAATGTTTGAAGTTGATCTCACCGCTCACCGTTCGCTCTGCGCGGCCGGGAATTGTGTATCTGTCTCGTTTGTGCGGATTCGACTCGTTGAATTTCAGACCGGCCACTCGGTTGGGAAGAATACATGCCTGATACGGTCTGATCATATCTTCTAGTAAGAAAGTGAACCAACCCTTGACCCTAATTTTTTCAGGAACGGCCCCTAGCTTTGAGGATATTCGGCGTGTTATCTGGCGCTGATTGCAATCCGTGTAGGTTACGATCAAAGATCGTTTATTGTGTCGATATCGATCAATTGCCTCATCGATGATTTTTGCGGACTTCCCCGCTCCGGCACACGCAATAACCAATTCCTTAGTCAAAGCTTAGTGCCTCTTCTATGTAGGTTGGCACTTTGCACTTCAGATCGCTATCAAACAAGCGCATCGCCGCGTCAACCTTCTTCCCTCCCGTTCCTACACCTGCGAACCAATCTAATAGAAACGACTTTCTAGAGTTTAAATCACCTGTGTCGTACCTTCGGAAAGTTTTGGAAGACAGCACTATTTTTGCATAGGCGTCAATTTCCTCCTGCGTCCGAGAGTTTGCCTCGATGAATGCCGGCTCCAATGAGTATTCTTGATTTTCCGTTGGAGAAAAGACTTGGATGAAAGGGTACTTATTGAATGGCGCTCGCCAATCTTCGATGTTTTCTTGCCAGTTCCCATCATTGTCTTTGACAACATGGACAGCATTTCCAAGGTGTTGAGCTATGTTTAAGAAGTTCTTAAATCCAATGCCTCGAACAACTATGATATCGATCCCATCCTCCTCTGGAAGCCTCTCAAAAGTTCTTAGGTAGACTTTCTTCAGTATGAGCTCATCGGAAGGTCCTTCGACAAGGATGGATTTCTTGCTCAATACGACGCGCAACGTGTCATAACCAGGCAGTCTTTTAAGGGTCTTTACGGTTTTGGGGTCAATATCTTGTAAGCGCTTATAGCCCTCTGCAAGCAGGCAGATTTTTTCAAAACTCAACTTGTTGAGTACGTAGGAACTGTGCGTCGTCAGGAATATCTGCTGACCTCGGTGCCTATTTTCAATGAACTTTACCAGCTTTACTAGGTTCATATGAGAAAGATGAATCTCTGGTTCTTCGATCATGACAACATTCGCCGACGATGACCTTTGCCAGAGAGCTAGCTTCATTTGAACCTGGTGTTGTTCGCCCTTTCCAATTTGGGTGAACGGAATTCTGTCCAGATTTAGTTGTAAATTGTTCTCCCAGCTCGATTGTGATGAGCTCTCTATAGAAAATTCGAGGTTCTTATCCGTAATTTCATCATGTAAATCCAACTCATCATTGATCTTTATAACATCGGACTCTGTGTCGAATTTCTTTTTTAACTGTCGATAGTTGACGTTCAGCCGAGTCTTGTCGGCCTTCGCCAGCGCAGTTTCAAGAATATCTGAAATATACCGCCGTGTTCCCATAGTCGGGTGCAAGGTTGTCGGATCAACAAAAAGACAAGTAATTTTTTTATTATGTTGAGTTAGTTTGGCCCAAGAAAACGCAAACCATTCAAATCTATAAAACTCTATGGGTAACGACAAAATCTCGTCTGGGTTCTTTGCATATTCGAGGTAGGCATCGGCAAGTTCCGGGTCAAAAAATATACGTACGAATAAACCAGGACAATTCTTGCCTAGAGTATTGTTAGACCCCTTCAGGTCGCTGTCTCCATCCAGGTAGGCTTCAATCAAAATCTCAGGGAATGAGCTTTGGTCTTTTTTTCCCAAGAGGAAACTGGACACGGCGTCAAGGTTGAATAGGTCGGCAGACAAGCTGGATGATAGTGGTTTCCCACGATAACGAAGGTTCAGGCAGAGCTCGATGGCTTCCAGGATTGTACTTTTGCCACTTTCGTTGTCGCCAACAAGTATATTGACGTCGTCATTAAAATCGAAAGTTTCATCATGTATCTGTTTGAAATTTTTGACGACCAACTTCTTGATATGCATATTGAGTTCTTCATTTTTTGAATTGTTTTAATCGTCGCTCAGCAACGGTAAATCTAGCCCTTCAATCTCTTGAATGGCTCGGCCTGCGATACCCTGTAAATCCCCATACATCCCTACCGTGCTTTCGATTACGCTTTGGATTTGGGTTTCACGTTTTGCCCAAAGGCGAGTCATCGCCTTCCGTTCTCGCTCTAAATCGGCCTGCATATCTGAGAACTTCTCGACGATAGCTTCGACCCGGTGCTTGAACTTTGGGCCTGTCAAATAGTCATAAACAAGCTCCATTTTGGTTTCTTGGCCATCCAGAGCATGCTTCGTCATGGCTACTTCAGTGAGTGATTGTCGCAGGGCAATTGCCAAACCGATACAGAATCTTGGTGACGTGACCCAGACGCCGTCTTTTTGGCCAAAACTATCGAGTTCCTTAGGAAGCGTATGAGAAACTAGTATCGAAATGTCTGCATTTGCAGTTCGTTGATCGCCACGAAGTTTCGCCAACCAACCGTCACTCCAGTTTTTAGTTCTCTTTGACTCCCATAAGATCGAGCCTGCATGAGTTCCGTTGGGTGTGCTTACAATTTGAAGAACATCCCCACCAAACTCCCCCTTGGGGACCGGTTGAATGCTGTCCTGTGGAAATCTAGATGTGAGCTCTTGTTCTAAATGTAGCTCCATGACTTCCCCCTGGAGCTGTTGAGAGCCTTGTTCGGACTTTCGCCGCAACTCTTCTATCTGTCTCTGCATAGACAGTATTTGTTCTTCCTTCTCGGAAACCTTTAGTTTGAGCTCATCTTCAGCTTCTTCTCTGGCTTTTTTCCTAACTTCCATTATCGACTGCTGGACTCGCTTCTCAACAGTCAGCTCAAGTTCTCGCTTTTGATCGTCAAGCAGGCGTTCCTTTTTGATAAGGGCGGCGTGGGCTTTTTGGGCTTCAGCAAGCTTTTCGTTGTTAGTCTTGAGCACAGCTTCCAACTCACTTAGTTGAGTGGTTTTGGCGTCGATCTCAGATTTCAAAGCGACTTGGGCTTTTTGTTTCTCTTGATCCGCGATTGTCGCGCGCTCGACCTTCAAGCGGTCTTCTAGCTGCTTGTCCAAGGTTTCTTTCGCGTCTTGAAGCTCTGCTTCCTTCAGCATGAGAGCTTCCTCGCGACTCTGGAAGCTCTTTCTTTGTGCGTTTAGTTTCTCTTCGTACTCACTTCGGGTCGCAGCTAACAAGGGCCCCGCGAGCGACTCAGTAAGTTTAATTTCTGTTCCACAGTTTGGGCATCCAATCGTCGGCTCTTGCAAACTCGTGTCCTTTTAAAAATTAGGAATAAGAGGAATCGTACGAACAAAGACGCCGAACCACAACCGTAAGCAGTACGCTATGAAGCAATCAATTCGGCAGCAAGATGATCCAAAAGCTGCACCTTACTTGGCACGGCATAATGATGAACGGACATAGGGTTTGTGTACACTTGCACGATGTCTGATCTTAAATCCTGCACAGCCTTATCCGATATTTAAGATTGCTCACCCTTAAAAATGGTAAGGTTTCACTTATGATATGTAGTCGGTCTATTCAATTCATTGGCGGTTCGTTTAAGTTCGTCTGACTTTGTTCTGGAGACAACTACCATCGTTAAACGACCGGTTCGGCACAAATCTACTGTCAGAACTTCAGCAAAATGACCGGTAAATGACCGGTCATTTTGACTAAAGCTCTAATGACATATTGAATGGAGCTCGGAAGTACAGCATAACCTTTGGTCTGCGCTGACCAAGGTCGCTCTGACACTTTTCAACAAAGTTGAATCCTAGTTACACGCATTAATCATGAAGCAGCAAAGTTAAAATGTCCCATATTAGCAAAGTAGAAGTGTCACACTTCTCTGTCGAGCAGGCAGGATTGGAGTGTGACGGTGGGA